>DFYR01000029.1:0-1053 GCA_002383375.1 Spirochaetaceae bacterium UBA4077
TTGTGCAGGCTTCGTGACACTATTAATCAACTCGGCTCAGTACTTCCGCCCGCCGTCTCACCGGCCGATTCCAGCTCCACCAGCCCTAGCTTGTAAAAACACCAGGGAGCCCCGAAGGCAGCCCAAAGCCCTACGACTCCGTAGCGGATAAAACGCACGAGGGCTTGCTGGGAAAGCGCCGGATCCCTGATCAGCAGCTTGGGAAGGCTGTACACCGCCAGCAGGCTCGCCAGCCCCAGAAGATAACGCAGCGCTTTTTTTATGATCAAACCATTTGCCGAAAAACGTAAATACCTGCTGGCCAGGGCAAAACCCATTGCGCTGCCAAAGAAGGCTCCGGCCATCCGGGTATCCTCGGGCATGAGGAAATTCATGCCCAGGGTGAGGGCGCAGATGAGCAAGAGACGGGGCCTCAAGCTCCAGCGATGGAGCATTCCCTCGATCTTGGCCCCCAGGCCGAAATAGATGCCCAACACCAGTGCTCCCAGAGCCCAGCCGCCGAAAATATCCGTTGGAAAGTGAACCCCCAGATAGAGGCGGGAAAGGGCTACGAGAAGGGGGATGAGGAGGAATGCCACGAGGCCTAGCAGCCTGGGCAGAATCGAGAGCGCCACACCCCAGAAAACAAGACTCGTCTGAGAGTGGCCTGAGGGAAAACCAAAGCTGCTCTCGCTGGNNCCCGAGAGAGGAATCCAGGTTATAAGGTCGGGGCTGGTGGAAAAGTTCCTTGGTCCACAGGTTGAGAAAGGCCGAAAAGAGCACTGTGATGCCTATGCGTGCCCCCGACTCCCTGTTCACGCACCAGTAGATGAGTGGAAGCATGGCAAGCACAAAGCCCTCGGAGCCAAAGAAGGTGACAATCTTCATGACACCGAGCATTCCGGGGCCGAGGGTTTGCTGTACCCCCCTCACTACCTCGAGGCCCCAGATCAGTATCGATTCTGGCACAGGTTCCTCCGCGCTTTCCCGAATGAAAGTTTATTTTTTTATTAATGTAAGTATATCCATTGACCAATCTGGTCGCAAGCCAAATTTCGCATTCGCTCTCATCCC
>DFYR01000029.1:1092-15304 GCA_002383375.1 Spirochaetaceae bacterium UBA4077
TGGGTTCAAGTCCCACTGCCGGCAAAAAAGGGCTGCCCGGGAATCCCCGGGCAGCCCTTTTTATTCGCCCGCGCGGTTTCCCCCGGCGGGACTTTCAAATGATAAAAGCTTCTATCGACCTCAGAACTGAATCATCATGTTCGCGACAGCCATCATGTAGGCGGTCTGAAGTTCCAGAGAGTAGTGCTGGAAGTCCGAGTAGGTAGCGCCGGTTACCACATCGGCGACCACGTAGACCGAGTCCTCGGCAGCGGTGTAATCGGCCACCTTGGCGCTGGCGTCCACGCTCTTGTCCTCGACCAGGGTAACCTTGGCCTTCTTGAGGGTGGCATCGGCGAACTTGGCGGTGGGATGAGCCTTGAAGAAGTCCAGCATAGCCTTATAGTTATAGCGATATCCAATGGAATCCTTGGTGAGCGGCATATACACGGCGTTCTTATCGGCCTTGTCCATGTTACCGTAATGAACGGTCTGGGAGGCTTTCTTGCCCACGGTGACCTTGAGCCCATCGATTTTCACGTTGACTAGGCTATCTTCCCGAGCTGCCTTGACATAGGCCTCGGCGCGAATCGGGTTGGACATAAGGCCTTCGAAGTCCCGCTCGTACTGGCGGGCAGGCCTGGTAAAGCCATTGGCGCCGGGGGTAAATTGGGACCAAACGCCGGGACCGTTGGCGGCCTGGTTGTAGATATAGAACATGTAGCCCTTTATCTCGGGATCCTTGCTGCCCAGATTTGCGAAGGGATCAGGAGCACGAACTACCGCACCATCCACGATCGATTTGCCGTCGGGAGAATTGTTTTCGGCCCAGCCGCCCGGTCCCTGCCATTCCTCAAGGTCTGCGGAAACTACCTTGCCGCTATGGTCTACAGTAACAATCGCAGCACCTACGTAGCCACCTTGGTGGCTGACAAAATACTTGGTCGCGGTCTGGGCGAAAACCATACCGCCAAGCGCTGCAAAGACAAAAAGAAACGCAATGAGTTTACGGTTCATACGTATTCCTCCTCAGAAACTAAACCGGGCCAAAAGGTCCGATGAGGAGAAATATTACAGCTACATATATTTTTTAGGCAATATATAAAACCTAAAATATCGAGACTTTTTTTACTTTATCTACATTTTTTTAACTAGTTGTCCTTTTCTTATCGATACATCATAATCGAATCAGTTTTAAAAAATCTCGATCCTTTTATTTAAAAATGCAGGAGAAAGGTCACATTCCAGAAGAACTTTTCGCCTTTCGGGAAGTAACTCGCAAAGAGCGGATCCTGGCCTGGAAATCTGTACCCAGCCCGCAAGCCAATGAATGCGAATTCGAAAATTCCCAGCGCGACGCCGGCTCCGGCGGAGTACATAAATCCATCCTTGTCGCTGATCGCTGGGCAGCTATAGAGACCGCCAAAGTAGCCGGCGTCACCAAAAAGATAGGCTATAGGGCGTAATCCCTCTACGCCGAATAGGGCTGGGCCAAGGAGTCTTAGCTCCAGGCTCAGCTCGGCTTTTTGGGTGGCTTCATAGCCCCAGGGTTGATAGCCGCGGATAGAATTGCCTAGCCCGTTCCGCAAGTGCCTACCGCCGAAACTGGTCAGGACGTACAAGGGAATATCCGTGCCTCCTGAGTAATCGCCGGCAGCAAAAAAGCCCAGATAGGAGGCTAGGCCATTCTGCGGATAAGAGCCGAGACTGAAGAGGGGTAGATAAGCCTCGAGCCGTGCCGAAGCCCGGTAGAAATCCGAAGCCCCTGCTAGAGTGCCCAAGGAAGGACCATATTCAAGGGAAAGCTCTCCCCCCACGCCCCGCTTTACCCAGGAATCGTTATCAACCCCGTCGAGCCCGATTCCTCCTAAAGCTGAAAAGGCGAAAAGCTCCTGGGCATCGGGGAAATAAGCTGAGGAGAGGCTCGGGGAGTTCTTTTCGAATCTGCCACGGACAAGACCGAAGAACTCCAGATTCAGCTCCGACTTCCCTGGAATTACGATCCTGTATAGTGGTCCCAGGTCGACCTGTCCATTGGGCCAATGGAACCATTGGGCATTATCGAAGGCACTTGGCTTGGCCAAGGGGTTGCCGCTAGAGTCGTTTCTGAGAATCAGCCTGTCCTCGTATCCTCCGGCAACCCGAAGACTGAAAAAAAGACCGCTTTGATTCAGCGGGAGATGTAATTCCACATCCGCCCCGACGGGCAGAGGCAAGAAACCAAGAATTACATCATTGAACCGCACTCCGTTGAACTGAAACTCCAGACCTTGGGCGGTCAGGGGCAGGGCGAGAACGAGCAACATCAATCCCAAAAAAGCGTATTTGAAACAACGGTCTATCAGCACTGCGCTTCTCTGTTTCATTGTATCCGCCTTATCTATGCTCTTGCCAAGGTTAGCATGGGTGGTTGTATATTTCTACTATGCTGTCCAAGGCTGATAAAACCGATCGGAATAAAACCGAAGGCTTCGATGCGGAACAAGACAAAGCTTCCTGCAGCGATCCGGAATCACAAAAAGAAGGGAAAAAGAGCGAAAAAGGCCGCCGGACAGCCTATTCCTACAGCGCAGAAGATCGCAAAACCCTGAAACGCATTTTTATCGCCATCGCTGCCGGGTTGGTAATAAACGTCTTCATAGGACTTCTTTTGGATGCGCAGGAGCTGATCGATGCATTACGAAGAACCTCCCTCACCCTGCTCATCCTGCCCTTTGCTCTTATTTTTCTCGTCTTCGCCATAGACAGCCTTCGCTTCAAACTGGTCTTTTCCAGGTTCAAGATAAAAATTTCATTCCGAGACAGTTTCTTCAACAACATGACCGGATATTTCTTTTCCTCCATCACCCCGGGCTCGGTGGGCGGCCAGCCCTTCCAGGTCATGCACTTCGCAAAACTGGGCATAGACTCCGCGGTAGCCTCCAATGTGGTATTTTCCCGCCTTATCGAAGGGAACATAGTGCAGCTGGTCATAGTCGCCCTATTCTTTCACAAGGGAATCGGCATGATGACCAGCTTGGGCAAGGGCGCATATCTACTCTTAGCTGGCATGGTTGCCACGATCATCCTCACCTTTGTCTTCACTTTAAGCTTTTTAAACCCCCACCTTCTGGGAGTGCTGGCCTTGAAAATCGACAAGTCCAGGCTGGGCAGGCGTATATCGAGAATACTAAAAAATCCTTGCTGGGCGGAAAAAATATACGCCTGGAGTCAGAGCCTGGGGCAGGGATTCAAGACACTGTGGCAGAACAATATTGGAACGATGATCGTCGACATCCTGGGTATGGCCTTGGCACAACTGATCTGGGCCTTCAGTCTCTACCTTCCCCTGGCAATCATTACCCAAACGCGGCCGCCCATCCCTGATTTCCTGCTCTCCTATACGCTTTGCGGACTGATTTCGCTGTTCGTGCCCACCCCTGGCGCATCAGGAAGCGTGGAAGCCGCCTATCTGCTCGTCATGGGCACTCTCACGGGACGCCCTGCGGCAACCCTGAGCGCCATTCTGATATGGAGGCTCGGTACCTACTATCTCCATCTTTTCGTGGGTGGAGCAAAGTATTTCATATCGAAGGTACCCCGGGGAGTCTATGAAAAAGATGCCCGGGGAATCCTCAGACGAATACGTTCAGCCCATCAAAATCCTGGGAAGGAAGGTGCTCAGTCCGGGAATAAAGGTAATGAGCAGTAAGACGATGAGGGCTATGGCAAATGGTCCCCAGATAGCCTTGCTCAGCTTTTCTAAAGGCATGCCGGTGATGCCGCAGACCGAAAAGAGCACCCCTCCCACCGGGGGAGTCACGAGCCCCAGCACCAGGTTGAAGCAGACGATGATGCCCAGGTGAATGGGATCTATGCCGAGCTGGACTGCCATAGGCGCCAAGACCGGGACAACGATCGTGAGGGCAGGGGCCGTTTCCAGGGGAATGCCCAAGAGAAGAAGCCCGATATTCATCAGAATGAGGGTCACCAGGGGCGAAACATGGGCCTGGCTGATCCAGCCGACCATCTGTTGGGGCAGCTGTTCTACCGCCACCACCCAGGCAAAGGGCTCCGAGAGTCCTAAGAGCAGCATGATCATGCCCGTTTCAAGTCCGGACTTTAAAAGAATGTCCACGAGTTTTTTAAACTTCAACTTTTTGTATAAAAGGAAGTCAACTATGAGCGCGTAGACAACGGCGACGCCCGCCGCCTCGGTGGGGGTGAAGATGCCGCCCAATATTCCGCCTAAAATAATCACCGGCATGAAGATGGCCGGGAGGGCTTTCCAGGTGCCACGGGCGACCTCTTTAAGACTTGCCCTGGGCTGTATGGGATACTTTCTGCGCCGGGCGATTAAATACATGTATATCATCAGACTGACCGCCAGGAGGATACCGGGCACTATTCCCGCCAAAAAAAGCTTGGCTATGGAAACATTGGCGATGACACCGTAGATGATAAAGGGAATGCTTGGCGGAATTATGGGGCCCAGGCAGGCAGAGGTGGCGGTAAGCGCTCCAGCCACATCCTCATCGTAGCCCGATTTAACCATGGTGGGAATCAAGACTCCGCCGATCGCTACCGCTGTGGCTACCGCTGATCCGGTTATGGCGGCGAAAATCGCGCTGGCCAAAATAGTCGCAAGGCCAAGACCTCCCCGGATATGCCCCAGCAGGAGCCTGGCAAAGTTCGCCAGTTCTTCGGTAATCCCCGATTCATTCATCAGGTTTCCCGCAAGCATGAAAAGCGGAATGGCGAGAAGCGAAAAAGAAGCTATACCGGCATAGGTAGTCTGGATGAGCTGAGTGAAAAATCCATCAGGAATGAAGTAGAGAAAAGCCGCTCCGCCCAAACCAACAGCCACCGGTAGCCCGAGGAGAAGGAGAACCACAAAGCCTACAAGAAATAGGAGAAACACCTCAGGCCTCCTTAGGGGATTCGGGAGAATCTAAAGGCCGGCCTCGAAGCCTGGCAATAAAGGTCAGGGCTTCCTCGAGGGTAAAAAGCAGCATTATGGCGAACCCCAGGGGCAGGGCTGCATAGGGAATGGCCATGGGCAACCGCATGGCAGCCGAAAGCTGTCTGGTATTGAACAAGGTCTGTTTTACCCCGAAGTAGATTAAAACAGCAAAAAAGACAAACATGAAGACAAATCCCAAAGCTTCGAGCACAGCGCTGACAGCCTTGGGAGTCTTTTCGATCAAGGTCCTGATGCCGATCTGATAGCCCTTGCGCAGGCCTACGGCAGCCCCCATCATAGATGCCCAGACAAGCGAAAACAGGGCTGTCTCGTCGGTCCAGATGGGGGTGTTTTTAAGCACGTAGCGGGAAAAAACGGTGATCGGAATCGTTATGGCGATTATTGCCATGGCGATGACCAGTAGGACACTAGCCCCCTTGGCTATTCCATCATTGCATTTGCGCAGAAATGTCACCGTTTCCTCCTTCGCGACCTGCCAAGCCGTGCCATAGTCCCTTCAAACAACCGGGCATCCCTCAGGGACGCCCGGTTGTGAGGTGAACTCTCTGAAAGGTCTAAGGCAAGGCTTATTTCGTATTCAGAATTGCGTCGATCTTGTCCTTGCCGAACTGGGTCGAGAATGAATCAAAGGCCGGTTTCATGGCATCCACCCAGGCAGCCTTGTTGACGTCCCTGGTAATGGTCACGCCGTTCTTCTGGAGCTCGGCCAGCATCTGCTCCTCGTTGTCCCGTCCGAGCTTTCGCTGATAGACGGCCCCTTCCTTGGCGGCCTGGAGAATGATCTCCTGGTCTTCCTTGGGCAGCTGGCTCCAGCGGCGAGCGCTCATGATGAGGACTGCAGGAGAGTAAACGTGCTGGGTCAGGGCGAGCTGCTTCTGAACCTCATAGACCTTGTTCTGGAGGATTACAGCCACAGGATTTTCCTGTCCGTCGATCACTCCCTGCTGGAGGGCACCGTATACCTCGCCCCAAGCCATGGGGGTGGGGTTGACCCCGGCGGTTTTCCAAGCCTGGATGTGGACCGGATTTTCCATGGTGCGGATCTTTAAGCCCTTGGCGTCTTCCGGCGTCTTTATCACCTTCTTGGAGTTGGTCAGGTTGCGGAAGCCGTTCTCCCAGAATGCCAAGCCTTTCATCTGCACCTTGTCCAGGTCAGTCAGCAACGCCTGGCCAATCGGTCCGTCCAAAACCTTGTCCACGTGGGCGTAATCCCTGAAGAGGAAGGGAATATCCAATACCTGGACCGAGGGGACAAAACCGCCCAAGGGTCCGGTGGAACCTATATACATATCGATAGAACCCTGCTGGATCGCCTCGAGCAGTTCGCGCTCGCCCTTGCCGAGCTGGCCGTCGGGGTAGAGCTTGAAGGTAATCCTGCCGCCGGTGCGTTCGGTCACCAGCTTAGCGAAGTACTGGGCACCCACGTTGTAGGTGTGAGACAGCGACGTGGAGCTGGCGATTTTAAGCTCTGCCTTATAAGGAGCCGCAAACGCCAGGGCTGCAATCATCGTAACCAGAGCGATTGCTATGATTCTCTTTTTCATCTTCTATCCTCCTAATCAATAATATTCTAATCATAATTGCATTGTCGTCAACCTGGTACGGGAATTCGCAGAGGCGCTAGACGCTTACATTCTGCCCGAAACTATGATGTACTATGCTCGAGGCTGTCGAGGTACGCATGGATATTCCGTTCAAATACAACGAACTGCAGAACATACTACGAATCGGGGCCATGGATCTCGCCGTGGCGAGTTCGCGTCATAATGTTCGCTATTTGCTGGGAGCATACTACTACCATTTTCACGAGCATTCAACACGTATGGCCCAAAGCCAGTATCTTCCCTTCGTCGGGATCGCCGCATCGGGGATAGAGAGTGCGTTCTATATCCACCGGCCCGACGAGGTCGGCCAGATCAGCGTGTCGGAATTATGGATACCCAACCTCGTCGGCGCACTGCGGGGCACCCTCAGCTCGGCGGCAGCCCTGGCAGAGCAAATAAAGAAAATGGGTCTCGAAAAGGCCAGGATTGGACTCGAAATGCCTTTTCTGCCCGCCGACGCCTTTCTGGCCTTGCGCAAGGAGTTGCCTAAGGCGGATTTTATCGACGCGACTCCGGCCTTCGAAGCCTTGAGGGCGCGCAAGAGCCCGGCCGAGATCGCCGTCATGCGGAGCGCTTACGCAGCCCTGGCCGAAGCCATCCACGAATCCTTCCTGACCTCCGCCGAGGGCGATACAACCCAAGAAATCGCCAAGCGCGTCGAAATCAAGACGGCGGAACGGGGACTGTCCTTCCTATTCGCCCTCGTCTGCGCCGGTCCTGGCTTCCTGCGAGCCCCTTCCACGGCGCCTTGGGAGAGGGGCAGAATTCTGCACATCGACGCTGGAGCCTCGGACCGCGACTATATCGCCGACATTTGCCGCATGGGCTGCATCGGAAAACCCTCGCCCCTCGCCGTGGAACTGCATAAAGCCTGCATCCAGGTCCAGGACGAGGTACGGGCGATGGTAAGGCCCGGCTTGCCCTGCAGGGATCTTGTCGCCCTGGGGGAAAGGGTATCGAAATCCTATCCTTTCTCCCGGTATTCCCGTTTCGTCGTTCACGGCATCGGCATGGTCCCTTACGAGCGGCCGATATTTTCGCCGCCCGGCGACGAGGTATTGGAAGAAGGCATGGTCCTGTCCATCGAAACGGATTTCATCCACCCCGAGGTCGGCCATGTGAAGATAGAAGACGCCGTCGCCGTCACCGCAGACGGGCATGAGGGTCTTGGCGACGCCGGCCGGGATTGGACGATCCTCGAATGAAGATACGCCTGCGCCTTTTCGCTTCCCTTCAAAAATGGATACCCGAGAACCCTGTCGAGGCGGAGGTGCCGGAGGGCATCACCTTGCGCGATTTCCTGCGCGACCAGGGAATACCCGAAGCCTCGGTCGCCATCTGCATCCGGAATGGCGACAAATTAGCAGGTCTCGACGCTCCCCTTATCGACGGCGACTATCTGGAATTGTTCCCCCTCATCGGCGGCGGCTGAAAGCCCGGGATGAGAGCCCTTTTCAGTATCTTCGCCGTGTGAGCTCCCCCAATTTTTCGAAGCGCGGCGCGAAGCGAAAGCTCCCATCCAGCCGCCTGGCAGCATAGGACACCGACATCCCGATAAAGAGGGCGTTCAGGAGTGTGCCTATGCCGATCCCTACGAAAGAGCCCAGCCTCCAGTAACCCAGCAGCGCAGAAACGGCGATGGTAGAGAGGTCGAACGAGGTACGAAGCCCCTTGTAGGGGATCTTGAAATGCACGGAGATTTCTTTCATGAAGGTGTCGAAGGGCAGGATGGGCATTTCGCACAGGATGAGGAGGGCTGTTCCCACCGATAAGCCACAATACCCCAGAAGATAGTAAATCCCGCGCGCCATGGGTGAGGTAGGTAAAGTGACTATCATGGACGCGAACAGGTCGATTAGAAGGCCGTAGAGGATAGCCAGGCCGAAGGAGAGTATAAAGCCGAGGTTGATCTTCCTAATCAGCAGAACGAGGACGATCATCATCGAGCATTGGATGAGATAATTCCAGGTTCCGTAGGAAAACCGCGGGAATACTCCGTTCAGGACGTAGGAAGCGAGGGCGAGCGTCGACATCCCCAGGTCGGATTTGGCGAAAAAAGCCACAGCGCAGGCATTTATAGCGAGGCCCATGAGCAAGGCGAGTTCGCCGTAAAAGGGCCGCCGCCTCATTCGTTCGTCAGTATCACCTTGATGTCGCTGGTTTTGCCCGAGGCGAGTTCCTCGAATATGCGAGGTCCCTCAGACATGGGATAGCGCGAAGTGATCATCTGGGCGACGTCGAGCTTGCCGTCTATGATCATCTGCAGACCCTCGCGCATCTCGGTGGTGTACATGTAGCTGCTCTGCATCCGCAGCTCCTTCACCACGGCATGCTTATACTCTATCTCCATCTTGGGGGAGGCCAGGCCGACCATGAGGAGGGTGCCGCCGTTGCGGGCTATCTCGATGCCAACGTTGATCGTTTCCGGGAGTCCCGCGGCGTCGAAGACCACGTCCAGGCCGACGCCCTCGGTGAGCTTCCGGGTATAGCCCAGCACGTCTTCCCTCGAGTTGATGGCATGGGTCGCGCCGCACTGCAAAGCCATCTTCAGCCTTTTTTCCACGATGTCGATCGCGACGATACGTTTCGCCCCAAAGCTCTTGAGGCACATGACGGCCATGAGGCCGATCGGCCCTGCCCCGAAGACGGCCACGTTTTTGCCGGCCAGGTTCCCTGCGTGCTTGGTGGCGCGAAGGGAGATGGAAAGGGGCTCGACAAGGGCGCACTCATCGAAGGAAACGGAGTCCGGCAGGGGCATTATTTTAGCCGCGGGAGCCACGACGTAATCGGCCATCGCGCCGTTATAGCTACCGGCCTTCATGGTCGTACCGATGATATAGCGATTGTCGCAAACGTTCTGGAGACCGTCTTTGCAATCCTGGCAGGTGCCGCAAAAGAGATTGGTCACCACCCCGACCCTTGTCCCAGGCTTAAGTCCACTCACTCCTTCGCCGAGTTGGGCGATTTCGCCAGAAAACTCATGTCCCATGATAAGCGGAGGTACGCGCATCGCGGAGCCGCCCTTGTAACCGGATAGATCCGATCCGCAAATCGATACCGATCTGACCTTTACCAATACCTCGCCGTTCTTCGGTTTAGGCGTCTGTACTTCCTCGTACCGAAGATCCCGGGGACCATGATACACCAACGCTTTCATCGCCTACTCCTTTAGAGCCCTGTAGGGCTCGATTCCGTGCGCCTTGAAGAAACCTAGACACTCCCGTATTTCCCTCAGAAAGTCCTCGAAGACCGAAGCCTCCACCGAGAGTATTCCCTTATACGCTATCCGCTTTAGCGCGGTTAAAAAGGGAACGTAGTCGAAGCCGTCGTCCAGCCTGGGCACTACCCTCCTGGGGAATTCGGAGAGAGGGTTGTCCAGGTGGACATGTTTGATCCAGGGTTCGTATTCCTCGATTTCACCCAAGGGCCGGCCCAGTTCGACCATGTACCGATAATCGATGAAGGTCTTGAGGTTGGGCTTGTCGAATCTTCGGATAAACTGGACAGCCTCGGGAAGGCTGTTGACCATATTGGAAAGCTTCTTGCCCAGCGGCTCGATCAGCACAGTGATGTTTCGCGCCGCGCATATGTCCAGCAGCATGGCGAAGAATTCGTCGAATTTTGCCGCCGCCCCGACGATGTCGCCCTCGGCGGGAAGGCTTCGTGCCTTGCCGTTGCCGAACACGAAATAGCGGGCGCCCATCTCGGCGCAGCGATCGGTCGCTTTTTCGAGAAAACCGCGATAATATCCGAGGTCGAAAGAAGAATCATACACGCGGCAATCGAGTGGTATGGGATTATCGAAAACTTCGGCGGGAATGCCGCAGTCGCGCAACTTCTTCAACGCTCCGGCGAAGCCGGCCTGGTCGAAGGCGGCAATTTCCTTGACATGGAGTTCCGCGCAGTCGTAGCCAGCGGCGGCGATGTCGTCCAGGTCTTTTATGAAGCCGAAACAGCTCAAACGCATTTTCATCGCGGTCTCCTCGCCGGTCTATCGCTTCAGTCGGGCTGAAGCTCCGTGGCCATGAAAATCGCCTTCGTCGTCGTCTCGTACTGATGCCAGGGATAGACGCAATCCTCATCGTACATAGGCTCATGGGTGCAGCCGGGTGACATGGGGTCCTCGCGGTAGAGAGTCGAAACGTCCTGTTGCCTGCATTGCTGCATGCACCCATAGCCGAGAATCTGCGTGTGCGCTTCCCTTATAGGCCGATCTCCCCAATGGGTTCTGTGGAGACCGACCTTGAGCGGCACGGCATCGGCGAAGCACATGTTAGCTTCCAGGTTTCCGAGCTTGATTTTCGGAGAACGATAAAGTTGAACCCCCTTGTGCCGTTCCAGTTTCGTCAGCTCGTACATTAGGGTCCAGGTTTCCCTGATGTGCCTAAAAAGTTCCTCATGATCGACATGGCGCTGGAAATTTTCTATGACGAAGCAGCGCTCAATGTGCTCAATCGTAAAATTGGTAACCACCGTCGATCTGAAAAAACCTAAGCCTTGCCGGGATATGTCTATGGGATTTTGAGCCAGGTTGAGTACTATGCTCTTTTCGCCGACGGCGAACTTGGGCTCCCGCACTATGTATTTTACCGAAAAGAAAGGTTCAGCAAAATTCACATCCCTTACGCTCATGCTTTCCGCCTTATCTCACCGCGCAGCGCCTTTAGGATTTCGGCCACGGTCCGCAAGCAGGGCGCCCAGGCGATCGAATGCCTCGACTCCTGCGCAGAGAATTGGAATCGCGAGACCAAGGGCTTTAAGTTTGTCTTCGATTATGCCAAAGGGAATCTGTCCCATAAGGACGCAATCAACGTCCATCGCGGCCAATTTAGATACTTCGCGCAACACAATCTCGTCGTGGGCGTCGAAATCGCCGGCATTGAACAGATCCAGAGCCCTGTTGTCACCGGCGAAGACGATGGAGACCTGTCTGCCGGCCGCTAGCGCCCTAGCCTCAAGGCCTTCCTTCACCACAGGCGTCGTGTATTCGGTCGTCGTTATGACACCGATCCTAGAATACCTCTCCACCGCCCGGTCCAAGAGGAAGCCGTCAAGCTGCAGGCAGGGGATATCGACCACTTGTCTCGCGAATTCGGTAGCCTTGGGCATGAGACTGCAGCAGGAAACGACAATGTCGCAGCCGGCGCGCTGCAATTCTTCCGCTAAGTTCGCCCAACGCAAGAGATTACTCTTCGGCATGACGCCGGCAGGTGACGAAAAGTTGGCCGCCTTCACATTGCCGTCATACATATGCAAATAGGCTGCTCCGGGAAGCCGCGATTTCATGAATCGCTCGACCATGCCGATAGTCGCTGGCGTGGTATGAAGGAATCCGACCTTGGCCTCGCTCATCCTTCGATTCATTCTCTACGCCTTCGGCCACTCGAAGAACTCGATAAGCCCGATATATTTATGCCGAAGGAAACAAATAAGGTTTTTCTGGAACACGCCGCTCGTGATCGGCTCGTAGACGCTGTACTCGCCGGTGGCCATAAGCCTGTCGAAGGTAGCGCGGATATCCTCGACGTCATAGCAGAGATGATGAAGCATGAAGGGAGCGCTGGTCGTGGACAACTCACCCGATATGAACGAAGGCTTGGACAGATCCGCGGGAGCCATTATCTCCACGATGGTATCGCCCAACTTTACCCGCTGGACGAACATGTTTTTAGGCTCATGGTGCTTTGGCTCATCGTGCACCTTCTCGTAGCCGAGCTTCAGGAAGGCTTCCACCGCCGGGGCCAGCTTTCGGGCCGCGTATCCCAGATGGTTCAGTTTCATAACATCCCTCTATTTTACGTAGCCTAGGAGCCGTGGCAGAAACATGGAAAGAGGCTCGAAATATGTAACAAGCAGGAGCGTGGCCACGGACGCCGCCAGGAATGGCCATAAAGCCTTAGCCACCTTCTCCATAGGCCGTTTGGCGATATTGCAGGCGATATGGAGGCAGAGACCGACCGGCGGCGTGATCAAGCCGATCATGAGGTTGAGGACCACGATGGTGCCCAGCATTATCGGGTTGATCCCAAAGGGTTTGGTGATCTGCAGGAGGATGGGCACGAGGATGATGAGAGCGGCTGTGCCTTCCATGAAGCATCCCACGATGAGGAGCATTATGTTTATCGCGAAGAGCAAAAGATACTTGTTCGTGAAGGTTTTGCCGATGAAGAGCGCCATCGTCTGCGGCACTTGTTCTACAACAAGGGCCCAATTGAAGACGTTGGAGAGCGCGATGAGGAGAAATACCACGCCCGTCGTCTTGGCTGTTCCGATGAAGGATTCCTTGAGACCTTTCCAGCTGAGGTTCTTGTAGACGAAAAACCCTATCACCATGGCGTAGATGACGGCTACCGCCGCAGCTTCGGTGGCCGTGAAAATGCCACCCAGGATGCCACCCAGGATGATGAGCGGCATGAGGAGGGGAACGATGCCCTGCCCTATGGCCTTCGCCATTTCCGCGAAGGTCGGCCATCGATCGGATCTTGCGTAATTGCGTTTGTGCGCCACGATGGCATTTACGATCATCTGGCTGATGCCCAGAAGGATGCCCGGAAGGAGTCCCGAGAGGAAGAGCGCGGCCACCGACTGCGAGCTGATCAGCGAATAGACGACAAAGGGGATGCTTGGCGGTATGATGGGACCGATCACCGAGGAGGCGCAGGTTATGGCCGCGGCGTAGTCGGCATCGTAACCGTCGGCCACCATGGCAGGGATGATCAAGGGACCTTCGGAGGAGGTATCGGCCACCGCTGAGCCCGATATGCCAGCGAAAAACATCGAGGTCAGGACATTCACATGGCCAAGGCCTCCGCGGAGCCTGCCGACGAAGACGTCGGCGAGGTTCACCAGGCGCTTGGATATGCCTAGGTGGTTCATGAGCTCTCCGGAGAGGATGAAGAAGGGAATGGCCATGAAAGGAAAGGAGTCCAGTCCCGTGAACATCCGCTGGGCTATGAGTCCTACAGGAATGCCTTTCTGGAGAAGAAATATCAGGCTGGAGCACCCCAAGCTAAAGGAAACGGGAACGCCGATCACGATAAATACGACAAAGCCTAGTACGGTCAGCAGCATATTAAATTCCCACCTCCTCGTTTACCGGTTTTTCTATCTTTAAAAAGAGGCGGATGATAATGAGAATATTTTCTATAGACATAAAAATGGCGCCGGCGGTGACCGAAAGATAGGGTATCACCATCGGCATTTCCATGGCGGAGGATTTCTGTATTTTAAGCGTTTCAAGGTAGGCGAAGGATTTTATCATGACAATCGTCAGGAATATCTGGATAATTATCTTGGCGATGATGCGCAGGACCTGCGCCAGCGCCGGAGGACATTTATTGACGACCAGGTCGATGCCGACATGGCTTCCGTCCGCCATGGCGAGCCCTGCCCCGAGCATCCCTGCCCAGACCATGAGATAGCGGCTCAGCTCCTCGGTCCATACCAGGGAATTGCCCAGTACGTACCTGCAAAATACTCCAGCGGTGATATTGGCCACCATCAAGGCGATGATGATCGTAACGATCCAGTCGATAGCTTTTTCCAAGCCTGCGATGGCTTTATCGACAATGCCTAGATTCTGCATCCTGCCCACCATTCCTTGTTTTATACTTATTTCAAGATCTGACGCATCGGATAACGGAATCGAGTAGGAGGGGGGCGTGAG
>DFYR01000006.1 GCA_002383375.1 Spirochaetaceae bacterium UBA4077
CCGTCCTTGACGCTGATCTTGCCAGCCAGGATGTCTTCCCAGGTCTGGTCTTCAATTTCACGGATGATATTGAAGTTGCCGAAGCGGATGCCCATGGAGTTGCCCGTGGGAGCCGCCCGCAAGAGCTGCTTGATGGCGACTTCGGGGCCAGGATTTGTCTTGTAGAAGCCTTGGTCCTTGGTAAGCTCGTATGCAGCATTGGTGATAGGCAGGTATCCGGTGTTCTGGTGCCAGAAGGCCTGGTTCTCGGGCAGGGAAATGAAAGCCATGAAGTCGGCCACGCCCTTGTAGTCGCCCTTGGGCTTGCCGTTGAACACCCAGAGGCTAGCGCCGCCGATGATGGAGTTCTGGGGAGCGCCCTTGACATCGGGATAATAGGGGAGGGTAGCAACGCCGAAATCGAACTTACAGGTGTTCTTGAAATTTGCGTATCCGCCGATGGACTCGAAGTGCAGGCCAACTCTTCCAGAGGAGAAGAGGGGGTTGGCCTTGTTTTCGCGTCCGCCGTAGATGAATACACCGTCCTTGGACAGGTCGTAGATGGTCTGCAGGTGCCTGATCACGGTGTCGTTATTGAAGACGAGCTGGGTATCCAGGCCGTCGAAGCCGTTGTTCCTGGTGCCGAAGGGCATATTGTGCCAGGCTGAGAAGTTCTCGAGCTGGATCCAGGAGATCCAGTTGGTGGAGAATCCCCCTTCCATGCCGGAAGCCTTCAGCTTTTTCGCCATTTCGAAGAACTCGGGCCAGGTAACGGGGGGCTTTTCGGGATCGAGGCCAGCCTTCTTGAAGGCATCCTTGTTGTAGTACATGACGGAAGTGGAGGAATTGAAAGGCAGAGAGAGCATCCTTCCATCGGATGTGGAATAGTAGCCGGTGATGGTGGGGATGTAGACCTTGGGATCGAACTTTTCGTTGTTCTCGGCCATGAGCTGGTAGACCGGCTTCACGGCGCCCTTAGCGGCCATCATGGTGGCTGTGCCGACTTCGTAGACCTGGATGATGTGCGGAGCCTGTCCTGCGCGGAAGGCAGCGATACCTGCGTTCATGGTGTCGCTGTAGCTTCCCTTGAATACGGGCACTACCTTGAATTCCTTCTGTGTAGCATTGAACTTATCTGCCAGGGCTTGTACCATTTCACCGTTCTTTCCGGTCATGGCATGCCAGAACTCAATGTTCGTCTGGGCCCAAGCCCCGGCGACGGCGAGGAAGACCATTGCCACAAGTGCAATTTTCTTCATTACGAATACCTCCTTGGTTGGTTGAAAACGGTACCGATAGTACCAATTCGCGCGTCCATCAGTGTAAACCCATATGGGCGGGCTGACAATTGAAAATTTGTTAAAACCGCTCCGGCTGTGGCAAAAATCGTATCAATCGCCCTGGCGCCCCAGGAGAGTCAACGCCCTGTCTGGGAAATCCGTGATAAGCCCCGTGACGCCCCACTCTAGGAGTTTTTTCATGTCGGCCGGCTCATCAGGGGTCCAGACGAGGACACCAAAACCAGCTTCGCGGAGCTTCCACACCGTTTTTTCATCTAAATGCGTATAGTTTGGATTTAGGGCTACTGCGCCAAGGGACCGAAGGATGGTCAGCGGATCGGCCAAGGGCTTGTCGATGAGGGCGGCCACTGGAATCCGGGGCTCTGCTTTTTTCATCCTGGCTAAATAGCTGTGGTTGAAGGAGGAAACCAACACCTGTTCCACCAGTCCCAGTTCGACGATGAGGGCTGCTGTTTTTTCAACGATCCAGGCGTCGCAGGGCCGGCCGGCCGCATCCTTTATTTCCACGTTGACCTTCCAGGCCAGCTCCTTGGTCAAAAGGAGGGCCTCCCGAAGGGTGGGGATCCGGAGCCCCTCGAACTGCTCCAGCTCAGCCGGAAGGATGCGGCCGGCCGCAATCTGCCCGAAAGGATCGGTTTTGCCGTACCATGAGCCAGCATCCAGGGATTTAAGCTCCGCCAGGCTGAAGTCATAGACCGACCAGGGGTTTCGCCCAGGAAAGCGCTCTTCGGCGTCGGTGGTCCGCTTGAGCGTATTATCGTGGATAACCACCAATTCGCCGTCCGACGAGGCGGCGACATCCAGCTCCCAGTATTCAGCCCCGCTCTCCCAGCCTTTGCGGGCAGCGTAGAGCGTGTTCTCCGGGGCGATTCCCCTGAAACCCCGGTGGGCCATGACGACGACAGGTGTAGTATTGCTCATTGCTAATTCCTTAAATTCCGATTCACCTGACTTCGCTTCCCGCATAGTACCGCAGGAGGCAAGAAGGAGTATCGGCAGCAGTAGTGTTATGGAGCACACCAGCCTATCCTATGACGAGTTTTCTAGCCGGGCAAGCCAGGCTGGAGAAACTTGTAGGTACTGCATCGAAAAATATGGTACGGGGACAGGTTCATGGCACTGAGGGAAGGGAGTCGAGGGCTCGGGTATGGGCGTAGCGGGATTTGAGCACATCGATAAGCTCCCTCGCTTCCTCGGTCCGGCCGTCGGCTATCAGGGCGAGGCTTTTCACCCTGTAAGCATCGAAGACGAGTCTGTTGTCGTAGCGGTCGAGGTTCTCTTGTGTCGCCCAGGGTTCCACCAGCGCCAGTAGCTCCCGACGCCGAAGCGAGTCTCCGGGGTTGATCCGCCTGGCCTTCGCCATGTCTTTCGCCAATGCCGGATAACCCACCATGGTCTGGGCGCTCAGGTACAGGGCTATGGCAAAGAAAGCACTCAGCCCCGCCACCAGAAGCGCTTTCCATCGGAAGTTCCTTCGTGGCTTCTTTTTAGCGACGATAAGGGCGAAGGGAATCGACAGAAGGCTTAAGACCATGCCGAGCAACTCCCAGGCGCTGCGTCGGTACTTTAGCTCGACCTGGGTGCCAGTTGGATAGATCAGCATAAAGCCGGGAGAAACGGGATAGATTTTCTCGCCCCCCGAGGACTGCCAGCCCGGGGCATAGGAAATTTTTATGTAATGCGGCTTTCCTATAGCTGTGGTCTTGAATTTGATGCTGAAGTTGTCGATATGCTCATCGGAGATTGCCAGGGATCCTCCGGTCGCCGTACTTCCAGCCACCGCAGCGCTAGCACTGCCTGCCGCACTACCACCGCTGCCCGCTGAGTTTCCAGCGCTGCCTTTAGCGTTCTCGGCTGCACTTTCGGCGGAATCCGGAGAATCCCTCAGCCGTAGAAATCCCTGGTCTTCCACGGCTCTTTTAGCTAAAGCGACGTTTCGGAAGGCGTCGTAGTCGGGCCAATGTCCGCCTGCATTGCTCAGGCGGGCTTCCAGTTCCCGATCCGCGAATCGGGAACTCACGATTGGTGTATTGTAGAGCTCGTAATCCCTGAAAAATCGGTAGTAATCGGTCCTAAATCCGCCTTCGCCTCCGTTGACGAGGGAAAGGGCGGTCTCGGGCAGCACGCTGACATAGCTGGCCCGGTATCCCCGATACATGAAAACGGAAAACTTTCCCATTGAAGCATCCAGGGTGAATTCGGGGTGGGACGCGAAGAGGCTGCGGATTGTATCCGAGTGGGTGATGATATACCGGGCATTGAGCAGATCGAATCGTGCGGGCCAGGAAGCTGGATCGACCTTCGAATAGATTCGCTCAGCCTCGGGATCGACCGGATTAGGCGAATAGGAGCTCTGAAGATAGGTGGCAGCCCTAGCCATCATGCTTGAGCCGTAATGAATCCCCTCTGAGCTTGGATGTCCGGTAAAGAGGTAGAGATTTTCAAACGCCCGCTCGGAACCGAAATCCCTGTTGTCCCGCTGGTCCTGTTTTTCCCAGAGAAAGCGACCCTCGTCGACACTTCCCTTGTACCGCTGGGAAATAAACCTGATAAATGGCCATTCGGCCTTGGCCTCGTAACCGGAGTAGTTCCATAAGAACCAACTCGAGGCGTTGCGGCTCAAGGCCAAGCTGCCTGCAATAGATGCCCCTAGGCTTAAAAGGGAAAGAAGGCTGATCAGTGAAGGAAGCCAGCTCGCAGGCTTTCTGGCCGGGTGAGTCGCAGTAAACCCCGAGTGGGGCTGCAGCTTCTTTTTAAGGCGCTCTGCCGCTGTGTCCACAAGAAGAGAAATGCCCAGGCAGCAGACCAGGAGGGCCGGCGGGACGAATCGAATATCGGGCATGCCCAGACCGGGGGCGATGAAGAATAAAAATGCGCAGGCTCCCAAGGCATAGAGGAAAAATGCGGCTAGTCTTCTTTGTCTGGGGGAGTTTTTCCTCATCAAGGAGAGCAGTAAGAAAAAACCGCCCACCGGAGCCCATATCCACAGGAGGGTCTGGGCAGCGAAGTCTTTAAAGGAATTGAACTGCCAGAGCATGCTTATGGGTTGTGCCCAGTCCCTTGTAGCTGCCATAGGCAGGAGCCAAAAAGCCATGATAAGGAGGGCGCTGCAGTAAGTGGTAAGTATTCTGGCCACAACACCGGCCTCCCTTCCAAAGCTCGGTTTGCTGCGGGTATTCTGAGATTTTTTATTCCAAAGTCGGGGAATCAGCGAAAAGGCGGGAAAGAGGGGCAGAAAAAAAGCGGGCATGAAGACAAAAAAATGACAGAGCCCAATAAGGGCCAGGATCAGGCCGCTCAGTAAGCCCTTACGCCGTTTGCGCCAATCTTGGAGCAGGGAGGCGAAGAGAAGGGGCAGCAGGGCGATAGCCCAGGAGTAGCAGAATTCTCCGGCGAAGGTGGAGAGCCAGTTTCCGCCGAAAATCGAATAGGATTCATTGAAGAGAAAGAGCAGGCTCGATGCTGCCGCTATTGCTCCGCTGCGCTTTCGGCCGCTTATGGAGGAAGCGGATACAAACATAGTGAGGGGGAGGGCGAAGCCCCCGGCGATGGTGGCGATTTTTAGGGCTACGGTGAGCGGAATGATAAAACCCAGGAGGGCGGCGGCCAGAAAGGGGAGGATAAAGTAATGCTGGCCTTCGAGATAGCCGAAAAAATTCCCCTGGCTGAAACCGAACAACCGTCCCCGAGGGAGGAAGTCTTCCTTTAATGTCCGCAGCACCTGGTACCAGGATGCGCTGTCGCCGCCTGTAAGGATGCTGTCTGACACAAGGAGCCGCAGATCGAAGCGGCTGAGCATGAATACATAGACCAAGGCCAGGCAAAGCCAGGACAGAAGGTCCTCGGTCTTCGTGTTTGCCGGCGGCCTCAAGGTCGATGGAGCCCGTTCCGGGCTCTTTGTCCTATGGTGTATCGTTTTTCCGTGACGGGACATGGAGCTTTCTAGCCTGCCAGAAGGGCGACAGCCGTACAGGCCAAAACTACGCCAGCTAAGCGCCTTATGCTTAGGCTTTCCCCGTAGAATAAAACTCCCCCCAACACTACCAGGGCTATTACCGCGCTGCCCATGAGGGGGCTGATCCTGCTGATATCGTTTTTCCTTAGAATCCAGGCGTAGACAGCGAAAGAGGCAACGTAGAGGAGCGCTGACAGGCCGGCAAGGGCTGTCCACCGGGCGCTCCAGAGCTTGAGTCCGGCGCCCTGCTTCAATAAAAGCTGGGCAGAAGCCGATAATAGAATTCCGCCGACCAGTAGCAGCCAGTTCATCGCTTTTCTCCTGTACCGTAATGCGGCAAGCCGGGAGAACATTCCTTTACCAGATAGTGAGGCCTATGCTTGGCTTCCAGGAAGAGTTTTCCCAGGTACTCTCCGATAATCCCCATAAAAACGAGCTGAATCCCGCCGATGATGAGCACGCTGATCAAAAGGCTCGTCCATCCTTCTACGGTTTTATCGGTGAACAGCCTGACAATAAGGGCGTAAAGGGCGTAGAGAAAGCCCACGGCCGATATAAGGCAGCCGGCCATGGAAGCGAGCCTGAGCGGCTTGACGCTGAACGATGTGATGCCGTCCAGGGCGAAAGAGAGCATTTTCGTAAAGCTGTACTTGCTTTTTCCACTCCGACGTTCGCCGGGCTTATAACTGAGTTCGGTGGACGGAAAGCCTATCCAGGGCACTGCCCCCCGCAGGAACAAAGTGCGTTCCGGCATGGAGAGAAGCCCATCCACCGCTCTTCTGGAGAGGAGCCTAAAATCCGCCGAGCCTGGCTCGATCTTGATTTCCCCCAGCCATTTCATGAGTGAGTAGAAGAGCCAGGAACTCAGCTTTTTACCGGGACCGAGCCCCTTTCCTGGGCCAGCGACAGCATCGAGCCTCCGGGTCGCGACAATGTCAAAGCCCTGCCGATACGCTTCGAGCATGGATGGTATGAGCTCTGGCGGGTGCTGGAAATCGCCGTCCAAGGTTATCACGCAGTCGCCTTCGGCAGCCTCGAGTCCTGCCCTGAGGGCTGCCTGGTGGCCGAAATTCCTGCTCAGGCTCAGATAGGTGATCCGGCTGTCCTGGCTGGCCATATTTTTCAGCAGCTTGAGGCTTGCGTCCTCGCTCCCGTCGTCCACGAAGAGGATCGTAAAGCTAGGCTGTTCCGCCATAACTCTGATTATTGCCTGGGCGAGGGGCGAAAGGTTTTCTTCTTCATTATAGACAGGAATAACGATAGTGAGATTCATCCGTTTTTCCCCTGAAGCATGAAATCATCCTAGCCCATCGATCGGGGGCATGCAATATCGCTGTTCCCGGGTACTGCAGGCTTGCCGCTCCCACGGCGCTTCGTTAGGATGTCCAGCCAGGAGGCTTCCCATGGTGGCAGGCGACGGCAGGGGCGGAGAGCGGTGGAGTACCCTTTCCACACAGATGATGTACTCGGGCAGCGTATTTTCCGTGCATGAAAAAACCAGCCGGGCTCCCGACGGACGCCAGGGCCTCTTTTCTCTTATCAAAGCCAGGGACTGGGCTGTTGTCGTTCCCATCCTGGGCAGGGGAGCCGATGCCAAACTGCTCATGGTGCGCCAATACAGGCATGGGTCCGATAATCCAAGTCTGGAATTCCCCGGTGGCGTGGTGGAAACTGACGAGGCGCCGGACAAAGCCGCGGCCAGGGAGCTGGCGGAGGAGACAGGCTATCTCCCCGGGACCCTCCTGCACGCCGGCACCGTCTATCCCAATCCGGCGATCCAAGGCAACCGCTACCACGTATTCATCGCCATGGATCCCTACCCCGCCGTGGAGCGGAACCTGGACGAGCACGAGATTGTCGACGCCGATCTCTATCCTGCCGGAGAAATCCTAGAGAATATGGGAGAAGGGGAGCTCAGCCATGCCCTTATGTGCACAGCCCTTTTCCTGGCGGAAAAATGTCTGGCCCGAAATGGCTTGCCCAGCTTACGCAGGCTCTAAACTGCCATAAGGCGGACTCAGAGCCTGCACCAGGCCTGCAGCCTCAGAGCCGGCGCCAGGCTTGGCAGCCTCAGCGCACCGCGTTGAGCAGATTCCGCTGGGAAAAATACAGCACCAGGCTCCCCATGGCGAAGAGGCTGAAGGACGCGAAAAGCCAGCGGTACCCCGCCCATTCCACGACCAGTCCGCCCAGGGCACTTCCCACAAAGGCAGGTAGTCCCATGCCGATCCCTAACAGAATAGCCATTCCTGTGGTTCGCTCCGATGGAGGCGTCTTCAAATTGACAAAAGCTACTGTTGCAGGCTGAAAGAGGCCGTAGCAGAGCGAATGGAGAAGCTGCCCAACCACAGCCCCGGTTTTTGTGGGAACCAGGGCGTAGACCAGAAGCCTGAGCACAATCGCCCCTGAAGCCAGAGAAATCGCCTGCATGGGGCTTTTTTTCGACATATAGCGCCAGGCGAGCATCATCATGGGTATTTCGACTGTCGCGCCGAGGGCCGACATGGCGCCGATAGCCTGCCATTCCAGGGACTCCACCAAGTAGAGGGAGAAAAAGGAATTCACCGAAGCCATGGCGATTCTGCCCAGCACGATCACCGCCAAGCCCAGAAGAAAGGTAGTGTCGATCCACCCGAAGCTTGCTCTCTGCTTCGTTCTTCCGGCCGTCCTGTCTCCGCTTTCGGGAAGCCATTTTAAACCCACAAGAAATACACAGGACAAAAGCGCCATGACACCGGCCATGATCATTGGAGAGCTGGTCTCGAAACCAGGAGCGAACTGCACGGTGAGCGTGACGATGACAAAACCGATGGATCCTATTCCTCTCATGAGCCCGTAGCTAGGCGTCGCTTTGCCTTCTTTTTGATCCGACTCGATGGCTCTGAGCAGGGCTGTGTCCAGGACAGGCACGGGAGTCTTGAGGCCGAGCGAGGCGAAACCGAGCCCGATAACGGCGGCGACTGCATGATTCACCGAAACCAGAAGCCCCATGCCAAGGATAATCCCTAGGCCGGATGCTATCAGAAATGGATTGAAACGCCCCAGGGCATCGGCCTTCCGCGCTAGTACAATAGGGCCGGCTATGCCCACAAGTTCGAAAATACCAAGGAAAAGGCCGACAGCGGCGGGGCTATATCCCAGTCTTCGTAAAATAATCTGAAGGTAGGGAGTAATTCCGTAGATGGCAAAAAAAAGGAAATATATGGTACCGAATCTTCGTCCCGTCAGATTCGATTTTTCCGATGACTTCATGTGAAATCAAGCATAGAAATTCCCGCCATTTGAGTCAATCACAAGAAGGGCGGGGAGTTCTCGCAGGCGCACCAGGCGGATCGCTTCCATACCCAAATCCGCATGGTCCACAACCAGGCTCGAGAGCACATGATCCCGGGCGGTAAGGGCGGCGGCGCCGCCGATGCAGGCTATGTAGACGCCTCTGGCTGCCGCAATAGCCCTGATCGCCGCGGCGCTTCTTCCGCCTTTGGCGATGCTCACCAGGGAAGCTCCCGCCTTAGTCAGTTCTTCCATGTAGGGGTCCATCCGCGAAGCTGTAGTGGGACCAAAGGATCCAGTTACCCTGCCCGGGGCGGGATCGGTGGGACCTGCATAAAAAACGGGGTGATCAATCATGTAGCGGGGCGTTCCGGCTCCCCCGCGCATCCCGGCGGCGATCCGGGCATGGGCTGCGTCTCTGGCGAGGGTCACGCTGCCCGAGAGCAGAAGAGGGGTGCCTGCCTTGAGGTTTCGCAAATTTTCCAGCCAAAGCTCTTTTGGTTCGTCAAAATCGATTTTCACCGCCCCGGTCAGGAGACTGGCGGCGCTGGGCAGCAGCCGCGCCGGATCCTCCTCCATATTCTCGAGGTACCATCCTTGTTTGTTCACATAGGCTCTAGCCTTGCGGTGCGCCGAGCAGGAGATGCCCAGGGCGAAGGGCAGGGTGGCGGCGTGGCGGGATAGCCGGATAAAACGGGTATCTAAGGCTAGCTGCCTTCCTCCCCATTGAGCCCCCAGTCCTGTTTCGGCGGCTACTTCAGCCATGATCGCTTCCCACTCTCTGCTTCTCACCGGAGTCCCGTCACCGGTTGCCTCGTCCATAAGTCCATCCAGAAGTCCGTAGCCGGCCAGCTCCAGGGCGTAAAGGGTTTGCGAGACCGAGGCTCCGCCCAGAACTGCGGTGATCCTATAGGGCGGACAGCCCGCCACGCCCAGTGCCTTGATCCTGGCTTCCAGCTGCGCCTTTAGCGCCTCAGGTCTGAGCAGAGCCGGGCTTTCCAATGTAAGACTGGTCCTGCTGGTGGAGCCCCCGCCCTTGGCGGCGAAGAGCAGCCTGAAACAGTCGCCTGGTACGGAGCGAATATCCACCAGGGCAGGCAGATTATCCTTTGTATTGCCCTCGGCGAGGGCAGTCAGCGGACCAAGCTGAGAAGCCCTCAATCGATGCTCCGCATAGGCCTTTCCAGCTCCCTGGGCCAAAAGACTGGCAGTATCGCGGCCTACCTTCGATTGTTCACTTGCACAGTCCACAAGCTCTCCCTTCCATCCGTATATCAGGGGGGTGCCAGTGTCCTGGCAGCTGGGGAAAAGACCCTCGGCGGCAACAGCGGCGTTTCTCAAGAGAGTTTCTATGACAAAACGCTCCCGCGCCGAGCTTTTCTCGTCGTCCAGCATCGCTGCCAAGCCTTCCAGATGACCTTTGGGGTATTTGAAGGCTATCTGTGAAAAGGCGATCCGGGAGAGTTCCGCGAGTGCTTTTGCATCGAGACTGAGCCTGCCGTCCCGCAGCAGGGGAGCAGGTAGGTCCAGTTTCCTGTACTCGTAGGCTTCGCCGAAATCCAAGAAACGGCTCAAATCCACATGACTCATTTGCGTTTCCTTTGCCAATTCGGCCTCCATAGAATCTTGCCTATGGCAATAGCACCTACCGGACATACCTCGTGACAGCAGTAACAGGTAATGCATGCTCTGTCGTCAATGAGAACCTGGTACTTTCCGTCCTTGAGCCTGCCCAGTTCCAGCGCCTCGGCGGGGCAAATCCGTATGCAGGCCGAGCAGCCTATGCAGCGCTCCTTGTCGAAGATCGGCCTTTCGGCCAGAAAACGCATTGCCAGCGGCTCGAGGTAGTGGGGTATCTCCGAGAGGGAAGCGTTAGCCTGGGCTGTATAGGGAAGCAGCTTGAATCCTTTCGTCCGTTTTTTGTCTACCAGATAAGAACCCGTATCGATTTTCGGAGCATCTGGGTCATGGCCGCCCCGCCGTATGGCTTCCGCCAGGTAGGGTATTTTTTTAGGATCGTAGCCAATCGTTGAAGCGGCTACCCAATCCAGCGCGGCCGCATCCCTGGAGGCAAAGACGAGGCCGAGGGGAAATGGTTCCCCGTTGCCCGGTCCTTCGCCCTGCATGGCCACGATGCCGTCCAGAAAGTGAAAACTGTTCTTGATAGAAAGTCCGAGGTCGACCAGCATGGTTCCGAACTGTATCTTGTCGGAAAATCGAAGATGCATCGAGCTCTTGGCCAGCCCGGGTAGAAGGCCGAAAAGGTTTTTGATAGCACCAGTGTAGGTGGCTAGGCGATGGGTTTTCAGTTTGGGCAGATTAACCACCAGGTCGCAGTCATCCAGGGCAGAAGCCAGTTTAAAGCTCTTGACCAGCCTCGCCTCGGGAGCCGGCCGAGATTCTCCCGGAACGAAATCAACCCAGTCGGCTCCCCCATCCAGGGCGGCCTGAAGAATCCCCGAAGTCTTACCTACAGCTCTGCCGTTCTGGTGTCCCGGCGAATCGCCCACCTGGATGGAAGCCGCTCCGCGTCCCCACAAAAAACGTAAAACAGAGGCGACGAACTCAGGGTGGGTCGTCACTGCCTCTTCGGGGGCGGCGGCTTTCAACAGATTGGGTTTTACCAGAATCCTCTTGCCGGTGATATCGGGAAATCCTGCATCCTCGGCTGCCTGGGCAATGCATCTGTCCAAGAGCCCAGGATCATAGCTCTCACAGGGAAAGACAGCAACTTTGGCGTTCGTCTGAACCCTGGCTTCTTCCCCCCTCACCACGCTACGCCGAAGCCAAGGCTGGCAGCGGGAGAACATAAGCCTGGATCAAAATCTCCTGAAAGCCTCAGCATCAGCGATATGGGCAATCTATCCAGAAGAACCCTGGTTTCCAGTCCCAGTCGCAGAGGATTGCTAGCAGTCATCGGCATGGTGGCGCCAATGTCTGCCTGGGCTGATAGCCCTGCCACAATACTTTGATTCTCGTACCAAAGACCCAGTCCAGCCCTGCCCTGGAAGCTGGAGAGCGAGAAATCGTAAACAAAGCCGGGAGCTATGCCAAAGCGTAGACCTCCAAGAGCGTATGCAAGGGGAATGCTTATCTCGGCCTCCGATGCGGCACCGGGATATTGGGGCGAAGAAACGCTGTTCCAGGCAAAACGGCCTAAGAGGGCAAGGTCCATACCTGCGGTAGAGCCTAAACCCTGCATAAAAGAGAGCGCGAAGCCTACCGCAGGGGCAACGTCATAGGATCCCTCGAGCGCTATCATCGTGGACGAGCTCAACTTAAAGCCCAGCGCCAAGGATCCTCCCCGCGGATAAGTGCCCAGCAGTTCGGCGCTCCCGGGCAGGAGTCCTGAGATTCGTGGATCCGGGAAATAGAGAAGTCCGGGTCGGGCTGCCTGGGCTCCCGAAGGCACTATTAATGAACTGGAATCGATTTTTAATTTTGTGGTGAATACGATGGAAGGTTCGGGCTCGATCCGCTCCCCTTCGGTTTCTGCCCCGCTCTCTTCCTGGGAAAGCGGCCACAGTGAAAGCGTCAGCAGGTATTCGCCGTCAGGTAGAATTTTCCCTGTACTGTCTCTTCCGTCCCAGGAGAAGCTCTGTGACCAGGTTGTAAAGACAGGCAGCTCTTTTTCAAGGTAGGGCGTGCCGCTGGGGTCGACCACTCTTACACGCCCCCGCCCAGGGGCTGTAATGGTGTAGTTCAAGACCGAGCGTCCGTACAAGCCCTTATTAGATGGGTTGAATGCCTCGGGCTTGAGTTTCCACTCTTTTATCTCAAAGGCCGAGGGGCTGAGGTTGACGTTCAGTATCGATGTTCGCTGCCACTGCACAACTAAACTGAGTTTTTGTTCCTCAAAACCGAATTTACGTATCGATACGGATCGCCTTCCGACGGGTACTTCCACCATATACCCCTGGACCTTCTGCCCGTCCACATAGACCGAAGCATCGGCAGGGGATATCTCCAGGACGAGGTAGCCTGTATGGGGTTCAAGCTCCAGAGTGACGGTATACTTTGTATTTTCCACTACAGTGAGTGAAAACTGGGCTGGATAGTAATCCTTCGCCCAGGTTGAGATCACATGTGAACCCGGAGCGAGTGTACCTGACCAATTGGAAAAGGAGGCTGTCCCCCCATCAATGGATATCCAGGCATCGGAAGGATCGGCGCTGATGCTGACTATTGCCTGTCCGGGACTGGTCGCTGACTTTGTGCTTACGGAAATGGATGAAGGGTTTATATCGAACGCCGATGCCGCACCTGCGAAGAAGGCGAGAAAGGCTGCAATAAGTACGTATTTCTTTCCTATCATAATGAAAGAACCATAATGCATCAGCTTCCTGCGTGCAAGGGTATGACATAAAACAACCGCTTTTCAAAAATGTATACAGGAGCACGAAAAATAACGATTGCACCTGCAGCAAGGCTTCGTTATACTAATATGATCCTA
Source organism: Spirochaetaceae bacterium UBA4077 (assembly GCA_002383375.1). GTDB lineage: Bacteria > Spirochaetota > Spirochaetia > Treponematales > Rectinemataceae > UBA2256. Next base: position 12,962 of record DFYR01000006.1, read on the forward strand.
TTGAAACCGGAGCGAATGGTGAGGTCGCGATCCAGACCTTCGCATACAGATATTCTATTGAGGATAACCAGTGTATCCTCCTTGCTAAAGACACTCTTTATTGTACTCTGCCTCATAGCCTTGATCGGTTCGAGCTTCAGACCTATGCCAGGCCCGGATTATGCTGTGGGAAGCGTCGATTTCAGTACAATAGTGCCGGAAGCTGAACCACAAGCTGAGGAAGATGAGGGATTGTTCTACTCTGTCTATCAGGTTAAGCGGGGCGATACGGTGTCTGGCATCGCCGAAGCTTTCGATATTACCGTTGATACGATTTTCAGCGTCAACGAAATCCAGGCTGCCCGTTCGATTCAACCATCCCAGTTGCTGAAGGTCCCTAACATGTCGGGTATTCTGTATCAGGCCAAGGCTGGAGACAGCATCGATTCAATCGCCGAGAAGCATGGCATTTCCCCCGATCGTCTTATCGTGGCCAATGGATTGATGAAAAACGAACTCGATCCGGGCAGAATGCTCTTTCTCCCCGACGCCAAACTGCCCAGCGTGGTCTTGCGGGAAATCGCCGGCGATCTTTTCCGCTGGCCGGTCCGCGGCTACATCACTTCTTGGTATTCCTGGAGACGCGATCCCTTTACCGGGAAAAACAGCTTCCATAACGGTATCGATATCGGCGTGCCTTCGGGAACCCCTGTCGCTGCGGGTATGGAGGGAAGCGTAAGCGAGGCCAGCTATTCACCCATCATGGGTAACTATGTCATGCTCCGTCATCCTGGAGGCTGGCAGACCCTCTACGCCCACCTTTCTTCTATCTCGGTCAAGAAGGGCCAGTATGTTGCCCGAGGCAACAGGGTGGGACTATCGGGAAACACAGGGTACAGCACCGGGCCGCATCTACATTTTACCGTATATAAAAATGGAAAGTTGGTTAATCCGATCAACGTACTTAAATAAATAGGCCTCGTCTTGAAGCCGGGTGATACTGCCGATTATTTGACGATAGGGCTAATATCTGCTACATTCCTTCCATGCGAGAACTCCGCGGCGTTGCCGCTTCACCCGGTGCAGCCATCGCCTCTGCTTTTTTATATTCCGATGATTACAGCGCTGCAATTCCAACGTATCCCATCCAATCCGAGGATACTTTAAAAGAATTCGCGCGTTTTCAGGAAGCCGTAGCCCAGGCGAAGGGAGAAGTAAAAAGCCTAAGGGAGAAAGCCCTTGCCGAGGCGGGCGAAGAGCAGGCAGCGATTTTCGACGCCCATCTTCTCATGCTGGACGATCCCGATGTCCTGGAGCAGGTACAGGAAAGACTGCATGCCAGCTTAATGAATGTCGAGAGCATCGTTTTCACGCTTGAACAGGAAATGATCGATCAGCTTTCTTCCTCACAGGATGCCTATATTCAAGAGCGAGTCTCCGATGTCCACGACGTTATCCATAGGATTTTAGGCCATCTTCTGCATCGGGAGCGCTTCACTCTGGCCGATTTGGAGATGGATGTCATTCTCGTCGCCAGGGACCTTTTGCCCTCTGATATGGTGGGAATGGCCCGGACAAAGATCAGAGGTATAGCACTGGAGGCGGGTGGCCGTACAAGTCACGCCGCAATCCTGGCCAGAGCCTTCGGCATCCCCGCTGTGCTCGGATTAGGGCCCTTCATGGCCGATATCCACGGTGGCAGTTCCATAATCGTAGATGGAGACAAGGGACTGGTGGTCATAGACCCCGACGAGGCGGCATTGAAAAAGGAAGAAGCCGCCCGCTCCCGGAGGATCGCCCGAGAAAAAGAATTTTCCGGAATCAGGGATTTTCCCGCGGCCATGAAGGATGGTCAGCGGATCCTTTTAAAGGCCAATATCGAAGTGCCCGAGGAACTGGACGCCGTCCTGGAACAGCGGGCCGACGGCATCGGATTATTCCGCTCGGAATTTCTTTTCCTTGGCGGCCATATCCCTGGCGAGGAAGCCCAGTTTAGAGCCTATAAAAAGGTTGTGGAGGGCATGCAAGGCAAACCGGTTACCATTCGGACCCTGGATATCGGCGGGGATAAGGTTCTGCCAGAACTGGGAGCCCAGGATGAAAAAAACCCGCTTTTAGGCTGGCGGGCGATCCGCTTCTGCCTTTCCAAGACCGATATATTCCGCACGCAGCTGAGGGCCTTGCTCCGCGCCGCGGCTTTCGGGGACCTGCGCATCATGTTTCCCATGATCAGCACCGTGGATGAGTTGGTGCGCGCCAGGGGGATTCTGGAAGAAGCTCAATGGGAATGCCGCATGCGCGGCCTCGAGGTACCAGCCCAGGTAAAGGCGGGCATCATGATCGAAGTGCCCTCCGCGGCGCTCTGCTCGGACATCCTTGCCCGGAGTGCCGATTTCTTCTCCATAGGCACGAATGACCTGATTCAATACACCATGGCTGTGGACAGGGGAAACGAAAAGGTGGCATACCTCCACGATCCCTTCAACCCAGCGGTGCTTAGGCTCATCCGCATGACAATCGAAGCCGCCGAAAAAGCGAAGATCGAAGTCAGCCTCTGCGGTGAAATGGGCGCCGATCCCCTGGCCGCTCTGCTTTTAATCGGCATGGGCTTGCGGGAGCTTTCCATGTCCGCAGTTTCTATCCCCTATGTCAAGAGTTTTCTCTTTTCCCAAAGACTGGAAGATGCTGAAAACCTCGCCGATGCGGTTAAGCACATGACCAGCTCAACTCAAGTGGCGACCTATATCGCCAATCGCTTCAAGGCTTAGGCAGGTAGCTCCATGGCGAAAAAAGAAAAAATTGCGCCCGATGCGACGGAAACATCAGCGGAACCAGGAACAGCAGCCGGGCTCGAACAAAGACTTTTGCGCTATGAGAACCTTCCCATGGTAGCGCTTGTGGGCAGACCGAATGTGGGAAAATCAACTCTTTTCAATCGGTTGCTGCACAAACGAAGGGCGATAACCGATCCCAGACCGGGCGTTACCCGGGACCCAATCGAAGCCGAATTCCTTTTGCCTGACGGTCGCTCACGCTGCAGGCTAGTGGATACGGGAGGCTTCAAGTTGGAGCGGGAAGGCCTTGACGACCTTGTGGTTGCCCGCAGCCTCTCGATCCTGTCCAGAGCGGAACTTCTTCTGTTCATAGTCGACGCGACCGACATAACTCCCGAGGACGAGGAATTCGCCGCCCTGCTCCGCCCGATGAGCCGACAGCTTATTCTGGTGGTGAACAAGGCTGATTCGCCGGATCGGGACAACCAAGCCTGGTCTCACCTTCGCTGGGGCTACGACGATGTGGTTTTTATCTCCGCCGAACACAATAGGAACATCGACCTTCTCATCGAAAAAATCGGCAAACGACTGGATTTTTCCAAGGTCAAGGCAGTGGATGTGGAGCGGGCCGACATCCGCATTGCAATAATAGGAAAACCTAACACCGGAAAATCCAGCCTTCTCAATATCCTATTGGGAGAGGAACGGAGCATCGTGAGCGACGTTCCTGGCACTACCAGAGATGTTGTCGAGGGGCGTTTTACCTGGAAGGGAAGGGGCATCGTCGTTCTGGACACCGCCGGAATACGACGCAAGAAAAAAGTGCAGGACGATGTGGAGTATTACTCGGTCACCCGCTCCATCTCCGTAGTCAGCAGTGCGGACATAGTGATCCTCATGATCGATGCCCAGGAAGGTTTGACCGAACAGGACAAGAAGATCGCAGCCTTCGCGGTGGACGAGGGCAGGGGCGTCATTTTTGCCCTGAGCAAGTGGGATCTCATGCCCGAGATAAAGAACACCTTCGAGGCTTCCAGGGACAAGCTGAGGTTCTTTTTCGGCCAGATGGCCTACGCTCCCGTGGTGGCCGTATCGGCTAAGGATGGCAGCGGCCTGGACAAACTCATGAATACCGTCATTTCTCTCTACGCAATGCTGAACAGGAAGATAGAGACCTCCCGCCTGAACAAGGCCGTTACCCAGTGGGTCGAGAGCAACCCTCCCCCTATAGGCCCAAGCACGAGATTCAAGCTGCGCTACGCTGTACAAACCTCGGTCAATCCTCAGAAATTCACGGTATTCGTCACCAGGCCCGAAGTCGTTCCCGATTCCTATGTTTCATTTCTTAAAAATAAATTACGTAAGGAATTCGGCCTGGACGGTATACCCCTGAGCCTGGAACTCAAGGCATCCCGAAAGGACTGGAATGCCAGGAAAAAGCCATGAAATCCTACAGTACCGGCGAAGTTGAAGCCCTCCTCGGCCTTCCTGCCTCGACACTGCGGTTCTGGGAAAAGGAAGTCCCCTTTTTGGCGCCGCGCAAGGATCTTTTCGGCAGGAGGGCCTATTCGCCCCTGGATCTTTGCGTGCTGGCAAGGCTCAAGCGGCTCGCCTTGGTTCGCGATTTAGGGCTTAAGGCTGCCTGTAGGGCCATGGAGGAGGAAATCACCAGAGGCGATCCCTCACTCAAGGCAGAGATCATGGAATTGCGAACCTTGCTTTTTTCACTTTTCAGCGACCTGAGGGAGCTTCAGAAGTGCACTGTTTCGGATAGAGACATCTTGAAAGAATTGTCGGAAGGAATCAACGAGCATGAGCGATAACGTTAAAAATCTCTGCGACTTTATCGACGCATCTCCGACACCCTACCATGCAGTGGAGAACCTTTCGGCGTTTTTTACCGCCCGTGGGGTCCAGGAATTGAATGAAGGAGATCCCTGGATCCTGGAGCCTGGTGCAGCCTATTTCGTAAGCAGGGGCGGCACTGCCTTAGCCGCGTTTCGCCCCGGATTCCATCCGCCCAGCCGTTCCGGTTTCCTTCTAGCGGGAGCTCATACCGACAGCCCCTGTCTCAAGCTCAGGCCTGGGGCCGAACTTATGGATCGCTCAATGCTGAGGCTGGCCGTGGAAGTCTACGGTTCGGCGATTCTCTCCGGATGGCTAGACAGGCCTCTCGGCCTGGCCGGACAGCTTGTCGTCTGGGACAAGGAAGCGTACAGATCCTATCTGTATAGCTCGAACAATGCTTTAGGTGTCATTCCCGGCCTGGCCATCCACCTGGACAGGGAAATCAACAAGGGCATGGAGCTAAAAGCCAACGTCCATCTGCCGGTACTCGTGGATATTCTGGGCTCCGAGATTTTCGCCAAGACACCGGAACGTTGGCTTGTTTCGAAGCTTGCGAAAGAATTGGACCTGCGGGAAGAAAGCATCCTGAGCATGGACCTTGCTTTTTACGATCCTCAAAAAGCCACGCTCTTCGGCCGGGAAGAGGAAGGCGCTCTGATCAACGCCCCGCGACTGGATAATCTTGCAGGCTGCAGTGCCCTAAGCCAGGCATTCTGTGCAGCTAAGCCAGGGCTCTCCACACAGATCGCCTGCTTTATGGATGCCGAGGAAATCGGTTCGAGGAGCCCGCAGGGAGCCGATTCAAGCTTCCTCAGGGACCTGCTGACCCGTATAAATCTGAGCCTTAAGGGTTCCGCCGAGGATTTTTATCGAGCCGGATCCCGTTCGCTCTGCGTATCGGTGGATGGTGCCCAGGCTTGGAATCCGGCTTACGCCGAAAAATACGATGCACGATTTTCACCCCGGCTCGGCGGAGGCCCAGCTCTCAAGCTTAACGCTTCCCGGCGCTACGCCACCGATAGCTTTACTGAGGCTCTCTTCGGCAGCCTTTGCGAGACTGTCCAGATTCCTTGGCAAAAATATATGGCCAGGGCTGACAGTCAGCCAGGCAGCACGATCGGACCTATCACTGCCGCAAGACTCGGCTTCCGTTGCATGGATATCGGTCATCCAATGCTCTCCATGCACGCTGTCAGAGAGACCATCGACAGCGCTGACCACCAAGCTGTCTGTACGCTTTTGAAGGAATTCTTCCAGCTGGATGCAGAGAGCCTGAAACTGCCCTAATCCTCGTTCGGGTTTAACGTCCAAGGCACGCTGAGCTTTCCCTGGAATTTCGGCTCACCCCCTTTCAGCCTTCTTTTTAGACCATTAGGACAATACCTTCTTGCCGAATATAAAAAGGGCCAGCCGCTCAAAAGCGGCTGGCCCTCTGCATTCCTGGGGAGCATCCAATTCTCCCCTCTGCGGTCTACCTATTTTTTAGGCAGCGGATTGTAGGTCTTCTTGGGATCCCAGGTGCCGGAGCGGGCTTCGCCCTTTATTGCTGGGATGTTCAGTACCTGATCGGGGAAAATCAGGTCAGGATTAGAGGGGTCCCTGAAGGTCTTCTTATTCGCCTCATACAGAACCGGCCACTTGAGCGGGTTGTTGTAGATGAAGGGATACTCGGCGATTCTCCACAGGCAGTCCCTGCGCTCGGGTATCAGGCGTACGATATATACCGCTGGCAGTTCCGCGAAGGCCTTGATGCTCGAGAGTGACTTCATGGCTTCCTTGGCCGATGCCGATGCGTCGACGAATTTACCATCACCGTAAGCCTGCTTGGCTTTAGCCAGATCGGCGCCACCCTTGGCGAAGAGCTCGGGATAGTTATTTACGGCGTTGTTGTCCCTAGCCCAGTCATAGCGGGCCTGGGCATTGTCTATCTCGGTGTAGGCGCTATTTTTGGCGGCATCGTCGGCTGCCTTGGTTGCTTCGCTCGTCTTATCGGAAGCTTCGCGGTCGGCCAGTACCTTCTGCATAAACTCGTCGGAGAGAGTTGCGGAGACCTCGCCGGCCAAATCGGCGGCAGGAGCGTAGCGCTCGCCGGCGTAAGCCAGCTCTGCGCTCTTCATGGAGGAGCTGGCAGCCTTGTACTCGTCAGGATAGTCCTCGGCGATGTTGTTGTTTTCAGCCCAAGCCATCCTCGTTCTCGCATCGTTCATGGCAACATCGGCCTCGGCCTTCTCAGCGGCTATACGCTGGGCATCCTCGCGTTCAGCGAGCACGTGAGCCTGGAAATCGTCGGAAAGCACTTCGGAGACTTCGCCAGCCAGATCGGCAGCGGGAGCGTAGCGCTCGCCGGCGTAGGCCAGCTCTGCGCTCTTCATGGAGGTACTGGCAGCCTTGTACTCGTCAGGATAGTCCTCGGCGATGTTGTTGTTCTCGGCCCAGGCCATCCTGGTCCTCGCATCGTCCATGGCGGTGTCGGCATCGGCCTTAGCCGCGGCAACAGCGGCTGCTTCCTCACGGTCCATCTGGACCTGCGCTTTGAAGTCATCGGAGAGGATTGAGGAGACTTCCCCAGCCTTGGTTGTGGCCTCGGTATACTCGCCCTTTCCGTAGGCGTTGAAGGATGAAACCATGGCCGTGGAAGCGGTGCCATATTCCTCGGGATAGTCCTCTTTTATGCCGTTTTCGTTGGCCCAGGCCATCCGGTCCTGCGCATCGGCCATGGCGGTGTCGGCCTCGGCCTTGGCTGCGGCTACAGCGGCCGCTTCCTCGCGCTCTGCCAGAACGCTCGCCTGGAAATCGTCTGAGAAGATCGTGGACACTTCGCCGGCCAAATCGGCGGCAGGAGCGTAGCGCTCGCCGGCGTAAGCCAGTTCTGCGCTCTTCATGGAGGTGCTGGCGGCCTTGTACTCGTCTGGGTAGTCCTCGGCTATGTTGTTGTTCTCGGCCCAGGCCATCCTCGTTCTCGCATCGTCCATGGCGGTGTCAGCATTGGCCTTGGCTGCGGCTACAGCGGCCGCTTCCTCACGCTCTGCCAGAACGCTCGCCTGGAAATCGTCTGAGAGGATAGTGGATACTTCGCCGGCCAAATCGGCGGCAGGAGCGTAGCGCTCACCGGCGTAAGCCAGTTCTGCGCTCTTCATGGAGGTGCTGGCGGCCTTGTACTGGTCAGGATAGTCCTCGGCGATGTTGTTGTTTTCGGCCCAGGCCATCCTGGTCTTGGCATCACCCATAGCCTGGTCAGCCTTCGCCTTCTCTGCGGCGACAGCTTCTTGCTCGGCGATGATGCCGTCCAGGAAGCGTTCGGACATGCCAGCGTAATTCTTGGCTTCGTTGGCATTGAAAGTGGAATCCACGAAGACTGCGTTCTCGCTCTGGATTTCCGCCCTGGACAGATAATACTGGGCTTCGGGCAGATAGACAGTGTCTTCAACGCCGGCAGCGGCCTGCTTTTTCTCGGCTGAAGCCACTGCTTCCCTGGCCGATGCCAAGGCAGCCTCGTTTTCGGCTTTTAAGCTTGAGGAAGCTTCTGCAGCATCATTGTAGGCAGCTTCGGCATCTACAAACCAGAGGTAGGCGCTTTCGAAATTGCCAGCCTCATGATTGGCCAGCGCTTCGTTCATGATGTCGGTGGCTAAAGCATACTGTTCGGGGGCATTCCTGTCCGCACCCAGCGCCAGGGCTTTATCCTGGGCTGTCAAGGCTGCTTCCTTGGCTTCCAGGGCTTTCCCTTCCGCGCCGGAAGAGACCACATAGCCATAGTAGGCGTTGGCGTCCCGCAGGGTATTGGCCCCTGCCTTGAGGTCGGCCAGGGATCCGGCGGCCCAGAGCTCCTCCTCGGCATAATACTTCTGCTCGCCGGCCACAAAGAAGTTCTCGGCGTACTTAGCGTAATCCTTGTCGGAGATAGTGGACCTGAGTTCGTTTGCCTTGGCTTTTTCAGCGGTCACATCGAATGCTGCCGCAGCCTGCTGATAGGCAGGAATGGCCATGGTGTAGGAAGCCTTTTCATCCAGGGCGTCCGCATCGGCCAAGAGAGACTCTGCACCTTCGAATCGGTCAGCGGCTAGTTCCCTGGCCCCTGCGGATATAGCGGCGAGCTTAAGCCCTGCGGCCTTTTCGCTCTCTTCGTCGGCCCGCATGGGCAGCCCCTTGGCGAGCAGCTCTTCCCAGGATGCGACAGAGTTTTCCAGTTTTCCCTTGAGCGGGAAAGCCTTGACGCCGTCATAGCCCACCTGGTCCATTATTCCGTCATACTCGGCCTTAACTGCGGTAAAGTCGGAGTTGACCTTGGTGTAATCGTCGGGCAAAACCTTGTCGACTCCGTAGGCCACCGCTTCGCTCTTGAGAGCGTTAGCCTGCCCGAAGAGATTGCGCAGCTCGATTTCGGAAACCGAGGGCTGCTGGACGACGACAGGTGGGACAACCGTCGTGGTACCTGAAGAAGGGCCTGGCTCGACAATCGGTGCAGGTACTGTCGTGGTAGTCGTCGGTTCGGGAGGCGGCGGTTCGCTGGGTATCTTGTCCTTCGTCGCACATGAGGCAAATGTCATCACGAGCATCGCCATGAGCGCGACGAAAAGTTTGGAGCCTTTATGCATACAAATCCTCCTGCGAAATTGAGTTTATAAATGCAACGCAGTACTTTTTGTCATGATAAACCGTAAAAGTTGCCTAGTCCACCCATTTTTACGAAAATTTCCATAAAACCGGGTAGCAATGCCAGGCTTCGCACCTGTGGCGCTGGTTCGAAACCCGAAGGATCGGCCTGGTTTTAGACCTTTCCGTAAAACTTTCGTTAAAATATATCACGTCCCATGGGCATCGACAGGATAAAGTTGCGTTTTATAGCTATTTTTAGGTGTTTTTATACTGAAAACGATACTTCTCCGGTGGGCATTCCTAGCACCGTACAAACGGCATTCCAGGTTGAACAAAGAAGCCGCGGCTAAATCCCACACAGGGAGGCCGCGGCTTATGCTTAGAAAAATCGTTGCAGCCGGCTGGGTTAGGCTTTTCGCAGCGATGCGAGCCAGGTCTTCTCCCCTGCCGCGATATTCGCCGCTGCCTCCATGAGCGCGAAGGTCCATTCGATCCTTGCGGCCAGAGTTTCGCCGGCGATGAGCTCGCCGAATTCCTCGTAGGCCGCCTTGAGCTCCGCGTCCCCGCCCAGCGTGAGGGCGATGCGGTCCGTCACTTCCAGGCCGGTTTCCTTGCGCAGATTCTGCACGCCCCGGATCAGGTCCCGCACGTAGCCTTCCCGTAAAAGCTCGGGGCTGACCACCGTGTCGAGAGCCACGGTTAGGGTCCCCTCGTTGAGAACCTTCAAGCCCGGCTTCTCGGTGCGCCGCACCTCCACCTTTTCCCTATCCAGAACCAGTGTGCGGCCCGCAATCTCCAGGGTCACGCTACCACCGTCCACCATGATCGCGATCTGGTGGGGCTCCAGGGCTTCGATGGCCGCTGCGGCGCTCTTCATGTCCTTGCCCAGCTCCTTGCCCAGGACGCGGAAATTGGCCTTGGCCGAGTATTCCACCAGGGCTTCCTCGTTTTCCCTGAAGAGGACGGATTTCACGTTGAGCTCTTCCCGGAGAATATCCTCCATGGCCGAAAGCACGGCCCGCTCCTCGGCTACCTTGGTGACCAGCATGACCGATGCCAGGGGCTGGCGGGTCTTGAGATCGTTGGCCACCCGCAGGGAGCGGCCCATGGATACCGCGTGGCGCACCGAGGCCATGTCCCGCTCGAGATTAGGATCGCGGAACCGGGCGTCATAGGCTGGCCAGTCGCAGAGGTGGACCGATTCGAGCTCCCCCTCCTGCTTCAGGTTCTGGTAGATGTTCTCGGTGATGAAGGGGATAAAGGGCGCGGCTACCAGGATGAGTTTCCGGAGGACCCGGTGCAGGCAGTCGTAGGCTTGGGCTTTGTCCTGGTCGTTCTCCGACTTCCAGAAGCGGCGCCTTGATCGTCTGATGTACCAGTTGTTGAGGCTGTCGATGAACTCAACGATGGGTTCTATGCCGCTCTGCATCTCGTAGGCGTCCAGTCCAGCGGTCACCTTTTCGATCATGCGTTCGCAGACCGAGAGAATCCACCTGTCCAGGGGATTGGCGATCGAGGCGGGATCGGGTTCGCCGGGGCGGACCCCGTCGATGTTTGCATAGGTGACGAAGAAGCCGTAGGCGTTCCACAGGGGAATGATGACGCTCTTGAGCACCTCCCGCACGCCATCGTCGGAATAGCGCAGGTCCTCGCCCCTGGATACGGCGGAATTCATGAGGAAGAGCCTCAGGGCGTCGGCTCCGAAGTTGTTCACCACCTCCACCGGGTCGGTGTAGTTGCGCAGGGACTTGGACATTTTCTTGCCGTCCTCCGCCAGGACAAGGCCAGAGCAGATGCAGGCGTCGTAAGCCTGGCTTTCGAAGAGGGCGGCGGCCAGGACGGTGAGGGAATAGAACCATCCCCTAGTCTGGTCCAGGCCTTCGTTTATGAAGTCGGCGGGGAAATGGTCGCCGAAATTGTCCTTGTGCTCAAAGGGATAGTGGATCTGGGCGTAGGGCATGGCGCCAGACTCGAACCAGCAGTCTAGGACCTCCGGGATGCGGTTCATGGTGCCCCCGCATTCGCAGGGGAAGCTCACCTTGTCCACGAAATGCTTGTGGAGATCCTCCAGCTCGACTCCGGAGCGCTCCTTCAGCTCGGCCCGGGAACCTATGCAGACCGTCTTGCCGCAGGACTCGCATCTCCAGATGGGCAGGGGATTGCCCCAGTAGCGGTTGCGGCTAATCGCCCAGTCCCTGGCTCCCTCCAGCCACTTGCCGAAGCGGCCGTCCCTGATATGGGCCGGTACCCAGAGCACTTTCTTGTTGCAGCCCACCATGTGGGGTTTTATGGGGTCGATCTTCACGAACCAGGAGCCCACCGCGCGGTAGATGAGGGGGCTGGAACAGCGCCAGCAGTGGGGGTAGGCGTGGAAGACCTGCTCGCGCTTCACGAGCTTGCCCTCGGCCTTGAGCCGCTCCATTATGGCCTTGTCGCTGTCCTTGACGAACTGTCCCTTATAGTCGCTCACCTCTTCGGTGAACTTGCATTCCGCGTCCACGGGGCACACGGTGGGGATGCCAGTGCCCTTGAGCACCTGATAGTCGTCCTCGCCGAAGCCGGGGGCCGTATGTACGATGCCCGTGCCGTCTTCGGTGCTGACGTAGTCGCCCAGCACCGTGACGAAGGCGCCCTGGGCGTGGAGGTTGGCGAAGTAGGGGAAGAGGGGCTCGTAGCGGATGCCCGCCAGTTCCTTCCCCTTTTTTTTCCAGGCGATGTTCAGCATCTCGGGCTGCTTGTAATAGGCCGAAAGCCTGGACTCGGCCAGGATGTAGCGCTCGCTGCCGTCGACGACGCAGACGTAGTCTATTTCGGGGCCCAGGGCCAAGGCCAGGTTGGAGGGCAGTGTCCAGGGGGTGGTGGTCCAGGCGATGAGGTAGCTGGAGCCGTCCGCAAGATCGCCCAGGGCGCCGGGAGCTTCGGTTATCTTGAAGCGGATGGTTATGGCCGGATCGTGGACATCCTTGTAGCCGCCCAGGGAGAGTTCGTGGGTGGAGAGGACGGTGGAACAGCGGGGGCAGTAAGGGAGAATATAGTGGCCTTCGTAGATAAGACCCTTGTCCCAGAGTTCCTTCATGATCCACCAGATGGATTCCATGTAGTCCGGTTCCATGGTTTTATAGTCGTTGTCGAAATCCACCCAGCGCCCAAGACGGGTGACGATGGCCCGCCACTCGTTTACGTAGCGCAGCACCGAAGCCCTGCAGGCCTCGTTGAACTCCGCCACGCCGTATTTCTCTATATCGGTCTTGGAATTGAGTCCAAGCTTCTTCTCGATCAGGTTTTCCACCGGCAGGCCGTGGCAGTCCCAACCGAAGCGGCGATCCACGTGGAATCCTCTCATGGTCTTGTAGCGGGGGATGATGTCCTTGATGGTGCCGGGCACGAAATGTCCGAAGTGGGGGAGGCCGGTGGCAAAAGGGGGGCCGTCGTAGAATACGAATTCCGGGCTGCCTTCGCGCTGGGATAGCGATTTCTTGAAAATGTCGTTCTTCTCCCAAAAGCCTACCGTTTCTTCCTCTTGCTGCGGGAAATTGGCTTTCGGGTCGACGTTCTTGTACACGGTTGCCCTCCTGGAGATCGAATGAGTATGCCATAGAGGGCTATCAATTTCCAGACCACGGCGCGGAAATGTCAACGCACAGTAGAAATGTCCCCTAATCCAGCAAAGTAGAAATGTCCCCTCAACATGGCTAGGCGGAGCAATATGCCAGGGGTTCCTCCTTGCGTTCACGCGTGAGTTCCCTTACCGGTAAGGGTCTCTCTTTCCAGTATACATGCACCGGGCCATCAAACCATACCCGCATAGTCACCCGCTCTCCCGGTTGTGGCCGTGGCAGGGTTTCCCGGGAGATCTGGTACAGATGGTGCTCGAATTGGATCACATAGTCCCTACTCACCACGCGTCGTTCATCCCTGCAGAACACATTCCGAAGATCCTGTCCGGATAGAAGGGGAACATGTGCATCTTCAGGTTTGAGCGGTGGTTTGGCGAATCGTGCGTTGATCTTCGGCAGGTAGGTTTTCCTGAGATAGTCAGTAGTGTCACGAAGCCTGCACAAG
>DFYR01000033.1 GCA_002383375.1 Spirochaetaceae bacterium UBA4077
GAGAGGTTGACGCTGGCCATGCCGGTCATGATGCCGGCGTTGGCGAACTCGGTGATCTCCTGGGGCAGGAGGCTGCCTTCGGGGCTGCCGTGGCGCAGGTACCAGCCATAGCCGGGGAAGTCGCCGTAGGCTTTGGCGAAGCCGTCGATATTGGTCGAGCCGGCTAGGTCAGCCGAGGAGACCACGAAGAGGGGTCTGCCGTATTCCTTGGCGCCGAAGGCGTTGACCCAGGCGCCCCAGCGGGCGAGGGCGGCGCGGTTGGCCGCGGAAGTCCCGGGCTTGAGGTAGAGGTCGGCGGGGTAGCGGCGGTAGTCGTAGAGGCGCTTGTCGTTGAAGAGGCTGGCCGCGGGCGCTTTGGCTGGGGCGCCCGCTGGGGCGCCGGCTTTGGCAGGGTTGCCGGCTTTAGCAGGGCCGCCGCTGAACGCTTTGGCTACAGCGCCTGGAGTTTTTTCCGCCGCGCCGGATGCTCTGCCCTCTGCACCGGCCTGGTCGAGCTTGAAGCCTTCAAGCCGCTCGGGGACGCTGTCGCCCAACTCCACCAGGCGATCGGCCAGGTAGTCCACCAGGGCTTCGTCTTTTTTAAGCACATCGAAGACGGCCTTCAGGTTGGCCTTGAATTCGGCGGCCAGGGCTTTTTCGTCCTTGGGGGCCGCTCCGTCCACGTTAACAAAGGCGGCGCCGTACTTGGCGGCGAATTCCTTGCGTACCGCCCAGAATTTTTCGCTGTTCAGCTTGTGGGGGGTGCCGTGGGAGGCGTAGTCGTAGCTTAAGTAGCCTCTGCCCTTGCGGGACTTAATCCAGGTGACGGCGGGGCGGAGCTCGGGATCTTTTTGAGAAACCATGGAAAGCAGGGCGCCGGCGACGCTCTGCCAATTCTCGCCCTCTTCGGTGCCGAAGACCCTCCAGCCGTGGGATCCGAACCAGTCCTGGGGCGTTCCATAGACCGAGGAGCTGACCTTGTGCTCGTCGATGCCATAGTCGTTCCAGTCCACGACGTAGTAGAGGTTGTCCAGGCCCAGTCCCCAGGCGGAGTTCATGGTTTCGTGGGTAACGCCGGGGGTCAGTCCCCCTTCGCCCTCGAATATAAAGACCCGGACCTCGCCGGCGCCGGCGCGCTTGAGGGCCAAAGCCTGGCCCGCCGCGGCGGGCGATCCGTGCCCCGAGGGCCCGGTGTTGAATTTCAAGAAGAGGGTTTTGCCTTCCATTTCCGCGTGGCCCGAGAGCCCGCCGCGGCGGCGGAACCCTAAAAGGTCGTCCCAGTTCATGCGCCTATCCTCGGGTACCAGGTACTTAGGATTGCCCGTGCGCTGGTACTTGAGCTTCATAGCCTCGTTGAAGACGGCCAGGGTGGTGTAGACCAGGGGGATGGCATGGCCTGCGCCCAGGACGAAGCGGTCGGCAAAGCGCTTTTCGGGCTTCCTGATGTCCCAGCGCATGGCGCCCGAGAGGAGGGTGGCCAGAAAGGGATAGACCTTCGACCTGGAGCCGCCCGGGTGACCGCTCTGCCTGTAGTTGAGGATAATGTCCAGGCACTGGTCCACCAGGTCCTTCGTCTTTTCCCACTGAGGAAAGGATGCCGAAAGTTTCGTCACATCGCCGTCGGTCTGTCTCATTCCGCGCTCCCTTGGTTTTGTTCTTCACCCTTCCTTGAATTCAAGGCTTTTTCCGGCCGGGTTCGGCTCCGAGGGGGGTAAAGTATGTTTGTCTTACCTTATCCCGAGTTGTCTCGGGCAGGAAAGAGTTGCGCAGGGCGTTTAGATTGATCGCCGTAAAATCCTCATCGCAGAGCCCGAAAGCTCTTTGCAAAAGCTCGTATTCTTCGCTCAAGCTGCTGCCGAAGAGCCCAGGATCGTCGGAGTTGACTCCCACCGATAGTCCTGCCTTCAACAGGCTGGGCAATTGGTGATCTCGAACCTCGGGGACTGCTTCGGTGATCCAGTTGGAGAGTACCGAGACTTCCAAGTGAATGTCCCGGCGTCGGATTTCTTCCATGAGTATGGGGTCCTGCAAAGCAAGGATACCATGTCCGATGCGCCGAGGCTTTAGCAGTGCTATCGTCCTCCATAGGTGCTTAGGAGTCGTGTTGAGTCCGCTGTGCACTGTGGTGCCGAATCCCGCTTCCCTTAAGACGTTGAAAAAACCGGCAAAGGCTTCGGGCTCGGCAGCGTATTCGTTATCCGAGAGATCAACCCCAACCAGGGGAACAGGCAAGGTCCGCGACCTTGCTTCCAGCATCGCCTTGACGATGGCAGCGTTGATGGGCTGCGGACTTGTGCGTCGCAGCGAGCAGATGAGTCCGACTTCGATTGCCGCAGGCTCGGAAAATATGGCTATCGCCGCACCTTTGGCGTAACTTTGTTCTCTGGCGATGTCAATAGCCGCTTTCGCTGCACCCTTGGCGACCGCGTCGATTATTTCCGGGTAATCGAGGCAAGAGGCCTGCGCCAGCAGCGCGGGAGCGAAGCGGAGTTCGAAAAGTCTTATCCTGTCGGCCTTGGCGTCCTTGACGCATTGATACGCCACTTCCTCGATAGCCTCAGCGGAAGCGAGGATTTTTCGAGTCAGCGCCATGGCCCCGATAACCTTNNAGATCGATGTTCTGGGTTTGAGCGAGTTTCCAGGCTGTGTCGGGACGGATGCTGCCCTCGAGATGACGATGCAGCTCGATTTTGGGCATATCCCTGACAGTTGCCTGGTGTACCATTGTAGTACCATTATACAAGTATAGACCGGGCCTGTTCAAGGGCGTTCTCGGTGATATCGGAGGAGGCTTAGGCACCGATCTTTTGCGACCTTTGCCTAAGCCGATCCGCTTTGGAGTAGTTTGATTAGGTTAATGCTAATTATCTGCGTATTCGGGACGGGCGGGGCTGAAAAACTCCACTAGCTCGGTATCTTCGAGCACTTCGGCGCCGTGGTACTCCGCGCCTTCGAAGAGGTAGGAGGTCCCTGTCGAGGCTATGAAGCCCGGGCCATCCTTTTCCAGAAAATGTACACTGCCCCTTATGACGTAGCCATGCTGGGCCGCTGGATGGTTATGCAGGGGGATTTTGGCTCCCTGGGCCATGACGAAGTGACAGAGCATGGTCATGCCGTCGTAGGACATTGTGGTCCTCGTGATGCCCGGAGGTCCTTCCTTGCCCAAAAGCTTGGATTTATCGGCCCTGGTTCGTTTCATCAATGCGCTCCTTTATGGTTCAGGAATTCTTTTTCTTCGCCGCCGGGGACATAGAAGATGATATACCTGAGTTCCTCGGTGGGGCTATCGTTGATTATATAATGATATTCGCCGGCGGGGACGAAAACCGCTACGTTGGGACGCAGTTCGTATTCCTCGCCGCTGATGATGTAGCGACCCTTGCCCGAAAGACAGTATAGGCCGTGTTCCGTTTCGTGCTTATGCCCCTGGGAGCCTACGACGGCGCAGGAGTCTGCCGCTTTCACTGTATTGACCAGGAGGGAAAACGCTTTAGCCCCAACCGTGTCCTCGTTGATGAGCACCCTCACGTCCACCCGGCCTTCGTGGCCGATACCNNCTCCTGTAGGACGATCATACAATGATCAGTAAACACCAGGAATCCGAATCTGTCAATTTCAAGGTTTGAAAAATCCTGATATTGATCCTTGCGATCGTAATCCAGGTTGACGCGCGATATTCGCTGCCCCATTATTCCAAGGTCAGGAGGAGAGGATGGCCGAAAAGGCGAAGTATTTTCTGGATGCGAGTCCCGAAACCGTGCATTGGGGCTTTTTCGATGCGAGACTCAAGCCGGTATTGAGGGTGCCTTCAGGGGCCTTGGTCAGCATTGGCGCCGAGCCCGCGGCGGTGCCGGAGATCGTGGAAGATATGAAACCCAGAAGCACCGAGGCTTTCAGGCGAATAGTCGCCAGCCACACAAGGGGAGCATCGAGCCATCTTATGACAGGACCTGTCTACGTCGAAGGCGCGGAGCCGGGGGATGTTCTGGAAGTCTACTTCAAGTCCATCCGATTTCGCTACGACTGGGGTTTCAACGCGATTATCCCGCTTAAAGGCGGGCTCGCCGAGGAGTATCCGAGCCTTGGTTTCATTTTTCCCGCCATTGACAAGGGCTCGAGAACCGCTTCCTGGAACGGCATAGGTCCGCTGCCCCTGGCGCCTTTTTTCGGCGACGTGGGGGTTGCTCCGCCTGAGAGCCTGGGCAGGGTGCCTTCGGGCATTCCAGGGGCTTGGGGTGGAAACATGGATTGTAAGGAGCTGGTGGAGGGGACGAGGCTCCTGCTGCCGGTGTTCAATACGGGAGCCCTGTTTTCCCTGGGTGACGGTCACGCCTGCCAGGGCGACGGGGAAGTGAACAGTTTCGCCCTGGAAACGGGTCTAGACGCCGACGTGAGACTCACCGTGATAAAAAACATGACGTTGNNATTCTCGACAACGCGGCGAAAAAAGCCCTGCGGGAAGCGGTGGAATATATTTCGGCCGAATGCGGATACAGCTCCGAGGACGCCTACGCGCTCTGCAGCATGGCGGGCGACTTGCGGGTTACCCAGATCGTCAACGGCACCAAGGGTGCGCATTTTATGATCTCAAACGCTCTGCTGGAAAAAAGCCGCTAGGCTTCCGCGAGCGAGGCTAATAAGCCAAAGGTCGATTTTTCTCTATGACGAAAGATTGCGCGATCTTGCTTTTTGCGAGGTCGCGCTTTTTTGTGCTTCACGCATTATTTAAGCGACGCGTTATTTTAATCAAATGGCGAGCCTATTTTCAACGCGTCGCGCTCGCAGGATTTATACGTTGTCCGCCTCCAGGGGAGAGCAGGCGACAATATCCTCTCCGGTGCCGAGTATGTTCTTGACGACTACATCGCCGATCCCCAAGGGGGGCTTGGCTTTAAAGCGCTTAAGATGGCGGACGCAGTCGATGAGCTTATCCCGTGGAATAGGCCCGCGGGTGCGCACCGCCAGCCTGCCGCAGGGCGTGCCTTCTACGGCGATGGTGGTGCTGAGCACTCTTCGGGGATCGCGGTATTCGCCTTTGACATAGGCTTGGCCGTTCTTGCAGAGCTTGCCCTTCACCTTGATGCCTTCGTCGTCTTCGCATACCAAGGATCTACAGCCTCTGGCGCAAACGATGCAGATTATTTCCTTTTCCATACGCGTGGATTCCTCATTCGCAGTCAATGCGAAGCTCCTGGGTTTCGCCCTGCTCGCGCAACGCTTTAAGCTGATCGGCCTTGAGGGTGGTGCTGATCATTTCGCCCGGCCTGGTCAGCGGCAGGCGAAGTTTTACCACCTCTCCGATGCGCACCGTGGCGGGGCCTGTGGGACGGCGAACCCGAATCGCGACGCGGCTGTCCCTGTCCGCCGATAATCGCTGAGGCACTACTTGGGCGATATTGGAGCCTTTCATGACGCTTAAGTTCAGCGTTCGGGACTCCTGGACCAAGCCCAAGCGGGCCGCTGCTCCATGAGCGGCTAATTCTCCTTCCTGGGATACCTCGTCCACAAGGTCGTTCACGTGGAGCACGTTGCCGCAGGAGAAAAAACCTTCGGCGCGGGTCTCCAGCAGATTGTCCACGAAGGCTCCGTTGGTGGCGGCATCCAGGTCGATGCCCGCCTGGCGGCTCAGTTCGTTTTCGGGTATGAGGCCCACGGAGAGAAGCACCGTATCGCAGTCGAAGTCTTTCTCGGTGTCGGGGATGAGGCTGCCGTCCTCGTTCCGGGCGCAGACGCTCAAGGACTCCACCCGCTTGTAGCCCCGAATTTCCGTGACCTCGTGGCCTAAAAGGAGGGGAATGCCAAAGTCCCTCAGACACTGGACTTCGTTGCGGATGAGTCCTGAGGTGAAAGGCAGTATCTCCACCACCGCTTCGACCTTGCAGCCTTCGAGGGTCAGGCGCCGGGCCATGATCATGCCGATGTCGCCGGAGCCTACGATGACAATCCGCCGCCCGGGCAGGCAGCCTTCGATGTTGACCAGGCGCTGGGCCTTGCCGGCTGTGAAGATGCCGGCGGGCCTGGTGCCGGGTATGCGCACCGCCGGCCTGGTGCGCTCCCTGCAGCCCATGGCGAAGATTATGCTTTTGCAGTCGTAGCGCACCAGGCCCTTGCCGGGAGAGACGACGCAGATCTGCCTGCCCGGGCTCGCTTCGATCACCATGGAGTTGAGTTCCAGATCGACTTTTTCAGCCGCCGCTTCCTGGACTGCCCGCCAGGCGTATTCGGGGCCGGTGAGTTCCTCGCCGTAGCGCAACAGCCCGAAGCCGGGGTGGATGCACTGGGGCAGGATGCCTCCGGGGCGCTCGTCTCGGTCAAATATCACTACGTCCTTTATGCCTAAACGCTTGGCCATGGCCCCGGCAGCTAGGCCGGCGGGGCCGGCGCCGATGACGGCCAGGTCGAGCTTGATAGGGGCGCCGACGGCAGGCATTGCCGCGGCTGTGCTTTTACTAGGGCCGGCGTTTCTGTGGCCTTGGGTCAAGGGATTGCCGCCGGCGCCGCCTTTGTCGGCATTGTTGTAAAAGCGCGGGCTCATAGGACTCCGCCTGTCTGGTCAAAGCGGATAACTTCCTCGGAGCCCTTGCCCTTGCGGGTGACCGTTTCGGGTGGAATGCCCAGCTCCCGGGCGATGATCTTGAGGATCCATGGGCCGCAGAACCCTCCTTGGCAGCGTCCCATGCCGGCCCTAGTTATCTGCTTTACTCCTTCGATGGACCGTGCGCCCTTGCGCACCGCTTGGATTATTTCGGCTTCCGAGACCTGTTCGCAGCGGCAGATAAGGTGGCCGTACAATGGATCTCTGGCGATAGCTTCATTTCGCTCCTGTTCTGATGCGTCCCTGAAGCGGAAGGGTTTTTCCCTATAGGGGTTGAAGTCGGTTTTTTCCTTGAGCTCGAGGCCGGCGTCGGCTAAAAGTTCGATGATTCGGCGGGCGATGCCCGGAGATCCCGTGATGCCGGGGGAGCATATCAGGGCGTAGATGAGGTTCGGAGCCACTCCCGAAGGACCGACGTAGAAATCTTCGGGCTTGGAGAGATTGTTGGTGGACTTGATGCCGGCGAAGCTGGTGATCAGATCCCGTTCTGGGAGGTCGGGCATCATCTGCCTGCCCATTTTCAGAATGGTCTCCAGCTCTTCCTTGGTCACCTTGGTGTCCAGCCTGTCTTTGGGCTCCTTGAACCAGCCCAGTCCTAGGATGATATTGCCGTGCATGGTGGGTCCCATGGCTTGGCTGTAGCTCAGGTTTAAGCCGGCGACATAGACCAGATGGCGCAGCATGGAGGAGACCGACGAATCGAAGATTGCGAAGGTTCCCCGGGTCTTAAAAAGCTTGACATCCTTGTCGCCGGCCATCCAGGCGATCTGGTCGGCAAAGAGACCGGCGGCGTTTATTACATAGCGACTCCGCAAAGTCCCCTTGTCGGTCTGGACGGTCCATGTGCCGTCTGGGGCTTGCGCGAGGCTCTGCACTTCAGTCTCCATGAATACTTCGGCGCCGTTGGCCTTGGCGTTTTCCACCAGGGCGAAAGCCCATTCGGGCGGATGGATCATGCCGTGGGCTTCGGAGTGCACGGCGAAGATAAAATCCTTGGTCAGTCTCGGCTCGAGCCTGGCTACTTCATCCTTTGATATGATGCGAAACTTCGTTTCGCCGTTCTTGAAGGCCCAGTCGAGCCTGGTGCGGATTTGCTGTTCCTGCTCCTTGTCGAAGGCTATGTTGATTTCGTCGGCCTCTCGGTAGGGTAGGCCTAACTCGGCGGCTAATACCCGGAATCGGTCCTGGGAGCC
>DFYR01000005.1:0-13891 GCA_002383375.1 Spirochaetaceae bacterium UBA4077
ATAAAATCGCCGAGAAACTGATAGTAGCGACAACAGATCGCAAAATTCGCAAGGCGCGACACCTGGATTTCGCCGGCCAGAAAGGCAGGTTCAAAGCTGGAGGCTACGCGAAATCGGCGGCGAATCTCCAGGAAATAGCGCAAGCGACTTGAGCTGCGCGTCGTGCGCAGCAGTTGGCCTGCTTCCACTTCCCGGCGAATCGCTTCCCAGTCAGGTTGTTCTAGGTAGCGGCTGGTTATAGCCGCGGTTTCTGGGAGCAGGAGCCCCCCCGCTACAAATGAGAGCTTATAGGCTTGTTGCATTGCTTTTCCGGTTTAAAATTGTACAGCCCATCCGTGGGGCTGTCAAAGTATGCCTTTTCCCCCCTCTGCGCCGCTTCATTCCTCGCCCCACCCCTCATTCTGAACGAAGGAGCGGAAACGTTCCTTGAGCGCCTTGCGCAGGCTATGGCCTGTCATGCCCAGAAGCCGGGCGGCAGCTTCCCTATTGCCATCCGAAGCTCTCAGCGCCTTTGAAAAGTATTCCCATTCTACCTGTAAAAGGCGGGCGCGAAGGTCGATGCCTTCCTTGGGCAAGGGAAGCGAGGGACTTGCCACCTCTGGAGCCGGCTCTGACTGGATACAGACATCGTCGGGCAGGTATTCGGGAAGAATCTCATCGATAGGAGCTATAGCCGCCGCGCTGCGGATCGCGTTCAGCAGTTCGCGGACATTTCCCGGCCAGGAATAGCGTTTGAGAAGCTCCCTTGCAGGCCCCGACAAGCGCTTGTGTTCGTTGTATTCCCTGTTCCAGGCATGGAGTGTTTTGTCGATGAGAGCCTCTACGTCTTCGGGCCGCTCCCGTAAGGGAGGCAAGGTGATCGCAATGACATTGAGTCGTTCGTAAAGATCGCGCCTGAACATCCCATCCTGGATTCTCTGCCTGAGGTTCTTGTTGGTGGCGGCGATGATCCGCACATCGACGGTCACGGGCTTGTCGGCGCCGACCGGGAAAAAGCTTTTTTCTTCGATGGCTTTTAACAGTTTCGCCTGGACTATTAGGGGCAAATCGCCCACTTCATCGAGAAAAAGCGTGCCCTTGTCGGCTGACCGCATCGCTCCCGACTTGGTCCGGTCGGCGCCAGTAAAGGCTCCTCGCTCATGGCCGAAGAGCATGCTCTCCGCGAGTCCTTCGGGAATGGCGGAACAGTTGAGTTCTATAAAGGGAGCATCGGCGCGGCTTCCGGACGCATGGATGCTCCAGGCAAGGATCGTCTTGCCCGTACCCGTCTCCCCCAAGATGAGCACTGGTTCGTTGTACTTGCCCGCCCTCGCCGCCCTGGATAACGCGTCGCGCATCGCCTTGCTGCGGGCGATGACCGACGGTTCTTCCGCGACTGGCTGTTCAATTTCAAACGCTGAAACCTCGCCCTGGAAGAGAATCCGGGTATCCGGCCTGGGATGGGATTGGAATTGGCGGATCGGCAAAGATCCTGTTGCCCCGGTGATGTCCCTCACCCGGTAGGTGCCTTGGGCGTAGTACGGGGGAATACCCTGGAGCAACCTGACATCGAATCGGCCTGTTCTGCCGGCAAGGAAAAGACAAGATTTCATCTGTGGGGTGCCTGAATCCAGGAGGAAGCTCCATTCATTGCTGCGGGCAGGCATTGCGATATCGATGGATTCGAGCGTGGCGGCAAGGTGAACCCAGATTTCTTCATAGGAGATAACATCTTCAATAGGAAAATCGACAATGTTCAATTTCCCTGCGATTTTCTCTTCGAGCATCTCTCTTTCCAGGTCTTTAGCCCGCTCTATATATGATGCGCCGGTGCAAAGGGCGTAGATCTCATCAAAATCCCTGGTTTTAAGGAGCGACAGAATAGGACCTGGCGTTTCGTCATTCTGAGGATAGGGGTCTTTCATGCCGACAAAAGTTATTAAAATTTTTCTGGACATTATNNAGGACCTTAAGTTACGAGAAACGTAACTTAAGGTCTGTCTTGGCAGGCAAATCCACGTTTTTTGGGTGCATATTGTGCATCTAATAGAAAATATCATAGTAATTTATTTCCATATATACACATAATTATTTTACCAATTCAATCTAACCATTGGCATGGAACATGCGGTGAATAGTGCCAAGCCTGCAATATGCGATGGCATATGTAAAAATAATAGAAAAAAGTGTTTTGCCATCGCCAGTAAGCAGGTACGAAACCATTGTCGGAACCCCGGGTTCCTAAGGAGAAGTCTGTGAAAAAACTTATTGCATCGATCCTTCTCTGCTGTCTTGCCACGGTTGTCTTCGCCCAATCAGGCAAGGCCGGTTCTATTGCCGGGATGATCAAGGACGATCTGTTTGAAAACGAGGATCGGATCCGTATGGAATCCTCAAACCTCGATCAGTCCCAGAAGTTCATGCTCTATGGAGAGTATAAAAAAGATCAGTGGGTTCCATTCCTTGTTAACTTTCTCATTGGTGCTGGCATCGGATCCTTTATTCAAGGAGACAAGACCGGCGGAACCATCGCTCTGGTCGGCGACCTAGCCGGATTAGGTTCCGTCGTTATTGGAGCTTCCAGCTACGCAAGCGCATCGTATTCCGATCCGTACACCACGAGTGGGCTCGGGCTTATGACATTTGGCTATATCGCCCTGATTGGCACAAGGATCTTCGAGCTCATTCGTCCCTTTACCTTCACAGCCAGGTACAACTCCACGCTTAAAAACGCCTTGAATTACTTTGATTCTGTTAGCCTTACTCCTATGATTGAAAACGGCATCGCCGGATTGGCTGTAACGTGTAAGGTAAAACTCAATTGACACTGGATTCCCGTCAAATCGGGCGACCGGCCAGACGAATCATTAATGAACTGGCCGGCTAAAACTTGCATTTAGCCGGCTATAAACTTGCAATCGTACGGCATAAAACTGACAATCGTACGAGATCATACTTGCAATTGTACGATTTGTGAACTATATATATCACATGGACATAAATGAGTATTATCCCAGAATACTGCAGCAAAAAATCCTCGACTCCTTGGCTGATTCACCTTCTATATTGATCCATGGACCGCGCCAGTGCGGCAAGACTACCTTAGCCAGGCTCGTGGGCGATGAAAAAGGCTATGCTTATATTAGCTTCGATGACGATGTGCAGAGGGCTGCCGCTAAAACCGACCCGGTGGGCTATGTTGCGGATCTGCCAGAATATGTCGTGCTCGACGAAGTCCAACGGGCCCCTGAGATTTTCACATCGCTAAAATTAGCGATAGATTCAGATCGAAGGCCGGGAAGATTCATACTCACAGGATCGTCGAATGTCCTTCTGCTGCCCACGCTGGCCGATTCCCTTGCGGGGCGCATGGAGCTTTTGAGATTGCATCCTCTATGTCAGGCGGAGCTGCGAAGGACAAAGCCGAACTTTATCGAGCGATCGCTGGCCGCCGATTTCGCATCAGGGCCTTCGGGGCATCGCTTGGGTAAGGACTTGGCTGAAGTAGTAGCTGCGGGTGGATATCCTGAGGCCTTGAAGCGGTCCACCCAGGGACGAAGGAGAATTTGGTACCGAAATTATGCCGAGACAATAATCCAGCGAGATGTACGCGATATAGCCCGAATTCAGGCGCTTCATGTTATGCCAAGGCTTCTTTCCCTGGCGGCGGCCCAGACCTCATGCCTCACAAATATTTCTGAGATAGCAGCTCCGTTTCAGATAAGCAGGACTACCATACGAGACTATCTGACCTTGCTGTCGCGAATTTTTCTCGTTGATGAGCTGCAGTGCTGGCATAGTAATTTGAGTACGAGAGTCTTGAAAACCCCAAAGCTTCATATCGGTGACACAGGGCTTGCCTGCGCTTTATTGGGAAAAACCGCGGATTCGTTATGGGCGGATC
The DNA here is from genome assembly GCA_002383375.1 of Spirochaetaceae bacterium UBA4077. GTDB lineage: Bacteria > Spirochaetota > Spirochaetia > Treponematales > Rectinemataceae > UBA2256. Next base: position 3,884 of record DFYR01000005.1, read on the forward strand.
GATCCTTCTTCGGACGAATTTTGGAATCCTTCGTGTTCCAGGAATTGCGGAGGCTTGCCGTTTCATTGGAAAACCAGGTCGACTTCTACCATTATCGGGACAAAGACCAAACAGAAGTAGATGTCGTCATGGAGTCGGACGGGCGCATCGTCGGGGTAGAGGTGAAGGCCGCCTCCACCATCACTACAGGCGATTTCAAGGGCTTGCGAAAACTTCGAGAGATCGCCGGAACGCACTTTGCATCGGGGGTGCTTCTCTACGACGGCGATGCGATCGTTGGTTTTGGGGATCGGATGATTGCGGTTCCGATTTCCCAGCTTTGGGAAGGGAACTATGAAAAACCTGACTGATTTCTCTTGGTAGCTCCAGGACGCCGATCCAGCCCTCGCCTATCAGATCAATCGAGACCTGCTGAGCGCGGACGATGCAACGACCCGGGATTTGAGGGCGCGCATCGCAAGTGAAGGTTTAGGTCGGGCGCTGCTGGAAAAGCGCAGGGGCGACGGGCACTGGGGGAACGGCGTCTACAACCCCAAATGGACCTGCACGCATTATACGCTTTTCGAATTGGTCCAGCTGGGTATTGATCCCGACAACGAGGCCTGCGGCGAGTCGGCTTCACTGCTCCTGGATTTTTCGGCGGGCAAGGACGGCGGAGTCAATTACGCCCGCACCGTCGAATACTCAGACGTCTGCATCAACGGAATGATCCTCAACATCGCCTGCTATTTCGGCATCAGGGACGAAAGGGCGCGCCAATTAGCNNCGATCAGCATCCTCGAAGGCATTTCGCGGTTTTTAGGGTTGGGCGATCGATACAGGAATCGGAAGCTCGAAGTCGCCCGATCGAGGGGCATCGAATTCATTTTAAAGCACGAACTCTATAAGACTTCCACCACAGGCGAAGTCATCAAGGACGAGTTTTTAAAATTCTGCTTCCCCGTCCGTTGGAAATACGACATTTTGCGCTGCCTGGATTTTTTCCAGGGCGAGCGTATCGATTACGACCCGCGGATGGGCGACGCCCTTTCGCTCGTTGCGGCGAGCCTGGGCCGGAAGGGATCTGTCGGGGCGTACAGCCAGCCCGGGAAGGTCTATCCCGAGGTCAAAAAGCTTATGGACGGCCGAAAGTGGAATACCTTGCGCGCCCTGCGCGTGGAGAAGCGATATCGAGCGAATATCGCATGGAAGCGGATGTTTTTTGCATTCTCCCACACCGGTCCTGGACCCGTGTTACCTCACACTAAAATCTCGATATGAGAGAGTTACCGGGCCTATGAAACCAGGAGCCTGGTAGTATAAAATCCCTCTTGCTCGAGAAGGCTTGGATGGGGGGCGCGTTGGCTGTGCTTGTGGAGCCTGGCTCGAACTAAAAGGGCGGGACATGTACACAAAGCGGGCAGAGGCGGCGCTGGACTTTACCAGGAAGATTGTGGAGGCTTTCGGGCCGAGGCTCACGGGGTCGGAGGCTTGCGTCAGCGCCGCCGATAGCATTCTGGAAGAAGCCAAACCTTTCGCCGATATGTCCCAAATCGAGCGCTTCACGGTCCATCCCGGGGCCTTTTTGGGCTTTATCAAGGTTCTGGTGGTCTTTTATATCGTCGCGGCCGTCGGTCTGGTCTTTGTCCCGCTGGCGTCTGCGCTATTGAACACTCTCAGCATTTGTATCTTAGTATTCGGTTTTTTCCTGTACCGGGAGATCCTGGATCCCTTCTTTCCCAAGGTGGAGGGGAAAAACGTTGTTGCCGTGCTTGAACCCGAGGGCAAGGCAGAGGCTCAGCTCATCCTTTCCGGGCACCACGACTCGGCTAAGATATTCAACTTTTACGTGAATCGCCCCGAGCTCTATTCACGCAAGGTGTATGGCGGCATTGGAAGCGTGGTCCTGCAATGGCTGCTCTCCATAATCGTGACGGCGGTGTCGGGCTGGGGGATCGGAACTCCGGTTTTCGGCTTCGATCTGTTGCGCCTCCTGNNACCGCCATTGCCCTGGAGGTTTTCAAGGAGTTCGCCGAGCGGCGCAAGGCAGGTAAGAGGCTTAAGCGAACCCGCCTGGTCTTCGCCAGCTTCGACGCCGAAGAGGCGGGGCTCAGGGGCGCCCGGGCTTTCGCCCGCCAGCGCAAGGAGGAGTTCGCTGCCCTGCCCTCCTACGGCTACAATATGGACTGCATCTATACTGTCGAGGATCTTCGGATACTCACGTCGGACTTGAACGATTTTGTGAAACTGGACGCGGGGGCTGCCGAGCGGCTCGCCGCCCTGGCGGCCGACGAGGGAATAAAGGCGCCGAAGGCGCCCCTGGCTTTTCTCACCGGCGGTACGGACGCCGCGGAGCTTCAAGCCGCGGGCGCCAGGGCGGCGAGCCTCGTGGCCATGCGCTGGGGCAACGATGCAAGAGCCAACGCCTACCACACCCCCGCCGACACCATCGACGCCGTGGACCCCGCCGCCGTGGAAGCGCTTATCCGCCTTGGTATTCGCTTCGCCGAGGATATCGACGCGAAAATCCTGTAAATCCTGATTTTAAGTCCTGTTATTCTGTCCGATTTTTCTCATTCTGGCCGCGCCCGGCGCCCACACGCCTCCCCTCCCCCAGCAGCGCTATCAGCGGCGTAAGGTAAAGGTAAAAAGCGAAGATCCCACCCAAAGGCGAAGCCCCGATAATCGCCAAGGGGGCGGCCATAGCTATATTCCAGGGCACCAGGGCCGATAAGAGAATGCTCGAATCGCCGATTGCCAAGGCCTTCTTCTCGTTCTCGGTCTCGGAATACACCTTTTCGAGGAGGGGGACTTGGAGGAAAACGGCCAAAGTCTGGGAGCAGCCTATGGCGCTGGCAAAAATGCCGCTTACCAACGCCGCCGCAAAGGGATGATGTTTCGCCGACATCCGGGCGAGACTTTCCTGGTAGGGCTTAAGGGTTCCCAATTCTTTTAAAAGCGGCGGCAGGGCGCCTGAAAAAAACACCACCAGCATCGGCTTGACCATCGAGAGAAATCCGCCTCCATACAATAGCTTTAATTGCTCGTTCTCGATCGGCCGCGAATACCCGAAGATCAGGTCCCGCAGGGCGGTTGCCGCATCCAGCCTCTGAACGCCCAGGGCAAGCGCGAACGCCGTTAGGGTGCTCAGGACGATAGACTGCAGTAAGGTCAGACGGGTAAAGGCTGGCAACAGTACGAAAAGCAGGGGCAGCCACAGCAAAGGATTGCCCAGCTCGAAAAATTCTCTCAATACCAGGATATCCCTGGCCCGGCTCGCATCGAAGGGAAAGAAGATGCAGAGGATGGCGTAGAGAAGCGCGGAAGCGATAAATGGAACGACAGCGCTGCGCTGCATGTTTCGCAGGTGCCGTTTATGCTCCACTTGACAAAGCGACGATACCAGCAGCGCGCTGGAGGAAAGAAAAGAAGCCCGATCGCCGAAATAGATCCCCGAAAGAATAGCGCCTACCAAGGGCAGCGGAGCGACGCTCCCCGCCTTCCCCAGGGTGAAGAGCAGAATGCCCATCACGCTCACCGCCCCCAGCGAGGAACCGATGATGAAGGCGAAGCCCGCGCTCAAAAGAAAGGCGAAAAACAAAAAGAGGGGCGCGTAGATCAGCGAAAGACCACCGACCACCAATAAGGCCATAAGGCCCGAAGCCCGCCAAGCAGCGCTCATCGCGCCCACGAGGAGGATTACGCTGACAACCTTCAGGGCTTTTTTAACCCCAGGGACCATCACGCTAAAAAGCCTATTGGAGGGAATCCCCCGCCGTAAACCAAAGATAAAAAACACCGCGAGCCCTGCCAACACCGCATAGAGCATGGGCAAGCCCAGGAGGGCGCTGGCCAGGAGCAGGCCGATGAAGATCAGAGCTTCCATGGATTCGAGTATAACGAAGCTGCTTAGACTTGAGAATCTGCGGCAAAACCTTTATCGCGATACTTCCTGAGCCGGGTTCACGCCCAAGAGGGCAATAGCCAATTAAAACGCCGGAACCTTTTATGGATTCCGTCATCTGCCTAGGAATCTCCCTTTTTTGTCGTGAGCTTTAGTCCCTCCAAGCTATATTCTTAGAGGCGGTTGTCCCTCCTTCCCTCCTTTGTATACTATGAAGTCTAGGAGTCGCCCTATGCAGATCGCACTTATCAAGTCCTATACCGATAAACCCTGGCGAAGCCCGGAAACCTACGGGCTCATAGAAAAGGAGCTTTCGGTCCGCTGGAAGCTCTCCTCCATCGAAACGAAGGACCCTTCCGAACTCAAGCTTTTTCTCGATGGGCTCGGCTCCAAGGAAAAGCTGTTTGTATTCAATATCGCCGAGTATCTGGAAGAAAAATCCAAGCATAGTTTCCTGCCCGGCCTATTGGACGGCTGGGGTTTCAACCACTTGGGCTCCAGGGCCGAGGTGGTCAAGCTAGGCCTGGACAAGGCCGGGACTAAACGAGTCCTCAGACAAAACGGCGTGCCCACACCCGACGATTTTCTCGCTTCTCCGGGCGATTCGGATGAATCGATTATCGCCCAGGCCAAACTCATCGGCTTTCCCCTCATGGTGAAACCCAGCCTTGAAGGGGGGCACCTGGGCATCGGCGATGACTCGATCGTTCGTGACAACGCCGGGTTAGCCCGGGAGGTGGCCCGGATCCAAAAGGAATTCAGCCAGCCCGCCCTGGTGGAAAAATACATCGGCGGCGAGGGGATGCGGGAATTCAGCGTGGGTGGCATCGATGCCGAGAAGCCCTTCTTCACCCCGGTTGAAGTGGATTACGCGTCGATGAATGTTGCTGTTCCAATTTTAAGCCACGATACGGCGGTTAATGATCTGGAAAAAGTCGTGCCGGTAAAGGACGAAAAACTCGCCAGGGAGCTGAATGCCCTAGCCTGGAATTGCTTCAAGGCTGTGGGCGCCAGCGACTACGCTCGGGTGGATATTAGAGCCGACACTTCCGGTGCCTACGTGCTGGAGATCAACGTCATGCCCGGCCTCGGCCCCCACAGCTTCCTACCTGAGGCCGCCTGGACCCTGCACGGCCTAAGTTACGGCGAGCTTATCGCTACCCTGGTGGAGACAGCGCTGGGAAGGATCAGCCATAGCGGCAGTCTTGGGTCAGTCAGCGCTTCAGGCAAGCGCAATCCCGAAGGAAGGTCTCTGTGATCAGCTCTATCTGTGTATTCTGCGGCTCGGCGGAAGGCTCCTCCTCTCGTTACGGAGAAGCAGCCGCTACTATGGGAAGGCTCCTGGCTCAAAAAGGCTATACCCTGGTCTATGGTGGCGGCAATGTGGGCACCATGGGTATCATGGCAGAGGCTGCCATGAATGCAGGAGGCCGGGTCCTGGGGATCATCCCCAAGAAACTCAACGGCATGGTGGATCACCTGGAGCTGTCCGAACTGCTAGTCGTCGAAGACATGCATGAGCGCAAGGCTCTCATGCAGGAAAAGTCCGATGCCTTTATCGCCCTGCCCGGGGGTATCGGCACCATGGAAGAGCTTTTCGAAGTCTGGACCTGGCGCTACATCGGCTACCACAATAAACCGGTGGGTTTATTGAATTGTTGCGGATTCTACGACAAGCTTTTGAGTTTTCTGGAAACGATGCGGGACGAGGGTTTTGTCCACGCCGAGATCCTGGCAGACCTCTGCGTGGGCGAAAGCCCCGATGTTCTGATCGAAGCCCTGGAGCGCAAGGCTGGCGCGGGCGTGAAGCCATATATTAAAACCCTGGAGCGGCGGCGCTAGAATCGCGCTTAAGGCACCTCGACTGCCAGGCTGAGACGCCACGCCTTACCAAAGCAAAGGCGATCTACTTTGACCTCAGCGCCGGCGCCCACTCATGCGGTGCTATTTACTCAATGCGAACGCAGATACTTCTTTATCAGCCCGAGCTTGAGCTCCTTGAGCTCCGTGGTGACCGACACCTTGTAGATATGGGGATTGAGGAGCCGAAGGTAGGTGCCGTCGAAGTGCTCGAGCCTGCGCGCCAGGTACTGCTGGCTTTCCTTTAAATTCGGCAGGTTTTTCGTCTTTTCCCCTTCCTTCATCACTTCATGCAACAGCGGTTCTACCCTAGCGGGCTTTATGACCAGGCGGCGATAATCCCCCGAGGGGTGGTGGGCGATCAGTTCGGTGCCAGCTTGGGGAACTTCGTTCTCCAGCGTCATTAGGTCCAGCCTGGCCATGGAGGCATCGTCAAAAAGCCTGAAAACCCGCTTCCGTCCAGGATTGGTGGATTTTTCAGGGTTTTCTGACACCTTCATAACCGCCTTTTCGATGCCGTCTCCCATCATGGCGGCCAGTTTATAGACACCGGTGAAGGCTGCGTCCTCCCCCCCGGTGACGAGCTTGGTGCCTACGCCCCAGGTGTCGATCGGGGCTTTGGCGGCCACCAGGTGTTCGATGATCGTCTCGTCCAGCTCGTTGGACACGACGATGGTTGCCTTTGGGAAGCCCGCTTCGTCCAGCTTCTCACGCACCTTGCGGGTCAGGTAGTCCATGTCGCCCGAATCCAGGCGGACGCCGAAGTTGTAGCCCTTTTTTGCCAGTTCCCTGCCCACTTTTATGGCGTTGTTGATCCCCGAGTCAAGGGTGTTGTAGGTATCGATGAGGAAGACCGCGCCCGTGGGATAGATGTCGGCATAGGCCTTGAATGATTCGAGTTCTGTGGGGAAAGACATTACCCAGGAATGGGCCATGGTTCCCAGAACTGGAATGTCGTATGCCTTGCCTGCAAGACTGTTGGAAGTGCCGTAAGCCCCGCCGATAAAAGCCGCCCTGGATGCCGACATGGCGCCGTCGGCGCCCTGGGCGCGGCGAAGGCCAAATTCCATTATCGTGCCTCTATTCGAAGCCAGCCAGACTCTGGCTGCCTTGGTGGCTATGAGGCTCTGAAAGTTGAGCGTGTTGAGGACCAGGCCTTCTACGATCTGGGCTTGAACTAAGTCGGCTTCCACCCGCAGCAGGGGTTCTTGGGGAAAGACGATTTCCCCTTCTCTGGCTGCCAAGAGGCTTCCCTTGAACCTGAAGGATTCGAGATAGTCCAGAAAGCCTTTTTCGAAGAGACCAAGGCTGTCGAGGTATTCCAGATCGTCGGCGCAGAAGCGGAATCGAGTCAGGGAGTCCAATAGGGTGCCAAGGCCGGCGAAGACGGCATAGCCGCCACCAAAGGGCTGTCTGCGGAAAAAGTAGTCAAAAATCACCTTGTGGTCGTTGATGCCCCGTTTCCAGTAGCCCTGTGCCATGGTCAGTTCGTAAAAATCGGTGAAAAGCGCGTTGTTCATTATTTTATTCATGCGAGTATCTCTTTGAGTTTTAAAAGTGTGCAGCCAGCCTCTTTCATGGCTTCAAGCGCCGCTTCCCCGTCTCCCGGCTGGGCGTTCACCGCCCGCACCCCGTCGGTCACGACGATCACCTCAAGGCCAAGCTTCCGGGCATCCAGGGCTGTTGCCTTTACGCAATAGTCGGTGGCCAGGCCCATGACGACCACCTGGCCTGCGCCCAGGGTAGAGAGCCAGCCTGCCAGGCCCGTGGGTGTCGTTCCGTCGTTTTCGAAAAAAGCCGAGAAAGAGTCCAAATTGAGACTGAAGCCTTTGCGGATAATCAACTTTGCGCGGTCGGTTTTAAGCCCAGGGTGAAAGTCCGCGCCTTTGCTGCCGGCCACACAGTGGTCAGGCCAAAGTACATGGGGAGGATCGGTGCTGTCGTCCAGTTCCAAAGGCTTTCGGCCGTAGCTGGATGCGAAGGACACGTGTCCCTCAGGATGCCAGTCCTGGGTGAGTACCGAGAGCGGGATCTCCGCCAGCAGTTCGTTGGCTATTTCCACGACCTGGTCGCCGCCGGGTACGGCTAGCGCCCCTTGTGGACAGAAGTCATTCTGCAGGTCTACGACGATCAGGGCACGACGCATGGCATTACCTCGCTGTACAGTTTTAAGCCGCCGGCAAAAAGTATCATCACTGCCGATATTTACACTATAGCAACTTTTCTGGTTTTCGCAAAGCAAGGCTGCGGACAAAAGCATTTGTGCGGTTTTGCCGCTCATCTATCCTTATTTTTCGTTTCTTTCGCTCAGCGTAAATCCCAGGCTGAGGGTCGGAATCGTGTCAGGAAGCTGGTCAAGCGCATAACCGCCCGATGGTGTTGTCAGCAACAACTGGAGAGAACAGCGGGGACCAATACCCAAGCGTTGGGCAATTTCGCTATAAATCCTGAATTCCAGCCCCTCTTCGGCGGCAGATACGGCCAGGGCGAGGGCTGCTCTGCCCCCTGCGGGAGAAGCTCCCCAGGCAAGACCCGCATCCAGCTTTAGGCGATGAAAAACGAGGTTTCCGAAAGAGTCCGAGAATCCTGTGAATCCTGCCGAGTCTGTTTCGGCCCAATCCTCGTCGGTCTCGTCGTCAAATAGTTCCGAATCTTCGTCTTCGCTGATGGTTGAAGATCCTCGGATACAATAGAGACGAGCTGCTGCCTTGAACCGTAGCCTTCCTCGGGCCTCCTTGCTTTCGTAGTCAAGTCCGATATCGCAGGAAGCTAAGCCGCCTTGATCTGCCTTGGCACGGGCTGATATTCCCCAAGCCCCCCAGCTCAGCCCGGCGCGGCCTGTCAGGGCTTGGGTCCTCCACCGCCAGAGCAGGGTGGAGAATCCTTTTTCTTTCAGTAATCGTAATCCGCTTGAATCTTTTTCTTTTAAGGGCGAAGAGCTGAGCAGGCTTGCCCAGAGGTTGAAGCGGCGGAAGCTCAGCGAAAGATCGCCTTTCAGTGCTGAATCCAGCGTGGGTTTTTCCAGCAAGTAGTTTCGGTATGATTCGCTGCAGGCGTAGGCCTTGAGGTAGAAGCTTAGTATAGGCTTCATTCCGCCAGCGCGGCTGGCGCCTAACCGGAGCTCCGCCGTACCGGCCAGCCCTGGCCGAATAAGCGAGCCCAGACAGGCCCCCGACCAGAGTTCCAAACCGATACCTTTCGTATTCAGCGCCGCAGATCCAGCTATACTGAGCGCCTGAAGTTCCGGCTCGAAGGAGGCTCCGCTGCGCCAACCCTCAGGGGAGCGCCGCTCGGGGCTATTCGCAGCGCAAGCTCCTACTGCCCAGCAGAAATCATCTTTAATTACGGCAGCTTCAGCAGCCGCAGCTTTAAACCTGAGCTCAGGGATATTAAACTCGGGGCCGATTTTTCCCAAATCGACCGTCGAGTCACTCTCACTGAGGGTAAAGCAGGAGAAGCCTCCCCAGCGCAGCCCCATAAGGAAGCCCGCCCTGGTTGATTCAACCTCCCCTGACCAGGCTGATCCTGGGTTCTGCGGGATTTGGGATGTGGGGCTTTTACGCAGCGCCCTTCCCTGTCCCAGCGTGGCCCGTCCAATAATAAAATCGAAATTTTTACCTTTTGCCCTGCAATACGGAAGGCGAAAAGAAAGATCCTGCCCTTCAACGCGAAGAGCGCTTTCCAGTCTAAACTCGGCGGCGATCCTCGCAACGAGCCTTGCCTCGAATGTCGATTTTTCGATTTCTGTCTCAAGGCTGAAAATTTCTTCGCCCAAAGCTTGTGCCAAACCGTATTGAGTGCCGAAAATCGAGGTAAGCCCCAGAAACGCCATAAATAGGATGTCGCTAACACTCCAGGATAATTTCGCTTTCACACCTGGCAGACGCTAAAACTCAGGCTTTGTGATTCAAGATTTAAAAATGGCTGGCATTGCCAGTAAAGGATATTGACGGAACACTATCTTGTATATTAATTTTTTAATATATAGTTTACAATAAAGCTATTCACCTAGCAGGAGGAATTCTATGTCTGTCACGCTTTATTCTACCCCCAGCTGTTCGTATTGCCGCTTGGCCAAAGAGTACTTCAGGTCCAAGGGTGTCCCCTTTACCGAGTACAATGTCGCCTCGGATCAGCGCAAAGCCGAGGAAATGGTGCGCAAATCCGGTCAGATGGGTGTCCCTGTCATCGACATCAACGGCAAAGTGATAATCGGTTTCAACAAGCCCGAGATCGACCGCGCTCTCTCGAGATAACTCGCTCTC
>DFYR01000005.1:13929-45048 GCA_002383375.1 Spirochaetaceae bacterium UBA4077
TGCCCAGGTTGCCTAGGTTTCTCCTATACCGTACTATGCTCCAGATCGCCCGGAGTTGAACAGCGTATACCGGCGTTCTGGAGCATACGATGAATCAAGATCAGGTAAAATCCATTCTGCAGCAGATTGAAGAGAGCCCAGCTCCCTTTAATCTGGTTTTTTCCGGCAGGACCAATAAGAAGGTCAACGGGCTCTACAAGCCTGATACAGCCGAAATAGTGCTCCACAACAAAAATTTCGAATCCGATAATCAGCTTCTGTACACCGCCCTTCATGAATACGCCCATCATCTTCACCACCAGCGCAAAGGCGGTATCCGGCAGTCCAGGCCCCATACCCAGGAATTCTGGTCGATTTTCCACGAACTAGTGCAGAAGGCCGAAGAAGCAGGACTCTATGATAACGTCTTCGAAAGTCAGGAAGAGTTCGTCGAACTCTCCAGAACGATAAAGGAAAAGTGCCTCAAGGCCAACGGCGAGGCCATGCTGGAACTCGGGCGGCTGCTGGCCAGGGCAGCGGAACTCTGCAGGATACATCAGACTCGGTTCGAAGACTACATCGAGCGGGTCCTGGGGCTTCCCAGAACTACGGCGAGCGCGGCGGTGGCAGCCAGCCAGATCGGCCTCGATCCCTCCATGGGCTGGGACAACCTGCGCTTCGTGGCCGGCATTCGGGACGTGGAAGAGCGCTCCAAGGCCGTCGAAGCCCTTTCGGCCGGCGCCAGCCCCGGAACGGTCAAGGGTATGCTCAAATCACCGGACGAAACGACGGACCCTGCTGAGCGACTGCTGCGGGAAAAAGAGCGGATCGAGCGAACCATCAGCAAGCTCACCGAAAAGCTTGAAGAAATCGAGTTGCGGCTCTCGGAGCTGTAGGCCGAGGTTTTGCCGAGCCTTGTGAGGCTGGCTGGCCAAGCGCCTGATGGAGGCTGCTGTACCAGCGGTTTCTGCAGGGCTTACATATAAGCTTGACAGATAAAGGCCAGGATGAGGACAATGCGGACAAGAAACCGATGATGAGACAGTTTAACGCTCCCGTTGTTTTCAACCAGGCCGTTTCCCAGGGCTGGAAACTTCTGGCCTTTTTATGGCCACAGGATCTTGCCCCGCCTATTCCCGGGCAATTTTTCACCTTCAATCCGCAGGGGCTCCAGGCCGGCAATGCCGGGCTTCTCAGAAGGCCGTTGGCCTTCGCTTTTTATGGACGTGGACTCGCCTTTGCCCTCTACCAGATCCGGGGCAAGGCTACCCAAGCCCTGGCTGCCTTTGCCGAAGGCAGCAGCATCGATGTGATAGGCCCTCTGGGCAACTCCTTCCCCCGGCCTTCCGCGGGCGAACAAGCTCTCTTGGCAGGCGGAGGCATCGGGATCGGTCCCCTGCTCTATCTGCATTCGACTTTTCGGGATTTCAAAGCAAGCGAAGGCGCTACGCTCGCTGCTTCACCAAAAGCAAGCAGGCTCTTTCTCGGATTTAGATCTGCCAGCCAAATCCCCTCCTTTATTTTGGCGGCGGAGCGCTGGGAAGCACAAAATAGAAGCGTCGAGGGAACCGGCTGGTACTCTGAGCCATACCGGCAGCCGGTTCTCGCCGGGCTTTCCGATCTGCAGCACAGCCTCGACCAAGCGCTCATAGCTACCGATGACGGCTCCAGGGGTTTCAAGGGCACCGTGGTGGAAGCGCTTCTCCAGCATCCCAGCCGAAATGTGGCGGGCGAGGCTGGAGTCGGGATTGGAGCCGAAGCAGGGGCTGGAGCTGGACCTGGGGTTAGAGGCGAAGCTGGAGCTGGGGCTGAAACCGCTGCAGCCAGGAAGAGGCTCTATGCCTGCGGTCCTGCTCCCATGCTTTCAGCCCTGGACGATCTGGCACTTCACAGGGGCATTCCTGCTCACCTTTCTGCCGAGCAGTGGATGGCCTGCGGAGTGGGGGCCTGCCAGGGCTGCGTGCTCCCCGCTAGGGCGGGCGGATACCTGCGCGCCTGCGCCGACGGCCCCATATTCCCCCAAGGAGCTATCCTGTGGAAATCCTGAACCGAGAGCCGGATGTTTCGGTGCAGATCGGCCCCCTTGTCCTGCCCAATCCGGTGGGAGTAGCCTCGGGCACCTTCGGCTACGGACAGGAATATCAGGAACTGCTGGATATCCACCGCCTGGGAGCCCTCTATACCAAGGCGGTCAGCTTGGAGCCTAAAGCGGGAAACAAGCCTCCCCGCCTCGTGGAAACTCCCAGCGGGCTCATAAACTCTATCGGTCTGGCCAATCCCGGTCTCCAGGTTTTTCTCGACGAAAAAATCCCCTATCTGCAAAGCCTCAGCTGTCCCGTCCTGGTCAATGTGGTGGGAGAGAGCGAATCGGAGTATACGACAATCGTGGAGGCCATCGAAAAGCGGATCGGCGATTACCAGGAAGGGGAAAAGAGCCCCGTGGACGGCTACGAGCTGAACCTTTCCTGTCCAAATGTCGATAAGGGCGGCATGGCATTCGGCACTGAGCCGGATCTGGTGGAGCGGATAACCAGAAAGGTGAGAAGACTCACCCGCCGCGCCCTGGTGGTCAAGCTGAGTCCCAACGTTACCGACATTGCCCAGATAGCCCTTGCGGCCGAAGCGGGAAAGGCCGACGCTGTTTCCTGCATCAACACCGTGGTTGGCATGGCCATCGACGTAAAAACCTGCAAACCCCTTATCGCCCGGGGAATCGGCGGCCTTTCCGGACCGGCCATACGACCGATCGGCGTCGCCTGCGTCTGGAAGGCGGCCCGGGCTGTCCGGATTCCCGTGATTGGCCTGGGGGGAATTACCTGCGCCGACGACGCCCTGGAATACCTTCTGGCCGGCGCCTCGGCGATCCAGGTAGGCACTGCGATTTTTTCCAATCCCCGAGCGCCCCTGGAGATACTCGACGGAATCAAGGCCTGGATGCGCGAGCGCAATATTGGAACGCTGGGTGAAATCCCAGCTTTGCTGCGCTTCCCCTCCTAGCTTAAGGCGCCAACGCACTGCGCTGGCTCAGAACAGCGCCAGATACAATCCTTACACAAAGCAATTCTTTTCCGTTGGAAAATGTATGCAAGCCTTCCGGCAGCATGATAAATGCCTCACCATCGCCGGCTTCCGCAGAAGCTCCTGTGTCGGTTTGAGTCCGGGTTTGCGGCGTCGGGCAGAGGGCGCTTTCGGGCCACCAGGGCCCCTCGCCGGGCAAGATATAAACCGTCCTGGCCGAAGGGAAAAGCGATACTCTGAAACTTCCCTGAATGAGCCGCTCCGCCGCAGTCCAGGGCGGAAGTGTCCAGGGATCTTTCTGTCTGAACACTTCAGGGTCTGCCAGCTTTTCCACCGGCCAGTTCCAGGGATCATAGCCAGCCCTTTCCATGAATAGCACCACCGCAGCCGCGTATCCCGATTCGAAGCTTGCACTGCCCTTAGCTCGCCGCCAAGTGTCTACCAAATTGGAGTTCGGCTCCAGGTCGAAGGGATAGAGAAAGCCCGCGGGCTTACACCAGCCGAAGGGCGCTTCGGGCTGTAGGAGGATTGCCTGATTGCAGCCTCTTGCGAGCTTGATACTGAGACGCTCGCCTTCGGCAAGGAGCGCTTCCTGAGCCGTACCCTTCTCGTCGATCCAGCTGATCCGGTAGACCAAGCCCTCCATGCCTTGCCAGACCGCAGGTCTTGCTGGAGTCTCGATCTCAAGGTCCTGGGAGGCTATGAGCGCTGCGCTGCAGGATGAAAGCAAAGACCAGAGCAACAACACCCAAGCATGAATGAGGAGTGTCACCGGCGGACCTCCGAATGCCTTACGTCCTCCAGCGCCCTGCCTGCTTCAAATCTTGAGAAGACTTAGAGAGCTCCTGTCTCAGGAATACGGCTCGGTTAATACAATTATATCCTATGCGAGGCGAAAAAACGTCTTCCCCAGGTCTTTTAGCTTTTTCGCCAACGAGGAACGAAGGGTTCCTTCGGCCATTCTCCAGGACCACCAGCCGTTCTGGGTTCCCGGATAGTTCATCCTGGCCTCGCTGCCCAGGCCTAAAAGATCCTGGAAGGGGGCGATGGCCATGTCCGCGGGGCTAGCCCAGGCTGTCCTGATCATATTCCAGGAAAAACCGCTCCTAGCGCCTCCCACATAGGCCAGGGCTCTAGCCGCGGCCTGGCGGGGGGCAGAAGCCAGCCAGCCGGCCGCTGTATTGTTGTCGTGGGTGCCCGTGTAAACCACAGCATTTCCGGGATAGTTATGGGGATAATCGGGATTGTCGCCTTCAGGCTCGAAGGCAAACTGGAGAATTTTCATGCCAGGGAAGCCGTAGCGATCCCTGAGTTCATAGACCTCCGGAGTCATAAAGCCCAGGTCCTCGGCGATAATAGGAAGACTGCCCAGGGCTTCCTGTACCGCATCGAAGAGGGAGGCGCCAGGTCCCGGTTCCCAGCGTCCGCGCTCGGCGGTTTTATCCTGCGCCGGCACAGCCCAGTTGGCTGAAAAGCCTCTGAAGTGGTCAATTCTGAGGATATCCACCAGGCTCAGAGCAGCCTCGATGCGCGAAATCCACCAGGTGTACCTCTCAGCTTTGTTCGCCTTCCAATCGTACAGAGGGTTGCCCCAGAGTTGGCCGGTGGCGGTGAAATAATCAGGAGGCACTCCCGCCACCTTGAGGGGGCGGCATTCAGCATCCAGCTGGAAGAGCTCTGGATGAGCCCAGACATCGGCCGAATCCCAGGCGACGAATATAGGTATGTCCCCGATTATCCGCAGGCCCGCCGCCTCCGCCCTGGTCTTGAGAATCCGCCATTGGCTGAAAAAGAGGAACTGGATGAATTTGTGCTTATTCACGAAATCAGCGCGGGAAGCGGCGAACTCGGCGAGGGCTGAGGCTTTCCTTAGCCTCAGTTCCTCAGGCCAACGGTCCCATGACTCCAATCCTCTTTCTTCCTTGATGGTCATGAAGAGCGAAAAATCGTCCAGCCAGGAAGCGTTATCATCGCAGAAGCTCCTGAAGGACTGTTGGTCGAGGCCGGAGGCTTCAGGATTTGCAGTTGCTATGGCGGCACGACTGGCAGCTTTCTGCCATTTTTCACCAGTAGTCGCTGCTGCCCCCAAGCCGCTCGGCGATTTGGAGGCGGCTTGCGGCTCGGCCCGAACACCAGAATTCACCTCTCTAAAACGCTCCCAGATCCTATCCAGAAAAAGCCGCCGGGAAGTGAAAATCCAGCCGAAATCCACCTTTCCAGTGTTGGGAGCCCTGCATGCTTCGAGCTCCTCAGGGCTCGCCAGACCCGCCTCGGCCACCAGCCCTGGATCGATCAGGTTGGGATTGCCGGCGAAAGAAGAAAGGCATTGGTAGGGCGAGTCGCCGTAGCCCGTCGGCCCTAGGGGCAGGATCTGCCAAAGACCAATCCCGGCTCGCGCGAGAAAATCGATGAATTTCCAGGACTCAGCTCCGATCGTGCCGATGCCATACGGGCCAGAAAGGGAGCTGGGATGGAGCAGAATGCCTGAACTCCGGGGAAAGCGCATTGCCTTCAGCCCTTCACCGCACCGGCGGCTATGCCCTTGATGATATACTTCTGCAGGACAAGGTAGAAGACGATAATCGGCACCGCCGAAAGTACCAGAGAGGCCGTCAAGGGTCCATACTCCTTGAGGAACTGGCCGTAGAACTGCATCTGGGCGAGCTGGATGGTTCCCTGCTTGATCACCAGAAGGGGCAGAAGAAAATCGTTCCAGATCCAAAGGGCGTCCAAGACTGCGATGGTGGCCGTGATGGGCTTGAGCAGCGGAAAAACAATCCTGAAAAAGATGAACGCCGTTCCTGCCCCGTCTATGGCCGCCGATTCCTCCAGCTCCTTGGGCACACTTTTCACGAAGCCGTGGAACATGAAGACCGCCATGGGCGCTCCCAAGCCCCAGTAGAGCACGACGATCCCCAAGGGGTTGGTCAAGCCCAGGTCAGAGGCCAGCACTGCTAAGGGCACCATGATAATCTGGAAAGGAATTACCAGGGCGAAGGCGAAGAGGCTATAGATCAGCCAGGCATAGCGCCTTTCCGTGCGGGCGAGCATCCAGGCGGCCATGGAGCTGGTAAGCACAATGCCTACGACACCCAGGGTGGTGATCAATAAGGTGGTAGCGGCTACCCTGGGAAATTCCATCACCTTCCACGCCTTTACGAAGTTGTCCAGGAAAAGCGACGAAGGCAGGGCCAGGGGCCTCAGCATGATGTCTGCGTCGGGCTTGAGGGCGCTCACCAGGACGAAGAGTGCCGGATAGATGAAAACGAAGGCTAGCAGAATCATGAACGCTTCCAGGAGGTGGATAGGTTTGAACCGGTAGCTCATAGCTGGACCTCCTTGCGCTTCATGAAATAGAGTTGCAAGCCCGTTATCGCCAATATGGCGATGAAGAGAAGGGTTGCCTTGGCGGTGGCCAGGCCTGCGAGCTTGCGGGCGAAGGCGTCGAAGAAGATATCCATGACAAAGGGAACCGTCCCCACGGCGTAGCCCGATGGGCCGACCATGGCGTAGACCAGGTCGAAGCACTTGAGAGCGTTGGCTATAGAGAGAAAGATGCAGACAGTGAAGGCGGGCACCAGGAGGGGCAAGGTGATGTGACGAAGCCTGTTCCAGGGGCTGGCCCCATCGATCATCGCCGCTTCAAGCACGTCCTGTGGTATGTTCTGCAAACCCGCCAGGTACACGACCATGAAATAGCCCGCTGCTTGCCAGACCGACACCATCACCAGGAGCCAGGGTGCCTTGGCTGAATCGCTCATCCAGGTCTGTATGCCCGTCAGTTTGGGCAGAAGGTGGAAGAAAATAAAGGACCATATCAGGGCTACGACAATCATTGAGAGGACGTTGGGCAGGAAGAACACCGAGCGGAGGATATTCTTGGTCTTGAGCTTCCGATCCAGTGCCATGGCTATCCAGAATGCCAGGAGATTCGCGAGGATCACGTTGCCCAGAGCGAAGAAGATTGTGAATCCCACTACCCCCAGGTCGAACTTCTCTGCCCTCCAGTTCGATGCCAGAAGGGTCTTGAACTCGCCAATTTCGAAGATCTTGCGGGCAGCCATTTCTACCTGCGCCCTGTCGGCTTCGTCCAAGGGGGCTGTGAAGGTTGCGATGGCTGCTTTCAGGGTGGCTTCATCCTGGGCGAGACCGGCTTTCTTCACCGCATCCACGAAGTCGTCCACCGCCGAGCTGCTCAGCCGACCCCAGCCCAAGGCAGGGAGGCTGTACAGGGGGTCTTCAGCTTCGAATTCGTCCATATCCGGGGAGAGCTTGTAGTAGTCACCCGCTTTATCGTAGAAGACTGCGGCCAGTACAGCTTCATCCTGGTCCAGCTTGTCCAAAAAGTGCTTCTCGTATTCCGCCACCTCGATCTGGATGGGCAAATCCGAACTGGGATTGAAATAGCGCTCCTCGTAGCGCCGGGGGTAGAAGCGCGCATCGACCTGCCCGGTAAAGATAGAGCGGTAGTTTTCAAAACCCACATCTTTATATGTCTCGGGGCTGTAGCCCGCTTTTTTCAGAATACGCTCAAGCCGATAGCGCTTGATTCCCGACAGACCCTGTCGCGAATACCGTTCCGATGTGTCCAGGGTATAGAGCGAAACCACGAAGTCCCGGTCCGGCCCCGGGGCGAGTTTTGCGAGTATCTGGGACTCAAAATCGGCCTTGTCCATGCTTATGGGCGTCTTGGGTGTAAGCCCATCCCAGTTGGTAAATGAAATGCGCAAGCCCTGGCCGAAGGGCAGAAGGAAAAAGAGGGCGTAGAGAATAAAGGCAGGTGCCGTGAAAAGGATAAAATTAAACCGCCGGGTGGATTTTTTCTGAACCATCACATCCCTCCTCTCCCGAGCTTTGGCTCGCCTGAAATCTCACTCGCGCTTAAAGAAGAAAGACCGCCACAAGGCTTTCATTGGAAACCTTTAGGCGGTCTTTGGTCAGCAAATCAACGGAGCATTTATTTCTTAACGTTGGCCGCCCACTGCTTGTCGATGTCGGCTATGACTGCTTCGGCAGTCTTCTTGTTGAACACGTACTGTTGAGCGCCGTTCTTGCAGGCATCCTCGAATACCGCCGTCGGGTAGGAGGCGAAAGCCCAGGGATAGGCTCCGTTTTTGCCCACCCCAGTCATCAGATCCACAAAAGGTCCCCCCAGCTTGGAGACATTGGCGCCTTTGAACGAGAGGGTGAGCTTGTAATCCTCCACCCAGATCTTCTGGGCTTGGGGTGTTGCCAGCCATTCCAGGAACTTGAGGGCCGCTGCTTTCTTGTCTGGCGCGGACTGGGCCGAGACACCGAAGCAGGAGTCCACGTCGGCGTAGAATTTATTCATGGCTGAATCGTTGAAGATGGGGAAAGGCACAAAGCCGCATTCGAGCTTGGGATTTGTTCCGATGGCCGCTCCATAGGACCAGAGGCCTTGGACCATCATTGCAGCTTTGCCCTCAGCGAAGGCTGCCTGTTGTTCGTTCCAGTTCCATTCCTCGGCGTTCTTATCCATGTTGGCCCTGTAAAAGTCCATGATGGAGAAGAGCTTGTCCGTGTCCACCACGCCGTAGCTGGTCTTGCCGGCGTTCATGTCGGCCACGAATTTGTCGGCGGAGATTTTCTTCTCTACCAGAAGATTTGTGTGAACTAGGGTGATGAAATGGCCCATGGACCAGTTTTCCTTCAAAAGACCGGCGAAGGGCGTCACGCCGTTGGTGCGCAGGCTGCGGCAAAGCCGTTCAAGATCCCTGTAGGTGGCAGGGGGCTGGAGTCCGTACTTGGCGAAGATTTCCTTGTTGTAGATAATGCCGATGCCGGCGAAATCCATGGGCAGACCCCAAAGCTTAGAGTTCCATGTGACCGCCGGCTTGGAAGAATCCACTACCTTGGCCAGTACAGGCTGCTTGCTTAAGTCCACTAGATAGCCCTTGGCGGCATACTCAGCAACCCTGGAGTAGGACTGCATCTGCAAAATATCCGGAAGCTTGCCCTGGGCGGCTCGAGCGCTCATAGTAGCATCGGCATCGTTGGGCACGATGAGCAGATCGATACTGATTCCCGGGTTTTCCTTGACGAACTGGTCCACCAGTTTTTTTAGGCCTTCCTGATTTTCCTGCTTGTAGTAGTAGAGCTCCAGTTTCTGCGCTCCTAGAATGCCTGCGAAGGCGAAGAGTACCAATACGGCTGCAAGGATTCGTTTCATCCGAGACCTCCTCGATCGAGCGGCACGACCTTTGGAGAGTCATGGCTGATTGCTCGATCAACCTGGATTTTCGATCTCCCCAGGAAAGCTGTCAAGGATTATTCGTATAACCGCCATATTTAGCGATACATAGCAGAATTGCAATTATGTAAGAAGTCGGCCTAGGCTCGTTGGACTACATTTCGCTTCAGCGGTGGGTAGCGAAAATCCGCCCTCTCCACCCCGCCAAAAGTAAGCGCACCGGCTCCGAAGCCCAATCGGGGTAGGTCCAGGGCAGGGCGTGAAAGGCTTTCTTTTCGTAAATGAGAGTGAGTTCGGCGTAGATGCCATCCTTGAGTGCAAGGCGGTGAGCCCTGTCTTTTGTGGTAGCCAGGACAAAACGGCCGGGAGCCAGGAGTCCTGGATCAAGGTTTACCCTGCGTCGGCCGTCCACAGCGAAACGCTCTTCGATCTCGTTTGTTGCCAGTTTGATATCCGCCAATAGTGAAGGATCGACAAGGGTTTCAAACTCAATATAGGAACGCCAGATGGGCTGGCCCATCTCGCTGTTGTAGTAATCGGTCCACTGAAAAAACTGCCGTGGGGTTTGCATCCGAATAGGTCCAAAGCGTTGTTCGAGGATTGACCTAAGTGCATCTGCATCATCCTGGGATTCCAGCACCGATAAAAGACCCATGACGAGAATTTCCCGTCCGAATTCCTTGTTTTTCCCCATACTGTTGCCTTAGCCCCTATTTTATCGCATACTTTGGAGTAATGAAAAGCAAAGCCACTATCGTGACCATACTCCTTCTGGCGGCCTTTGTCTTCGCTCCGGCAGCCCAGAATCTGCCCGACGAATTCGTCACCGTATTCAACGACATAGCCGTAGAGTTCGATCCGCACCGCTCGATTTACTCCAACGAGGCGCAGATCTTCACCGCACTCTACGAGGGACTATTCGCCTATGACACAGCCGGCCTCGCTCCGATAGAGGCGGCCGCGAGTTCATGGAAAAAATCCAAAGACGGGCTTGTCTATACCTTCACCATACGGGACAATGCGGCCTGGTCCGACGGCAGTCCCCTTCTGGCCGAGCATTTCCGCAGTGCCTGGATACGGATACTCAGGCTTAACGCCCAATACGCCGCCTTCTTCGATGTCATTTCCGGAGCCCACGATTTCAGATTGGGGAAAACGAAAGACGAGAGCAGCCTCGGGATTAAGGTTGAATCGGAAAAGACCCTGGTTGTCAGCCTGAACAGACCCACCGCTTATTTTACCCGCCTGCTCTGCCATCATTCCTTCTCACCCATCCACCCCTCCATGCTTGCCGATGACACCGGAACCTGGGCGGAGCGCATCCCCTACCCGGTCAACGGGCCCTATCGCTTTGCATCCTTCGAAAACGGGCGGCTATCGCTAGAGAAAAATCCTCATTACTGGGATAAAAAATCGGTTTCAATAGAAAAGCTGGCCATGCTGTTCACCGACGACGACCAAGCCGCCACCAGGATGTTCAACAGCGAAGAGGTCCACTGGCTGGCCGGACCGGGCGATTACGATGGGCTTTTCGTTCAGGATGCCATACAAGCGAATCCGATATTTTCAACCCATTACTGGTATTTTAACTGCCGGCAGGAACCTTGGAACAAGGACTCGGTGCGCCGCGCCCTGGCCCTTCTTCTGCCCTGGAAGGAAGTTCGGGACAGCTCGGTGTACATGGTTCCCGCAGAGACCCTGGTGCTCCCCCTTCCGGGCTACAGCGAAGCCAAGGGTATCACGGCCAGGAACCGTGAAGAAGCCTTGAATCTGCTCGAAGATGCGGGCTACCCCGAGGGCAAGGGCCTGCCTGAGCTCAAGATATATTTTGCCGAATCTAAGGATAACCGCCGGGTGGTGCAGCTCTTTCAAACCGCCTGGAAGGTCCTCCCCGAATTCAAGGTAAGCCTTATCCCGCTGGCTCCGTCCAGATATTACCAGTTTACTCAAAGCCCGGAAGGATCGGGCAGCATCGGCATGGCGCACACAACCTGGATAGGCGACTTCGCGGATCCAGAGGCCTTTTTACAGATGTGGACCCCCGGATCCAGCCTCAATGAGGCGGGTTTCGACGATTCGGCCTTCATGGAGCTGCTAACCCAGTCCTACGAGAAGGATGGAGAAAAGCGGATGAGTCTGCTGGCCGAAGCCGAAACCCTCTTGTTAAGCAAGGCTGTCGTGCTACCGGTCTACCACGGCTTCGCTTCGTCGATCATCGATCTGGACTATATCGAAGGATGGTACCAGAACGCTCTGGACATTCACCCCTATAAGGACCTGCGCTTCGGTTCGCCGAGCATAGGGCCGAACGTCGCTAAAGCCGCCGGCCCGGCGCGCTGAAAGCGGAAGGCAGCGCAATGGACATCGGCGACAGCGGCGAGTTGCTGCGGAACCTGGGCTTTCCTCTGCTGAATGTGCACTCTTCCTATGCCCACCACGATTTTGTCACGCCGGGCCGGCGGCTCCTGGTTATAGGCCCCATGGGTTCCGGCAAGACCGAGTTCTCCGCCCGCATCTGGCGGGACTCCATGGTGGCGCTCCGCAAAAAGGGCCTGGCAGCGGCTCTCACCACCAGCGGCACCGTGGACAGGCGCAAGGTCTTCGTGGTGCGGGCTAGCCTGGACAAGGCTCGCTTTCCCGACTACCCCGAGGACGCCCTTGCCTACCGCGGCGGCTATGAGCGCTGTGGGGAGCGCATTGGCTCGATAAAAGACTCATTTCAGCTGGAAACCCTCTTGGCCGACAACCCAGATGTGGGCACCTGGATCATCGATGAAGCCGCCTTTTTCGATGAACGTATCGCCTATCTCATAGCCGACGAATCCAGGCGACGGGGAGTCAGTTTTATCTGCCCCAGCCTCGTTCTCAATTTCCGCAGGGAAATCTTCAACCAGACCGCCAGACTCCTGCTGGAAAATGCCACCGATGTCTTTCCTCTCACCGCCTACTGCGAGCACGAGGATTGCCTGAAGGATTCGCTCTATACCTACCGTTATTATTCAGTGGACGAGAAAGAATGCCCCGCCCTCTATTTTGATCCCCTGATCATCATCGGAGGCGACAGAGCCAAGTCCGACGGCCGGGAGCCCAATTACTGCACCCGCTGCGACGAGCACCACTATCTGCCCGGAAAGGAATACAGCTTTTTCACTCTGAAGCCCCTGGGCGAAATGGCGGCCCGGGGCAACATCGCCCCGCTACTTGCCGAGCTGAACGCCATATCCGGCAACATTCAGGATTCCAGGCTCTACGCCTCCTTGCATTCCCGCTATGTCGAATGCGAAGAACCCTGCCCTGTGCAAATGAACTCCCTGCTCGTGCCCTGTATTGCCGAGCGTGCCCTAGTCTACCTCTATGCCGAGCAGAACCTGCTTTCCGCCGAACAGTTGCGCTATCTGATACGGGAACTCGCCCTGGACAAAGAGTATCTATCCAGGCGCTTATCGGACAACCGAAGGCCTGTGGAAATTTGAGCCGATTTAATAGTAAAGTCGCATAACCTCTTGCCGGCGACCTGTTTCTGCTATTTCTTATTTAGCCAAGCAGCGCAGAAGCTGAATCGAAAAACGTTTTGGCAGTATCAGGACTGTCGAACGTAGCCCTGAAATTATTGCCGGCTCCGCCTCCCCTGCCCTTGTGTTCCGCCAGGAGCGCCTTAAGGCTTTTGACCAGATTAGCCGACCTTGCCTGCGGCACCATGACGCAGACGGTTTTATCGAGGACCGACAGGGCTATCGTGGAATAGCCGCTGTTGGCACCTGCCTTAACCGTCTCGAACGCGGCTTCTGCACCCTTGTCGTATAAAGTGAATAATAAGGTTTTTGACCTATTATTTCTGTTTTCGAGGGCGCGCAACGCCACTTCGAGCCTGGCAGTATCCTGGACAAGCGTTGCGCGATCTGTTTCAAGAATGGCGTTGCGCGCCTTCAAGGCATCAACCTTGGTGGCAGCTTCTTCGGAAGATGTCCCCAAGCTCGCGGCTATAGCCTCGAGCGCCTCTTTACGTCGCCGGAGCAGCAAGGAAGCCCTGGCTCCGGCGACAAAATACAGCCTTGTGTTGCCTTTATATTTTTCGGCCTGGAGGACGCTCAGTATGCGCAGATCAGCCGCCGAGGAGACATGGGTGCCGCAGCAAGCTACCCAGTCGTAATCTTTGATTTCGATGATACGTATCTCTTCTTCCCCCTCGGGAAGCCTTTTTCTGAAGGGAAAGGACTGAGGATCCTCCGGCGGACAGACATGGAAGACATAGGGATGGTTCCGGGCAATAAAGGCTTCGGCTTCATCCTCCAAGGCCTCGATCATATCCTGATCCATGGCCGGAGCCGTTACATCGATGGTGCTGTACGAAAGACCAAGGTGAAAGCTCAAGGTATGGATGCCGTATTTTCGTTCCAGGATGGCCGAGAGAAGATGCTGTCCCGAATGCTGCTGGCTGTGGTCGATTCTCCTCTTGCCGTCCACGTTCATGAATACCTGGTCACCGGGGATAAAACCAGGCTTTTCCTCAAACCAGTGCAGAATCTCCCCGTCCTTTTCGGTCACCGAGCGCAGCGGCAGGTTATCGATACTGCCAAGATCGCAGGGTTGGCCTCCCCCTTCGGGATAGAACAAACTCGCATCCAGAACGACAGCATAACGGCCGTCTTCTTCTCTGAGTTCCAGCACCCTCGCCTCGCCCTCGAAGCGACTGGGTTCCAGGTAGAATTGTTTTACAGTCTCAGGCATCCGGTACAACCTGCTCCGGCTCCGGCACGGGCGCAAGCTCCCGCCCCGTCTCGTATTCAACGTCTTCTTCTTCAAAGTCCTCGGGTTTTGATATAGCCAAGGAAGCATCCCCGCCTTGGTACCGCTGGAGCTTGAGGGCAATGGCCTTGGTAACCCCCGACTCCTCCATGGTCACGCCCAGAAGAGTGTCCGCGCCGCTCACTGTCTTCTTGTTATGTGTTATTACGATAAACTGGCTGCTCCGGGAGAACTCCCGCAGCAAATTGACGAAGCGATTGACGTTGGCTTCGTCCAGGGCGGCATCTATCTCATCCAGGAAACAGAAGGGCGAGGGCTTGACCATATACGTAGCGAAGAGCAAGGCGATGGCCGTGAGGGTTTTTTCACCTCCCGAGAGCAGCGAAATGGCTTCCAGCTTTTTACCCGGCGGCTGCGCCAGTATCTCGATGCCCGACTCGAGCACGTGGTCGGAGTCAGAAAGCCGCAGCTCTGCCCTTCCGCCGCCGAAAAGCCTGCGGAACATGTTGTGGAAATTCTTCTTAATCTTATTGTAGGTTTCCAGGAAGAGTTCGGCGCTCTCGTTGCGGATTTCATCGGTGATCTGCTTGAGATCGTCCCTGGCCTTTATCAGGTCGGCCATCTGCTCCGAGAGGAAGTCGTAGCGCTCCTTTACTTCTTTATATTCCTCTGGGGCCATGAGGTTTACCGAGCCTAGATCCTTGAGCTTGGATTTCATGGCCGACAGGCGCTCGCGCAGTTCGGTTATGGGACCACGGAGTTCGAACATACGTTCTTCGTACTCCCCAAGGTCTCGAGAATAGAGCTCGGAAAAGTTTTCTTTTATGTTCTTTATCTCTGTTTCATTTTGGGCGATGGAAAGATGAATGGTCTCCAGTTCGGACTGAACAGCCTGAATTCTGTCGGCCAGCCTGCCTGCGTCCTTCCTTCGCTCTCCCAGCTCTTCGTTTTTGCCGGCTATGGCCTTTTCCAACCTATCCATCTCTGAGGCCAGGGTCTTGCCCTTGACTTCTATCTCCGCCAGTTCGGTGTCAACCTCGGCTATCTCTTCCCGCAGCTCGTCCATGCGCCTGGATTCGGTGAATACCTCGGACTCATGGTCTTTCAAGGTAGCTTCCTGACCGGCAATCTCCCGGCGGAACACCGCTAGGGCTTCTTCCGCCCCGGCCATCTGAGTCTGCACCCTAGTCTTGGCGAGCCTGGCATCCTCCAGGGTTTTTCTCCAGCCTTCTATTTTGACCGACAGCGCCTTGTTCTCTTCGCCCAGAGAATCGATGGATACCTTGAGCGTCTCGATTGTCCGCAGCTTTTGGCCGATGTCGGCATCGATAGAGCGCTTGCGAGTGATAATGCCTTCAGGGGAAAGGAACTCGTCCAGGAAAGAGGGGGTAGCCTCCCTGTAGCGGTCGAATTTGCTCCCCAATTCCACAAGACTGACCGAAGCCTGCCTCAGTTCTTGCGCTGCCTTGTCCAGGGTTGAAGCAAAATCCCCCAGCGCCTTGCCGGAAAAAGAAATCGAACGAGTTACATCCTCCAGAAGGGTTGCCTTGGAGTCCAGCCTCGCCTTGGTCCGCTCGAGCATGCTCCTGATCTCGGCTTCCAGGCTCTGGCGCTCCGCTGATGAATAGCCTGTCTCCTTAAGCCTGGCGTCCAGCTCCTGCACGATTGCCTCGGTAAGCGAGTCCAGGGTGAGCCGGGCTTCGGCTATTTCCTGCTCCACCAGTTTTATCGAGGCCGAGCAGCGGGCCGCTTCCTGGTCATTTCCCCGGAGCGTGAGTCCGGCAGCCTTTATGGAGGATTCGAACTCATCGATATGGCGCTCGGTCTCCTTAAGGCGCTGCCTGTACTCCGAGAGCTCAGCCTCTTTGTCCGCCTCCTCCTCCCGCAGGGCATCGATTTTTTCCTGTATGCTCCTAGCCCGAAGCTCTAGCTGTTCGAGCTTGGATTTGAGTTCCCGCAGTCTGTCGGCCAATAGGCTCCGATGTTTTTCGGCGCCATTTTTCTCGACTGCCAGGCCGTAAAGGGTTTTTTGCTTTTCGACCAGCTGGCCTTCCATCTCGTTGACCAGGTCGATGCTTTCGGTCATGGAGGCTGCCAGGATTTCCGATTCTGCCCTCAGACTCTCCCGCTCGGCCTTTTTCTTTTCGAACTCCTCATCGTGCCGATCCTTGTCCCTGATGAACTGTCTGAGGCGTAAAAGGTAGACATCCCGCTCCAGCTCGAAAATCCCGTCCTTAAGCCCCCGGTACGCTATTGTCTTGTCAGCCTGCCGCTTTAGACTGTCGTGTGAATGCTTGACCTCGGCCAGCACCGCCTCGATCTGTTTCATGTTCTCTTCGGTGCGCACGAGTTTGGTCTCGGCTTCCCGGACCCTGACCTTATGCTTGGTTATCCCCGCTGCCTCTTCAAAAAGATATCGCCGGTCTTCGGGCTTGGAGGAGAGAATCTGGTCGATCTTGCCCTGTTCCATCACCGAGTAGGCTGACTTTCCGATGCCCGTGTCCCAGAAGAGCTCCCGCACTTCCTTGAGCTTGGCCAGCCTTCCGTTGATGTAGTATTCGCTCTCGCCCGAGCGGTAGAGCCGGCGTTTAATCGCCACCTCGGGCACGTCCAGGGGCAGGGTTCCAGTCTCGTTCGATATGGTGATGGTGACCTCGGCCACCGAGAGAGCCTTGCGTGTCTCGGTGCCGTTGAAAATGATACCTTCCATGGTTTCAGCTCTGAGGCTCTTGGCAGACTGCTCGCCCACCACCCATTTAATGGCATCGACGACATTGGATTTTCCACAGCCGTTAGGTCCCAGAAGGGCGGAAATTCCGTCGGAAAATTCGATGGTGGTTCTGTCGGCAAAGGATTTGAAACCGAATATATCCAGGCTCTTTAAAAACAAGGCTCGTTCCTTATTCGGGGCATGCAGGGGCGCACCCTAGTTTTCGAGTTTATCACAATAAATACTTCGATCACAATACGAATGAAGTTCCTCGAACCTTGTTGCAGTTGAAGCAAAGAGAGGAGTGGGAGACGTAAGGGAAGTATGGCCGTCTTCACACCTCCCTTCTGCGCTCGAGAACACTGCCTCCATCATGAACCAACGACTCACGCTCCTTATCAAGCGTACCGTCCCTGGGGCTTCTACCACACAAAGGCCTTCGGAACAGTACCTCGCTATCGCTGCACTGCCTGTGGCAAAACCTTCTCCCGACAAACCTTCAGCCTCGACTACTATGCCAAACGTATCCTCTCATACCAGGATATCGTCCAGCGACTATCTTCCTGCGAGAGCCTTTCAGCCATCGGACGGGCGTTAGATTCCTCCACCGACACCATCTCCAACCGTATAAGCAGAGCAGCTCGACAAGCCTTAGCCCTTAGCTCCACCTTCAGTTCTTCCCTCCACCCGGATGAAGATCTGGCTGCCGATGGCTTTGAAAGTTTCTGTCGTTCTCAGTACTTCCCGAATAACATCACGCTCCTTGTCGGTGCTTCATCCCAGTATGTTTATGCTGCCGACCATGTGACGCTCAGGCGAAAGGGGCGGATGACGAAGGAGCAAAGAAAAAAGCGTGCAAAGCTCGAAGTGCGATGGAAGGCCGAACCAGGAGGCATCGAGCATTCTTTCTCTCGTATCGCTGACGAAACGTTACGTGTCTATGCCCAAGGGCTACGCTCCCCGCTCACCCTCTGGACCGATGAGCATCAATCCTATGCAAATGCCCTTACCCATTCACCCCATCATGCACAGCTCTTAGAATCGGGATTCCTTCGACATCGGGTAGTTTCCTCTCGGGCTGCGCGGACTAAAGGCAATCCCTTGTTTCCCGTGAACTACGTAGACAGAGAACTACGAAAGGATCTACATGAACATGTACGCGAAACCGTCTGCTTTGGCAGGAATGTGAATCGACAAATGGAGCGCTTGTCGGTCTACCTTCTGTGGCACAACACTATAAAGGCACATAGGGCACGAGAAGGGCCGAGGAGGAATGTCCAGGTGGCGAGTGTTACTTCAGAAGTAGACAGGGAAGGATACAAGCAGCTATGGGTTTGGCGAGCCTGGAGAAGTATTACAGAGCTATCTGATTCAATGAGGGAGACCTGGGAGCGGCTTCGTAGGACACCTTTAACCCAGAAGCGTGATTATCTGCCTCAGTATGCTTTGATGTAGTAAAAAGAAGCGAAAAGAGTATATCGGGTGATCCGTCGAACGACAGCGGCCGTCCGATTAAGCCGGACGGCCGCTTATGCAACAAGGTTCGAGGAACTTATTACTCGTCCTGCTTTATCAGCAGCTCGTACACTTCCTGGGGAGTGGCGCAGGCCAGCAGCGAATCCCTAAGTTCCGCGGCCTTAAGCCTCGCGGAAAAGAAGGAGAGGGTTTGCAGGTAGTATGCATGTTGATTGTAGGCTGCGGCGATCATGAAGAGTAATCTCACGGGCACGTCGTCCAGGGACTGGAAGTCCTTGATGTCACACTTGGAAACGCCCACCGATACCACCAGATCGGTAACCGATGAGAGTCTTACGTGGGGGATCGCGATGCCGCGGCCGATAGCTGTGCTCATCAGGTCTTCACGACGCAGGATTTCGGCCACCAGATCCTGCTTGTTCTTGATCTGGGGCGCGCTGGCGAGGTTTTCAGCCAGGGCTACCAGGGCATCTTTTTTCTTGGAGTAGTTGAGGAAGATTACCCTGTTGGGGGCGATGATATTCTGTATCTGGATGGAACCGATGAGTCCCGCGGGGCGGTTGGAAGACAGCCTCTCGTTAACCCAGCGTTCGATATCGCTTTTCTTGAATCTCCATACCGTTCCGATCTTGCCGGAAGGTATTTCGCCTTTTTGTGCCCAATCGTATACAGTCCTTTCAGAAACGCGCAGATACCGAGCCACTTCTTCGATGGTCAGGATATCGTCATCCATGCAAAAGGCCCCCTCAATTTAGAATATGCTGACATATTATTGAAGACTTTGATCAATTCTGTCAAGTAATACATTTTAGAATTTAGTATTGGACGCTTAAAAGCCCAGGGTTTCCCGCAACAGCGAAGCATTAAAGCCCTGAGCTTTTAAGATGCGATAGATTTCCTCTCTGAACGTCAGTTCTTCCTGATCGACCTTTCTGGTATGGCGCTTGGAAAAACGTTTTGCTTCCTTTTCCACAGCCCGGGGAATGAGGGCATCGAAGTCCACCGAGGAGAGCGCCGACGTAACCGTCGCCTGCCCAAAGCCCCGGGCGCGGAGGCCGACAGCCACCTGGTTAGGGCCCTCGCACTTTCCCTCGGCCCGCGCCCTTGCCCATATCGAAGCGAAGCGGGCATCGTCAACCGCCCCCGCTTCCACCAGCCTCCGGACAGCTTCGACAGCCGTGCTAGGGCTGAATCCCCTGGCGACAAGCTTTTTTGTAAGCCCCTGACTCGATTGTTCCGCCCTGGCGCAGAGCTCGAGACCTTTCTTTTCCGCCTTCCATTCCTGATCGATGCGCGAAAGACACTGGATGAGGCTGTCTTCGGGATCGAAATCGATCTCGGCGGCGATTAAGCGGTCCACAAGGGCTTTTACCGCATCAGGTCCTTCGGCATCCATAGGCAAGTTCAGACATTCTGCTGCCGATGCTACGAACTCCCGGATCCTTTCAAAGGGAAGAAAAAAAATAATGCCTCCGGACGCGACAATCGTTGCGTCGCCGGAGGCATCGTAGCGTACGGATTCGATCCGCACCACAGATATCCTTTTTTAGCGCTTGGAGAACTGGAACCTTCTCCGGGCTCCCCGCTGTCCGTACTTCTTAC
Organism: Spirochaetaceae bacterium UBA4077; assembly: GCA_002383375.1. Lineage (GTDB taxonomy): Bacteria > Spirochaetota > Spirochaetia > Treponematales > Rectinemataceae > UBA2256. The sequence goes on from DFYR01000005.1 coordinate 33,672, forward strand.
GTTCGACCATTCTCGGGTCGCGGCTCAAGAGACCATTGGCCCTTAAGACATCATGATTGGCAGGATCCACTTGGGCTAGAGCCCTTGAGAGTCCATGGGCGCAGGCACCGGCCTGGCCGTTGACGCCGCCGCCGACTACGGTGACGAGCACATCGTACTTATTCTCGCTGGCGGTCACGATTAGGGGCTTCATGACCTGGGCGGCCAGTTCGGCCACCTTGAAGTATTTGGTAGCCTCCACATCGTTCACCATGATCTTGCCGGTTCCTTCTCGCAGGAAGACACGAGCGATGGCACACTTTCTTCTTCCGGTTCCAATTCCAAGATTCCTGACCATTACTCTCCCCTTCCCTTACAGATCGATGGCGACAGGCGCCTGGGCAGTATGTGGATGCTGGGATCCAGCATAGATTTTTACGTTCTTGTAGAGCTTTCTACCCAAGGGACCCTTAGGGAGCATGCCCTTTACCGCCAACTCCAGAGGGGCGACGGGATTGTTCTGGGAAAGCTCGGCGTAGGTAAAATCCTTCAACCCGCCGGCATAGCCGGAGTGTGTGTAATACATCTTATTCTGGCGCTTCCTGCCGGTGAGGGCCACCTTCTCAGCGTTAACTACGATGACAAAATCCCCGGTTTCCTGGCTGGGCGTGTAGGTGGGCTTGTTCTTTCCGCGGAGCATAGAGGCTACCTTTGCAGCGACGCGACCCAGGGGCTTGCCTTCGGCGTCGATGAGGTACCACTTGCGGTCAGCGGTTGCAGAAGTAATAAAAATAGTCTTCATCAATGTATACCTTTACCTTATAACTGCAGTTTACGAAAACGCGCGTGGCATAATCCCATATAACACCAAACGTGTCAAGCGCTTGGCATCTGGCGGCAAGCTACGGCAGTGCGACAAAATACGAAAGCGGGATTATTCCTTCTTCTCTTCCTCGCCCTTATCTGCTTCATTGCTCTCGGCATGGGCCTCTTCCTTTTCTTCTTTTTCAGCCTCGCGCTTATCCTTTATATCGGCCACGCCAATGAGTATGGCTACTACACCCACCAGAACAGCTATTACCGGTATCGAGCCCTTGAGAAAGGCCAGAACATCGGCCCACCAGCCCACAAACGGAAGGCAGAGCACGACCGCTACTATGACCAGGACGACACCAACTGCTAGAGCTACCATATTCCATGCTCCTTTCGCTACGTAGATCCTCGGGCATGCATTGGCCCGCTGTTAAAAAAAGATTATACCAATCCATGAGCAAATCTGCAATGAGACGGCACCTTAATCCCTATCCTGGGCTGATTGCGCGGGCTGCGCTCTAAAGGCTATAACCTAGGCTATGATTCCCCTTTATTCCCTGGTGCTCTATAAGCGCTCTGTCTATCGTGTCGTCTTATTCAGCGACGGTAAGCTCATCGTAGAGAATGAGACCGGGGAACAGAAAAAGCTGCGGGAAAAGGACCTTCACCTAGTCCATCCAGGCCCTATTAATAAGATTCCCCAAATTCTGGACTCTGGCGATTTTGAAACGGCCCATGCAATGTTGATGTCCGAAGATCAGGACTCGCCCCTGCCCGTGAGCTGGAAGGAGCTCTCGGATCTAGTTTTTGGAGAATACTCTGTCCAGGCCGCCCTTTCCTGCCTGAAAGAGGTACTGGAAGAACGGTTTTTTATCCTAGGTGAAACCGGTCCGCTCGCCCTCACTTTTGCTGAGATCGAAAAGGCTCGAAAAAAAGAAGCGGAACGGCAAAATTCCGAAAACCGCCGAAGTGCTTTTATAAGCGCCTTCAAGGCGGCTAAGTCTAACCAGTCCGGCCCCCTCGAGCGCAGCCAGAATAACGCATCCTATATAGCCGAGCTCGAGGCATACGCCCTGGGAAGGCAGGAGCGCTGCCTCATCGCCCCTTCCCTGGGGATTGCCGAAACCCTCGAGTCGGTGCACAAAGCCCTCATCGACTGCGGACTCTGGGAACCTTCTTTCAATCCATGGCCGCTCAGGGCTAAAGCTCTCCTCTACCCGCCCCGCCTCGACTTCCCCACCCAGGAAATGGAACCGGCGGCACTTCAACGCAAGGATCTCCGGTCCCTTCGCTCCCTGGCCATCGATAATGCCTGGTCCACGGATCCGGACGATGCCATAGGCTTCGATGGCAGTTATGTCTGGATTCATGTCGCCGATCCGGCAGCCTTCTTCGGCCCTGATTCGGAGATCGACAAGGAAGCCCTTGCCCGGGGAGCTACCCTCTATCTGCCCGAGCGGACTATCCCCATGCTTCCTCACCAGGCAGTCGAGCGTGCAGGCCTGGGACTGGCTGAGGAATCCATTGCGCTATCCTTCCGGGTACGGGTTTCCGATGAGGGGTTTATACAGGAAACGACAGTGTTCCCAAGTCTGGTAAAGGTCGAACGACTCTCGTACGAATCCGCGGACGATCTGCTGGCAGCCGGAGACGAACTTCTAGTCTCCCTGGACCGGATCGCCCGGCTACGGCACAGACGTCGCTGCGCCAATGGAGCTGTCGATATTGACTTGCCCGAGACGAGCATCCGCGTCAACGACGCCCAGGTTAGGTTTCTCGAAATAAATCCCACAAGATCATCGTCAATTGTACGGGAACTCATGCTACTGGCAGGCGAAGCCGCAGGCCGCTGGGCTAAGGAGCGGAACCTGCCCTTCGTCTATTCCAGCCAGGAAGCCCCCCAGCTGCCTGCATCACTCAGCCTATGCAACAGCGACGACAATGTTGAGGACAGTACCGGTGAAGACCATAGGTCCGGCGCCGGAGAAGGTACAAATCGCGGCCATGCTGCCTTGTCCTTTGCCGAGCAGTACAGGCGCCGCAAAGGCATGAAAGCGAGCATTACGGGCACCGAAGCCCTGGCTCACCAAGGCTTAGGCCTGCCTTTTTACAGCCAGGTGACAAGCCCGTTGCGCCGTTACCAGGACCTCTTGACCCATTACCAGATCAGGGCATGGCTGGCTGCCGAGCAGGATTCGGGCGAGAGCGGAAAAAACCAAAGCTATCCCCTGCTCTCGGCCGACGAGATTTCTCGGCGCTGCATTCTTGCAAGCCAGGCTTCCGCGGCTACCCGGCAGGCAGAGCGCGATTCAAGGCTCCATTGGACAATCTGGCACTTGGCGAACCATCCCGGCCTGCAGGTAAAAGCCATCGTACTCGAATCCAGGGAGCGGGACGTATGGGTAACAATTCCCGAATTGGGATTGGAATGCTCAATTGGAAACCGTCCCGCCCTCGAGCCAGATCAATGGATCGAGCTAACTTCCCAGCGCGCCTACCTGCCTGCTCTCGAGTTCAGTTTCGAGCGAAGCAAGACGATTCCCATGAATTAAAAAGCTTTGTGCCGATTGACCTCGATGGCCGCTATACCTATGCTTGACAGAAGTACTATGGAAGCCAGTCGATTGCGCCTTTCAGCCGTCCTCTCCCTGGAATTGCCAGCCCTGGGTATTTCCGGCCCAGCCAGTGATTCCTCCAGGCTCCTGGAAGAAAGCAAAAATGTCGTAAACCGAATAATTGTCAAAAGACGGGGAGAGCTCGTCCGCGCCATCGGCGATAGTTTTCTTGCGGTTTTCGAAAACTGTAAGGACGCGGTGGACGCAGCGCTGGCCATCGCCGATTCGCTTGGCGTCCTGACTCGGACTCTTTCGGTGCAGCCTGGCCTTCTGTCACCCCGTATGGGGATCCATGTTGGCGACGTGGCATTTTATGAAAAAAGCGTTTTCGGTCCCACCGTCGATAATGCCGAAATCCTAAGATCTGCGGTGCAGGCAGGCGAACTCTGCGTATCCGGCGAAGTGCTATCCCTGCTGGGACCTCGCAGCGATATCGAAGCCCTCCCCTTAACCGACAGGGTTCAGAACAGCCTGCCCCTTGGCAGCAGCGGATATCTGCTGACAAAGGTCGAAAAGCCTGCGATCAGACCAGCAGCCGCACAGGCAAATCCATCTCAGCCTGGCACAAATTCCGAAAAGGCTCCCAGTCTTGACCAGATCCGCAGGGCGATACTCGACGAGATCAAGAGGCGCGGCAGGCGGCTGAGCGTCGACGAAGCCAGATCTCAATTTGGCTGGTACGGTGTAGAAGCTACCGAGGTTATCGCCTCCCTCGCCGACGCGGGAATCCTGACGAGCAGACGGAAAATCCCTGAAGGCCAACCTTACGATCAGGAAAGCGCAGGCCGCCCGAAGTTCGCAGCCGGAGCCGGCTATTCGGAAACCGCTGGCAGCTCCTTGAGGCGTTCTTCATCCACGGCGTCCAGCACAGGATCGGACATCGCGAGTGAAATCGGCCGCAGCATCGAATCGGCGGTCCACGCCATCGTGGCGGAGATCGAACGCTCTGTCGAGAACAAGGCGAAGCATCAGCCTCATCCGAAAAATAACCGGCAGAAGGGTTCGTATACTGACTTTGAGGAATCTCTAAACAAGCCCTTGGTCGCCGACAACGATAGTTCGAAAGTCCCCAGGCAGCGTTCCAAACGTCAGAGAACGAGCAACTCCAAGTCACTTTCCACCAGCGCTTTCGAACGATACAGAAAAGAAATAAGCACCAAGGCCGAAAAACAGAAAAAAGGCCTCGCTGGCAGCATAATTTCTTTTGCGGTCACCAACGCCGCGCTCTGGTACATAAACATGAACATCGCCACCGGTTTCGCTTGGGCGCCTATCGTCAGCACCTTCTGGGGATTTGGCGTCATCGAATCCATCTTTTCCGCCCGACGCCTGAGTCATCAAGCCAGGGAGACCGAAGCTCTTCCCGATCTGGACGAAACCCAGACCAAGGAACTCAAGGAGATACACAAGGCCAGAACCTCCATCGGTAGCCACTTCTTCAGCACCCTCTCCGTCTCTGCAGGACTCACCGCCATCAACATGGCCACTCAAAGTGCCGACCCCTGGCACCTTATACCTATCAGCATTTTATCGGTTATTTTTGTGATCCATTTTCTCTCGTACATCTCCACTGGCCCCCGTAAGGCGCGCCAGTTTTTTGCTAAGCGCGGACTGCGCCGCAATAAAAAAAGCCTCGAAGAAGCCCGACAAAAACGTAAAGCCAAGACCACCGAGCTGGGAACCTACGCCGATCTGTATCAAAACGCCGAAGAATCCGCAGCGGAGATCGAGACAGCTCTGGAGGATTTTGCTCCCGAGTTCAAACAGGAAATGCAGCCCCAACTCAAGGACTACCTAGGCCAGGTTCTACTTTTAGCCAAGACCGCCAACGAACTGGACGGGATTATCGGCGACATTCCCGTTGAAGCCCTTAAAAAAGACAAAGCCGAACTCAAGACAAAGCTGGATAAAGCCAGCCCCTCGCTAAGAGTGGAATACGAAGACTCGATCAGGGAAGTGGAAACCCAGGAAGAATCCTTCAAAGCCCTGGTGGAGCAGCGCGAACTCATCGACTTACGACTTCGCTCCTCGGTCAATCAGATTCAACAGCTGCGTCTCGATCTGGCCAAGGCCAAGGCGGCGGACAAGGAGCGGGAAGCCTTGCTGCCAGAATCTCTCATTTCCTCGGTGCGAAGCCGTTCCGAGGAACTCTCCAATTACATAGAGGACTTGAAAAAGGGGCATCTGGAAGCCTTGGCCGACCCCTTCGAGGAACTGGAAAGAGCCCAAGAAAAACACCAAGCGGCAGAAAAGCCCTCTTAGCGGCCGACTATCCTCCAGACATCGGCCATGGACTTGTCTGTACTTGAATTGTCTATGTAAATGCCCGGCAGACGGTAATTCTTCAGCGTCGATATTAGCGGCGCCAACCTGTCGGAACTCCGCAGTGCCTTGTAGCCCATATCAAAGGCGAGCTTCTCAATATCCTTTCTCCCGGCTCCGGAGCCGTAAGGCAAGGCGAAAACGTCCACCGGAAAACCAACCTGCTCTTCGATTATGCGCTTGGATTCGGAGAATTCTAAAAATAATGTATTCGCGTCCACATCGCCCAATGCAAGGTGATTGACCCCGTGGGAGCCAATTGTAAATAGACGCTCTCCCGCCTTGTTGCGATACGCTGCCATTTCGCGTATCTGAGCCCAGTTCATGTACCCCACCTGCCCCACCGAGCCTGTGATGATAAAGAAGCTAGCTTTGATGTCGTACTGCATGAGCAAAGGATAGGCGATGCCGTACATTGAAAGGTCCCCGTCGTCGAAGGTGATGATCGCAGCATCGTGGTTCAGCTCCTGTTCACCCCGCTGAATGGCCTGCAGCTGGTCGAAATCGATAATCTCAAAGCGTTTTCGTATAAACGCCAAATCGTGCTCAAAGTTAAAGATATCTCTGTTGTACTCCCCTCCAGTTCTTCCGTAGACGAGGTTGTGGTACATGAGAATGATGAGCTTGGGTTTGTCCCTCAGGGGCAAATCTTGTGTCAGAAGCTGATCACCCGATACTGTTATCGCCTTTAGCCCAGTGCTCGCAGTTGCCTCGCTCCAGTACCGCACGCTCTCGCTATGATCTATAGACGTACTGCTTCCCGTAGCACAGGACCAAAGCAGGCTCAGCACCGTTGAAGCAAAAAAGACCAGCAGCGCTCGGCCGCTGGGCCAAAAGCCTGCCGACACCCCTCTGCTGTGTCTGACGCTAAAAATTCTTGGAAAGCCCAGTAGCTTCATGTCTTTGCCCTGCTTTTTAGTAAATGATATGCTACGATATCACTTCCCGTTATTTCGAAGGAAGCGCTTCATAAAGGAGGATGAGCCATGAGCGATGTGTTTTCTACTATCAAATCGATCGGCATAGTGCCGGTTATAAAACTTGAAAATCCCAAAGACTCGCTTCTATTAGGAAAAGCCCTTGTGGAGGGCGGACTTCTGGCGGCTGAAGTAACCTTCAGGACCAAATCAGCGGCTGAATCGATCGCTCTTTTAAAAAAAGAATTTCCCTCCCTGGCCACCGGGGCGGGCACGGTGCTGACCATCGAGCAAGCCGAAGCGGCCATCGCCGCAGGCGCCTCGTATATCGTCACACCGGGCTTCAATCCGAGGATCGTCGATTTCTGTCTGGCCAAAGGAATGCCGGTCATGCCTGGCATCAACTCGCCCAGTCAGGTCGAGCAAGGCCTGGAGCGGGGCCTGAAACTGCTCAAATTCTTCCCGGCCGAGGTCTCCGGGGGCGTCAAGATGCTCAAAGCCCTCCACGGCCCCTACGCGGAAGTATCCTTCGTTCCTACCGGCGGAATCGACGCGTCCAATGTGGAATCCTACCTTCAGCTGCCCTACGTCGCCGCCATAGGCGGCTCCTGGATGGTCAAAGAGGATCTTATCGCCTCCGGCAACTACCAGAAGATCACTTCCCTCTGCGCCGAGGCAGTCACTTTGGTCAGGCGCGTGCGGGGACCGAAGCTGGCGTAAATCTCTTCCCGATAAAACGCCCAAGGCAAGACAACGCCTGCCTTGGGCATTTATTTAATAATTATAACAGTTTTTACTTGGCAAAAGCCCCGGGATACTTGTCCCTGTAGCTGGCCGTGGTGCCCACGGTTTCGGCATTCAACATGGCGTGAACGATGGCCCTGGCCAGGGTGTCGGCCGCGGCGGCGCCCAGCATGCTGACGTTGGCCGAGGTGTTGCCCCAGACGGCCTTCTGCTTGAGGGTGTCCAAATCGAGCATTCCCGTGCCCAAAACGAAAATCGTGTCGCCATCGAACATGGTATGGGAGGGGCGGATTGCCCGAGCCATGCCGTCGTGGGCCATTTCGGCGATTTTCTGGGCCTGGGCCTTGGTGAGCTTCACGTTGGTGGCGATACAGGCGATGGTGGTGTTCTTGGAAGCTTCCATGGTGTCCAGGAATGCCAGTTCGAAGCCGTCCTTGGCCAGGGCATTAGCGAAGGGGCGCTTTAAGCCGCCGAACTCATTACCCACTTCCAGGAAAGCTGCATAGAACTCGCCGGTAGCCTGGTTGACCGTGGAACCACCGGCGTTGACCGCTACAATGGCTCCGACCATGACGCCATCCCCCAGGTCCTGGCTGGCCGTGCCGAGGCCGCCCTTGAGGCCACCGCCGACGGCTCCGGCGCCCGCGCCCACGTTGCCCATTTCCACAGGACCGGCACTGGCGGCTTCGCAAGCCAGATAACCGAAGCTGGCATTAGGCCGATCGGTAAAATCCCTGCCGAACCTGCCCGGATCAAAGAGTACCGCAGCGGGAACAATCGGGACTACCTTTCCACCCCCTACAGCCCATCCCCTGTTATTCTCTTCGAGCCATTTCATGACACCGTCGGCAGCTGCCAGACCATAGGCTGAACCGCCAGTGAGGACTACCGCGTCCACCTTGTCCACCATGTCGATGGGGCGTAAAAGGTCGGTTTCTCTGCTTCCCGGAGCCGAGCCGCGCACATCTACACCACCCACCGCCCCTTGGGGCGCCAGAATGACCGTTGTCCCAGTGAAGTTTCTCTCGAAACTGCCTACCTGGATCCCCGGTACATCGGTGATGGCGTTCATCGGACCGGTTTTCACCACTGGGACGACAGGTTTTGCGGGCGCGATGGTCTGAGCTCCAACCGCCATACCCAAGGCAGCAATTAAAACCATAACGGCTGTACAGGTTTTCCAAAACATTGGTTCCTCCTTTCTGGTGGGTTTAGATTTAGAAGGAATCGGAACAGAGAGCCTAAGATGCGACACTTGATGAAATCCTTTTTCGCCCAAGTCCCGACTCGCTCCGCCCAATGAGTATACTCTACACTCCATTTTAATCAGAATAAAGCCAAGTATCCAACCTTCCCCTACGCTCCAGACAATATGGATTCAAGATTGCGCCTTGAGGATTCATGATTTACACTTCAACCATGAGGCGCTTGAGACTTGCCCTTATTATTCTCATCGTTTTCCCTTTCCTCATCTTCATTAGTACTTTTCCCATCTGTGCCCAGGACGTATCCGCCCCTCCCCGTTTCGCCCTTGTTCTGGGCAATGGGAACTACTCCGGCACAAGTAAACTAGCCAATCCCGCCAATGATGCCTCGGATATTGGCAATGCGCTCACACAGTTGGGTTTTTCAGTCGAAGTGCTCAGCGACGCGGGACTCGAGGATATGGAAAAAGCCGTGCTCGGCTTCAGGGACAGGCTGGCTGGCAGCGCTGACTCGGTCGGCCTTTTCTTCTATGCCGGCCACGGAGTACAGTCAGGCGGGGAGAACTACCTCATTCCCGTGGATGTGCAGATCCCGTCCGAATCCCTCCTGAGGACGAGGGCAGTATCGCTCCACTTCGTCCTCGAAAGCTTAAGGGAAGCAAATAACAAGCTTAACATGGTCATTCTGGACGCCTGCCGGGACAATCCCTTCGCCTGGGCCCGTTCGGGCAACCGCGGCCTGAGCATCGTAGGCGCCCAGCCGCCCGGGAGCATCGTCGTCTATTCCACCAGCGCCGGGAGCACAGCCCAGGACGGCACAGGACGTAACGGAACTTTTACCGAAGTACTGCTCGACCACCTCACTCAGCCAGGCTTGGAGATCAGTGAAATATTCAGGCGTACAGGCGCTGGGGTACAGGAAAAAACCTCGGGCGCCCAGATCCCAGCCATCTACAGCCAATTCTTCGGCAGCTTCTACCCGGGCGGAATCCAGGCAGTCGTGACCTCCGTAACTGGAAAAGACCCAGAGGAACTTCCGGACACTTTTTTCCTGCCCGCTTTTTTCGAGGATGCCCCAGGATACGCCAAAAAGGCGGTGGCTGCTGCAGAAGAACTATCGTATTACGGTCAATGGCTCTCGGCCTGGTACAGCCTTACGGATGCCGATCCCCTGGAAGAAGATCCCTTCATACTAGCCCAAAAAATCAATATCGCTTTGAACGGCTATATCGAACATGACAATTACCGCGGATTCGCTTTTGCCGACCTCGCCGAGGGCGAAGACGCAGAGGCTGTCCGTTATTCCGACTATAGCGGATCGGAATTCTTTCATTTCGATCCTCATGCCCAGTTTGTCGCCATGGAGAGTAGTAGCGTCGCCGTGCCGCCGATCCTTTCTCTGGCCATGGGAGATTACTATCATACCCTTTGGTTCAACTATGCCGATTTTTCCGAAGATTGGGTAACAAGCCAGGAAGAAGCCTTCGACCTGGCCATGCGCTGCTACCAAGCGGCTGAAGAAGCTTACATACTGGTGAATACAAAATCGATGCTCCGCTATGCCCAGCTGCTTACACATTCAGGCCAGTACAAAAAAACAATCGCCCTACTCCTCGAAATCATCGACTGGGAACCTGAAAACATCCAGGCAAGGACTGCCTTGGCCGAAGCGTACGCCCTTGACATGAACCTCGATGAAGCTTTCTACCATTACGGCATTCTCGCGTCATCGGATCCCCGAAGCGAAGATGCCTACGACGCCTATTCCAAGGCTGCGGAGCTGGCCTTGCTCAACGGGCGATCACAAGAATTTGAAAATTACCTAAGGTCTCTGGAATACTACTTCCCCGACGATTGGCTTTCGGTGCTGCTCAGGCACAAAAAGGCCGTATCCATCAATGACTGGGCCACTGCCAGGGTCCTGGCCGACGCAGGGCTGAACAAGTTCCCGGACGATGTGTTTTTACTGGATTCCCTTCTAGGCTCCTGGCTTGTCACCGCCGAAGGATACTTTAAAGGTTTCGATTTTCTCGATGACAAGATTTTAAAAACCCGGGAGAACTCTAAACGACTCGTCACACTCCTCTTTTATAGGGCGGCCTATCGTTTCTATGGCATACGGACGAATTTTCTCGAAACGACCCTCGTCCAATTACAGCTCATCGAAGACGATCTGGCCAAAACCGAAGTCCTTAATGCCGGACTCGGCGATGGCGATGCTGACCTGGCAGCGAATATAAAACTGATGCGCCAGGAGCTCGAAGCCTTCGCTCCGCGTTGACATTTAAGGCTCTTTACTATACTGTCCTGACCGAAGAAGAGCGCGGCCTAAAGGCCTCGCTATGCGACCCAGTAGCTCAGATGGATAGAGCGGCTGCCTCCTAAGCAGCAGGTCGCCCGTTCGAATCGGGCCTGGGCCAATAGTCATCCTAAAATCAGCGCTTTTTATCCACAACAATCTTCGATGCACTAAGGATAGGTCACATTTCAGGCGGACAGAAATTCTCCTTGATCGACCGCATGGACACCCATCGCATTAGGTTGAACTCGCTCCCTGCCTTGTCGTTCGTCCCTGAAGCTCGGGCTCCGCCGAAGGGCTGCTGGCCGACCACGGCTCCGGTTGATTTGTCGTTGATGTAAAAATTGCCCGCAGCTTCGCCCAGGGCAGCGGCGAGTTTTACTATGACTGCTCGGTCGCTGGCGAAGATGGAGCCGGTCAGGGCGAAGGGGCTGGTTGAATCGAGCAGTTCCAGGGTTTGGTCCAGCCTGTCATCTTCATAGA
>DFYR01000043.1 GCA_002383375.1 Spirochaetaceae bacterium UBA4077
ATCATACAGGGTTACAAGACCGGACGCGGAATCGTGCAGATGCGCGCCCGCGCATTTGTAGAGACACACAAGAAGACCGAGCGACAGTCAATCATCGTCACCGAGATCCCCTACCAGGTGAACAAGGCGAACCTTGTGGCCAAGATAGCCGAACTGGTCAGGGAAAAGAAGATAGAGGGTATTTCGGATCTTCGTGACGAGTCGGACCGTGACGGCATGCGTATTGTCATCGATCTGAAACGGGACGAGAACCCCCAGGTGATCCTCAATCACCTCTACAAGCAGACACAGATGCAGTGCTCCTTCGGCATCAATATGCTGGCCATTGCAGGAGGTCGTCCCAAGCTGCTGAACCTGCGGGACGCCATCGGCCATTTCATCGACCACCGACGGGAGATAGTTACCCGGCGCACCATCTTCGAGTTGAAAAAGGCCGAGGCGCGCGCCCATATCCTCGAAGGCCTGAAGATAGCCCTGGACTGGCTGGATGCGGTCATCGAGCTGATCCGGGCCTCCAGGAACCCGGAAGAGGCCAGGGCGGGCCTTATGGCGGGCGACTTCTCGGATCCGGAATATTTGAGCAAGCTGGGAATACCGGGTTCCGTTTTCAACGGAAGCGTACACCTTTCTGACAAACAGGCCCAGGCAATCCTGGAGATGCGGCTGCAGCGCCTCACCGGGCTCGAGCGTGAGAAGATCATCCAGGAATATACGGATATCCTCAGGCTTATTGCCCGTCTCAAGGAGATACTTGCTTCGGAGTCGGAGATACTGAAGATCATCGTTGGCGAACTGACCGAACTGAAGGAGAAATTCGGGGATGAACGCCGCACCGAGATCGTGGATCAGACGGCCGATATTTCCCTTGAGGACACTATCGTAGAAGAAGATGTGGTGGTCACGGTTTCCCACAGCGGCTATATCAAGCGGACCGCTGTATCCCAGTACCGGTCCCAGCGCAGGGGGGGCAAGGGCAAATCGGGGATGAAGACCAAGGAGGAGGATTTCGTTGAGCACCTCTTCGTAGCCTCCAGCAAGGACTTCATGATGTTCTTCACGGATACGGGACGTGTCTATCTGCTGAAGGTGTACGAGATACCGGAAGGTGGAAGGGCTACCCGGGGCAAGGCCATCGTGAATCTGCTGAACCTCCAGGCAGGAGAGAATATCGCCACGATACTTTCCGTCAAGGGTTTTGACGACGACCGCAACCTGATCATGGCTACCCGTTGCGGAGTCGTAAAAAAGAGCCCCCTCAAGGAATACGCCAACATCAGGAGCGGCGGCATCAACGCGGTCAACCTGGATGAAAACGATAAATTGATCAGCGTGGCCATTACCGATGGACAGCAGGACGTCCTGCTGGCTTCAAGGAACGGCAAGTCTATCCGCTTCCATGAAGAGGACGCCCGGCCCATGGGCAGGGTCTCCCGCGGTGTCCGTGGTATGTCCCTGGATGCGGATGACGTGGTAATCGGTATGGAGATCATCAATCCCAACGCCGTATCCTCCACCATTTTCACAGTAACGGAAAATGGTTTCGGCAAGCGCACCTCACTGGATGAATACCGCTTGCAAAGCCGTGGCGGCAAAGGTATCATCACCATCAAAACTACGGAACGCAACGGTTGCGTGGTGGATATAAAGCAGGTAACAGACGAAAACGACCTGATGCTCATTACCGACCAGGGGAAGATCATCCGCATGTCGGTGTCGGGATTCGGAGTAATCGGCCGCAACACCCAGGGGGTAAGGCTGATGGTCACCGAGGAGAATGAGCGCATAGTCGCCGTGGCCCGTCTTGCTGAGAAGGACGAAGGAGACGATGGGGACGAGCCCGTGACCGGGGAAGAAGCCCCGACCGTCCTGGAGGATGGAGACGAAGTGTAGGGGGAATTGTTTTGAAATAACAGGCCACGGTGGGGGTAATCGCCGTGTGGAGAGGAGAGTTATATGAGAACCATAGGTGTAATAGGGGCCGGCAGCTGGGGCACGACGCTGGCGGATCTCCTCGCCAGGAAGGGGCACGATACAACCCTTTGGGCTTACGAGGCCGAACTGGTCAAGGAGATGGAGGAGACGCGCATCAACTCCGTGTTCCTCCCTGACATTACACTTTCTCCCAGGTTGCGTTTCACCAATTCCCTCCGTGATGCCGCGTCGGAAAAGGAAATCGTGCTGTTCGTGGCCCCTACCCAGGTCTTCAGAGGGGTCATGAAGGGAGTCAGCCCTTATCTGGGCGAAGAGACCCTGCTGGTGAACGCCGCGAAGGGGGTGGAACTGGATACCCTCATGACCATTTCCCAGATCAGCGCCGACCTTCTGCCTCCCCGTTTATTCGAAAATTTCTGCGTCCTTTCAGGTCCCAGCTTCGCGCGTGAGGTTGCCATGGAAATGCCCACGGCGGTGGTCGCGGCATCCCCGGACGGGATGGTTGCGCGTCGTGTTCAGGAAGCTTTTTCAACTCCCTCTTTCCGGGTATACACCAACAGTGACATGGTCGGCGTGGAACTTGGAGGTTCCATCAAGAACGTCATAGCCATCGCGGCCGGCATTTCCGATGGCCTGGGTCTGGGATACAACCCCAGGGCGGCCCTCATCACCAGGGGCCTGGCGGAAATGGCCCGGCTCGGTCTGGCCATGGGAGCTCACTCTTCCACCTTCGCCGGTCTGGCCGGAATGGGTGATCTGGTGCTGACTTGCACCGGCGACCTGTCACGCAATCGTACAGTCGGCATGCGGCTCGGCCAGGGGAAAAAGCTGGCGGAAATCCTCTCAGGGATGCGAATGGTGGCCGAAGGTGTTAAAACGACGGAATCAGCGTATCGTCTGGCTCAGCGTATCGGCGTGGAAATGCCGATTACCGAGCAGGTTTACCGGGTCCTCTATGAAGACAAATCACCCCGTCAGGCGGTATTGGACCTTATGACCAGGGATCTCAAAGCGGAGGGGCTGGAATTCAGCTGACAGTTTCCCGGCGCCGAGGGATTCCGAAATATTGATTTACCGGAACCGCGAAAGCCAGCCTGACGCCGGTATACGGGCGGCATATCGAACTTTAAGAGTCATTAATATCTTCCATAAAGACAAGCGACAAGTCGGCGCTTCCCCTCAACCTGCCTTTTCGTAGCCGGTGTCCATGAAACTTCACCTTACCATACGAGTGAAACTGTTTCTGTCCATCCTGCTTGCAATCCTGGCTTCCTATTCCCTTCTGCTTGTCACAACCGTCCGTAATATAAACGCATCGTTCGAGGAAAAGATATCCAGGGATCTGGAAGTAAATCTGCATTTTGTCAGATACCAGTTGTTCGCCGGCGCCAATCAGATAAAGTACGCGCTTCTTCTCCCCGCTAACCGGCCGAAAACAAAAGAGTATCTGTTGAAAAGAAACAAAGCTGAACTTTCCGGAATTCTTCACAGTATCAAGGATACACATCCGTTCATCAGCTTCGCCGATTTCGTGGATGCCAACGGAAAGACGGTCGCGAGCCTCAGCGACAGGAAAGGCGCATCTTCCCACGAACTGGAGGCCCTTTCAAAAACGGCCCTGGACAAGAGGGAACCGGTCATTTCCTGCGAACTGGCAATGCCGGCTCTATTGATGAACGACGTAAGCAATACGGCCGGTTCCCTGAAAAAATCCGGTGAGCCTCTCCTTGTGGCGGCCGTTGCCATCCCTGTCATCGACGAGACCTCAAGGACCCTCGGAGCGCTTATTTCGGGGGTTCCGGTAACCAGGGACTCTGTCATCCCGTACCGTCTCCAGGAAGCCTTCGGGGGCGAACTGCATGTTACTTTTCACCAGAGGAATCTCAGACCTTTTACCGGCGTGGAAGAGGATCTGGAACTGCCTCCAGAGACGACAGAGACTATTCTCTCTTATCTGGCAAGGGGCGCCGCCTATCGTGGGGAGATTTCCATCGGTGACTCTCCTTTCAAAGCCGTCTTTGAACCATTGCGCAATGTCAGAGGTGAATTGGTCGGGGCGCTGTCAGTGGCGCTTTCCGGAGACTATTTCCAGAAGATGAAAAAGGAGAGTCTGGGCGGCATTCTTGTGTCGGCATTGTTCGGGGCGCTCTTTTCCCTTCTCATAGCGTATCTTGCTTCGAGATACTTCGCCGTTCCGCTGAAAGAGCTTTCGCGAGGCGTCCAGTGTATCGAAGCAGGTAATCTCGATTATCGTGTCGCCATTGACTCCCCGGACGAATTCGGCGCCCTTGCCGGATCATTCAACAGAATGGCCGATTCCCTTCGTGACAGGGACAAGACCATCAGGGCGAAAACCTTCGACCTTGAGGCGCTCAACCGCTGTCTCCACGAGATGAATGATCTCCTTGAGTCCAATGTTACCGAGAGAACCGCGGAACTGGAGATGGAAAAGGGACGGCTGGAGGCGATACTGACAAGCATGGCGGAAGGGATGGTGGTTACGGACCGCGAAAACCGTGTAACCCTGTTTAATCCGGCGGCCCAGAGAATCTTCGGCATGGCCCCCTACAAGATGATAGGACGTCAAATTGACAACATTGATGTAAAAGGCGGATTCCACCACCTGGTAAACAGCATACGCGATATGCGGACAGGGGATCTCCTTACCGGGGGTGAGAAGGACATCAGCATCGACGGAAAAAAACTGTTGGTAAATTTCTCTCCCCTTCTGGACAAGTCCTGGGAATTCGCTGGCGTCGTCATGTCCATTCGCGATGTGACCCGGGAAGAAGAAGTGGACCGGATGAAGACGGAATTCATTTCAACGGTTTCCCACGAACTGAAGACACCCCTTACCTCCATGAAGGGTTCCCTTCAGTTGATCCTCGGTAGAGAAAACAAGGGTTCGGAGATGGAACGCGAACTGCTGCGAGTCTGCCTGAGAAATACCGATCGCCTCATAAGGCTGATCAACGATATACTGGACATCAGCAGGATAGAGTCGGGAAGGGTTGATTTCGAGATGAAGCCCGACTCCATTGAAAAAATAGTATCTGAATCCATTGATGAGATAACCGGTTTCGCGAAAGAACACGGCGTGCGAGTTGCCCAGGATCCGGATCCGGGTCTTCCGCCTGTGTTCTGCAACCATGACAGGCTGATCCAGGTGCTGACGAACCTTCTGTCCAATGCCGTGAAGTTTTCAGCGGCCGGGAAAACAATCAGGGTCGGCGCGCACAGGGAGAATGGTTACCTGGTGGTGTCCGTTTACGACCAGGGAGAAACCATAGATTCCAGGGATCGGGAAAAGCTCTTTCAGAAGTTTCCCCAATTGCGCGGCTCGAATAACGGTGAGCGCGGTGGGACGGGTCTGGGCCTGGCCATCTGCAAGGAGATAATCGATCGGCACCACGGCAGGATATATCACAGAGCAGGAAAAGACGGCGGGAACATCTTCTGTTTCACTGTTCCCGTTCACGGGGAACAAACATGACAGCGGCGCAAGAGAAAATACTGATTGTCGATGACGAAGCCGATATCGCTCTCATACTGAAACTGCAACTGGAAGACGCGGGATATGCCACCAGTCGCGCCAGGGACGGCATGGAGGCCCTGGATATTATGGAGAGGGAAAGCTACTCCCTGGTGCTTCTGGACATCAAACTGCCTAAGCTTGATGGAATAGGAGTCCTGGAAAGGCTGGACCCGTCTCCCAGGGATCAGGCGGTAATCATGATGACCGCCCACGGAAGCGAGAAGATGGCCGTGGAGTGCATGAAAAAGGGCGCTCTCGACTATATCGCCAAGCCGTTTTCCGCTGAGGACCTGCTGAACAAGGTTGAACGGGCGCTGGAGTTCAACAAGAACAGGAAGCAAATCAACAGTCTCCAGCGTCAGTTGGAGGAAGAGCGGAAAAAGATGGAGGCCATTCTGAGCGGCATGGCTGACATGCTGGTCGCGGTAGATGAAGAGGGGCGGGTGATAAGTGTCAACCGCGCGGCGGAGGAGTCCTTCGGCCTTGAAAAAGGCGCCTATCTGGGAATGCCGGTAGAGGACCTTGTGAAAATCGCTGACCTGCCTCTCCGGCGCCTCCCATGCCGGATAGTTCTGGAAACCGGGATCCCCTGCCTTGATGTCACATACAACGTGCGGAGCCGCGGCCGTGTCGTGCCGGTGCTTTCCAGCGCGACTCCCTTGTTCGGGGCCTCAGGAGCCCTCCTGGGAAGCATGGAGATTCTGCGGGATATTTCCCACCTGAAGGCGCTGGATAAGGAACGGGAGGAATTCGTCAGCATGCTTACCCATGACCTGAAGACCCCCCTCACCGCAGTACTAGGTTCCATAGACCTGGTGAGGGAGAGCCGCCTTGGCCCGGTAAACGATGAGCAGAAGGATTATCTGGATTCGGCTGTGGAAAGTTGCGGCGAGATGGTGGAGATGATAGATACCCTTCTGGACGTCTACCGCTTCGAATCTGGCAAGATGGCGCTTGCCTTTACGGAAGAGGACTTCGGATCGCTCATACGCAAGGCCGCCTCATCTTTCCGTTCCCTGGCGGAGCGCTCGGGCATCCGCTTTTCCATCCTTGTGGAAGACGGCCTTCCTGATGTCAGGGTTGACCGGAACAAGGTGGTGCGTCTGTTTGGTAACCTGTTTTCCAACGCCTTCAAATTCACTCCCGAAGGGGGAGCGGTCGAGGTTTCCGCGCTGATGCTTGAAGATCCGTCGACAGTCCTGGAAAATATTCCCCCAGGCACCTATCCATTGGATAAACTACCTAAGAAAGGCCCTTTCATGATGGCGCGGGTTCTGGATACCGGGACCGGCATACCTCGCGAAGCCCTCAGCACCATTTTCGACAAATTCGTGCAGGCAAAGCATCGCAGAGCCGGTAAAACCAAGGGAAGCGGTCTGGGGCTGGCCTTCTGCCGCAAGGTCATGGATGCGCATAACGGCTACATCTGGGTTGAGAGTGATCCGGGCAGAGGGAGCTCTTTTTCGGTCCTCTTTCCCGTTCAGCACGGCAATCAGGCCACACCGTGAGCCGGGACGCGGTTGTTATGGGGGTAAAGCGATGAAGAAACGCGGAAGTGAACGTCGTTTCCGGGAAACGCAACCTGAGAATATCTTCAGGACCATGAGCAATTCCCCGCTGTCCATCTTTTTCCAGGACAGGGAGCTCCGGTATACCAGGCTCTGCAATCCATTGCCGGGAATGAATTCCAATCATGTCCTTTCCAGGACGGACGAAGAGCTTTTTTCTCCTGAAAACGCCGCGAGGCTCACGGAAGTGAAGAGCAGGGCGCTGGATGGCGAGACGGTGCTCAAGGAGGAGATATTTCTCATCAGCAACGGCGAAAGGTCTTTTTTCGAGATATCCGTTGAGCCGGTCCGGGACGAGGCGGGCGCCATATCGGGAATCAGCGGCGTTATGGTGGATGTAACGGAGAAGAAGCGGATCGAGAGCTCCCTCGCCAAATCGGAAGAATTGCTGCGCCGGGTTCTGGAGACCATACCCGATCTTCTGTCGGTGCAGGATCGCCGGATGCGCATCCTCTACAGCAACTGGCATGGCGGTTATGAGTATGTGCCGGAAGAGATGCGCAATGGACATCCCTACTGTTATGACGCCTATTATCCCGAAAAGGGAGGCGAGTGCGAACCATGCCACGTGCGGGAGGTCTTCAGAACGGGCAGGCCCTTCTCCACGGAAAAGGTAAATCCCCACATCGGCTGCATGGAGGCCCACGCATATCCGGTGTTTGATGAATCCGGAGAAGTGGTGATGGTCATCGAGCACATTCGCGACATCACGGATCTGAAGCGTTCCGAAGAGCGGTTATCGCGCATAAACGATGTCTTCCTGGAATTCGGGGCCGATGTGGATGAGAACATCAACCGTATCACGACCCTGTGCGGAGAGCAGCTGCACGCACGGTTCGCCTTGTACAACCGGCTGGAAGACGGCCATCTCCATGCAATAGGCCGCTGGCGCACCCCGCCGGATTTTCCCTCACAAGAGGCGCCGGAGGGCCGAGTCTGCTTTGAACTCATCCGGGGAGGGGTGAATTGCGCGAGCGTGATCCGGGATCTTCCCGGCTCATCCTTTGCCGCGACCGACCCGAATGTGCTCCGCTACGGCCTGAAGACCTGTGTGGGCGGCGCGGTATCCTTTGACGGTATCACCATCGGCGCCCTCTGTGTCTTCTATGAAGATGACTATGTCCCCAGTGAGGAAGAAAAGAGGCTCCTGGGAATCCTCGCCGGCGCCATAGGAATCGAGGAGAAGCGGAAGAGGGCGGAAGAGGAGATCCGCATGCTGAACCTGGAACTGGAAAAAAGGGTTTCCCAGAGGACAGCCCAGCTGGAGTCGGCCAATCGTGAGCTGGAGGCCTTCGGATATTCCGTTTCCCACGACCTTCATACCCCGCTAATGATAATTGACGGTTTTTCCCGCGAGCTGAGGGAGAAATATGCCGACCGGCTCGATGAACAGGGCCGCTCCTACCTGGAAAAGATCCAGGCCGCCGGAAGGCGAATGGGTATTCGAATAGATGCCATTATGCGGCTTTTCACCCTCTCCAGCGGTGATATTAACAGGGAGGAAACCGATCTCAGCCGTCTGGCGCAACTGACTGCCGCGGACCTTCGCCAGCGTGAGCCTGACCGCAGGGTTGAGTTCGCCATAGAGCCGGGTGTGCGAGCGCAATGCGACAAGCGCCTGGTGAAGGCCGTTCTGGAGAATCTGCTGGGAAATTCCTGGAAGTATACGGCCCGCCGCGATTGTCCGCTGATAGAATTCGGCGAAACCAGGCATGGCGACGAGACTGTGTACTTCGTCAGGGATAACGGGGTAGGTTTTTCCATGGAACAGGCCGGAAAGCTCTTTCTTCCCTTTCAGCGCCTCCATGACGAAGGGGAGTTTGCCGGGCACGGCATAGGCCTTGCCATGGTGAAGCGGATCATCGATCGCCACGGCGGCCGCATCTGGGCCGAGGCCGCGCTGGACAAGGGCGCGACGTTCTATTTCACCCTGCCTTAGGCGGCGGAAACCGGGGGCTCCATGACTTTGGGACGTGAAGATTTTTTCAGGACCCTGGCCGGTGACATCGCCGACTGGGGGGAAAGGTTTCTCCGGGTGCGCGCCGGGTGCGGGGAGGAGGCTGCCGGGCAGGTGCTGGGGGGGATTGCCGAGTGGCTGGGCACCGACCTGGTGGACGGCATGCCGGTAATAGCCCTGGAACGGTGGAACATTCTGGACGCGCTTGCTGAGGAGCTGCTCCAGGGATGCCGGGCGTCCGCCGCCGGTGAAGCCGGGGCGGAAGAAAGGGTCCGGCGGATAATCGCCAGGGCGCGGGAACTGTCATGAGCGAAGGATTCACTCTGAAATGGCTTGCCTGGGAGGTGACCAGACGCTGCAATCTGCGTTGCGTCCACTGCCGCTGCTCGTCCAACGAGGCTTCCACGGAGGGTGATTTCTCCACCGATGAAGGGAAACGCCTCCTTTCCGATATCGTTTCTTTCGCCAATCCGGTGGTGGTGCTCTCCGGCGGCGAGCCTCTCCTCAGGGACGATATATTCGAGCTGGCCTCTTTCGGGACCTCCCTGGGGCTTCGCATGTGCATGGCCACCAACGGTTCCCTGGTGGATGACGGGGTGTGCCGCCGCATGGATGAGGCAGGCATTCAGATGGTTTCACTTTCCCTTGACGGAAGCACGGCGGAGATCCACGATGATTTCCGCCAGTGTCAAGGCGCCTTTGACGGAGTCATCCGGGCCGCGGAAACCTTCCGCCGCAACGGCCGGAAATTCATCATCAACTCCTCCTTTACCAGGCGGAACCGCTCCGATATCCCTAATGTCTTCCGCCTCGCCAAATCCCTGGGCGCCACGGCCTGGTATATGTTCATGATCGTTCCGACCGGCCGGGGAGCGGATATTCTGGAGGAGCTGATCTCCGGGGACGACTACGATGAGATCCTGGAGTGGCATTTCCTCCAGGAGTCGCAAGAGGACGAAATCCTCATGCGTCCAACCTGCGCCCCCCACTATTACCGTCTGGCGCGGCAGCTTTCCGCCGCCCGGGGGATCAAACAAGAGAGACGTTCCCTCTCCTTCTCCACCGGGGGAGGCAAGGGGTGCATCGCGGCCCAATCCATCTGCCTCATTGACTGTTTCGGCAACGTCAAGCCCTGCTCCTACTTTCCCAGGACGGCGGGCAATGTAAAGGAGACCCCCTTGCGGGAGATCTGGGAGAAATCTCCCCTCTTCCTGGAGCTGCGTGATTTCAGCTTGTACAAGGGCAAGTGCGGCCGGTGCGAGTTCCTGAACGTATGCGGAGGATGCAGGGCAAGGGCCGACGCGGTTTACGGCGATTACCTGGCGGAAGAGCCTTTCTGCGGCTATATACCGGCGCGGGCTCGGGCCGCAGATGAAACGGCGGCGCAAAGGGATGATTTACCCATCCGGTCTATTCCTTGACATGGTTTGAGCGCTCCGGTTAGAGTGGACAACGTTTCCGGGGCATGAGGACCTTTGCGTTTACCCGCTTATTCAACGACAGGAGGCATATTGCAATGTCCGATTTTAGCAGGCTCAGTGAGCAGCTGGAGCTGAGAACGGCCGAACTGAGGATGTGCGAGGGACGTTTCCGCAATATCATCTTCAGGAGCGCGGACGGCATCCTTCTTGTGAGCCGCGAGGGTATGATCCTTTTCGTCAATCCGGCAGCGGAAAGGATTTTCGGCAGGAGCGCCGATGAGCTGGAAGGGAAACCCTTCGGCTTTTCCCTGTCCCGGGAAAGAACGGAAATATCCATTTCCGGCGCCGGTGATGAGACCCTGACCATGGAGATGCGGCTTGTGGAAACCGAGTGGGAGGGAGAGAAGGTCTACCTGGCCACGCTTCGGGACATCACCGGACGCTTGCGCATGGAGGAGCGGCTCAGGAAGAAGAAGGAGAGGCTGGAGGAGCTGAACAGGACCCTTGAGGAAAAGATAAGGGACGAGGTGGCCAAAAACCGCGAGAAGGACCATCTCCTGATCCTCCAGAGCCGGCAGGCCGCCATGGGAGAGATGATAGCCGGCATCGCCCATCAGTGGAGGCAGCCACTGACATCCATATCGCTGCTCATCCAGGATCTGGGGGAAACATACGTCTTCGGGGGATTCGACAAGGAATACCTGGACGACACCATCAGTAAAACGCTGAATATTATCCAGCACATGTCGCGCACCATCGACGATTTTAGCGGATTCTTCAAGCGGGACAAGGAAAAAAAGGCTTTCAACCTGCGACATAATGTGGATCGCGCCGTTTCCTTTGTGGAGACCGGCCTTCGTTATAACAATGTCGCCGTTGAAGTGGACATTGACGACGACCTGACTGTTGTGGGGTACCCCAACGAGTTTTCCCAGGCCCTGCTGAACATCATCGGCAACGCCAGGGACATCTTCCGCGAAAGGCTCACGGAAAATCCGGTAATACGCATTGAGGGATACAGGAAAAAGAAAAGGACGGTGATAACCGTCACCGACAACGGCGGAGGGATATCCAGGGAGATCATCCATCGCATCTTCGAACCGTATTTCACGACCCGCGCCGTTGAAAACGGCACCGGCCTGGGACTCTCCATGTCGAAGACCATCATCGAGAAACACATGGACGGCAAGCTGACCGCGTGCAACGTGGAGGGCGGCGCCCAGTTCCGCATCGAAATCTGAAGGCCTATGGACGCATTCAAGCTCATCAGCGGTTTCGAGCCGCGCGGCGATCAGCCCGCCGCCATAAGGGAACTGACGGAGGGTATCCTTGCCGGTGAGCGGGATCAGGTGCTCCTGGGTGTCACCGGTTCCGGCAAGACCTTTACCATGGCCAATGTGGTGGCTGCCGTCAACAGGCCCACGCTGGTAATAGCCCCCAACAAGACCCTGGCGGCCCAGCTCTACGGCGAATTCAAGGAGCTTTTTCCGGAAAACGCCGTC
Source organism: Spirochaetaceae bacterium UBA4077 (assembly GCA_002383375.1). Lineage (GTDB taxonomy): Bacteria > Spirochaetota > Spirochaetia > Treponematales > Rectinemataceae > UBA2256. The sequence continues at coordinate 11,916 of DFYR01000043.1, forward strand.
GAGTACTTTGTCTCCTACTACGACTATTACCAGCCCGAGGCATACCTGCCGACAACGGATACATTCATCGAAAAGGATTCAGCAGTCAACGACGAGATCGACAAGCTGCGCCATTCCGCCACCCGCAGCCTCCTCACCAGGCGCGATGTCCTCATCGTCGCATCCGTATCCTGCATCTATGGCATCGGCTCGCCCGAGTCCTACCAGGCCATGCACATCTTCTTCCACCAGGGTGATGATTACGGACGGGACAACCTCCTGCGCAAACTGGTGGAGATACAGTACGAACGGAACGACATGGATTTTCACCGCGGCGCCTTCCGCGTGCGGGGAGATATCGTGGAGGTATTTCCCGCTCACGACGACGAGCGTGCCCTCCGCATCGAGTTCTTCGGCGACACGGTGGAGGCGATTGCCGAGATCGACCCCCTGCGGGGGCAGGTCGTGCAGCGCATATCCAAGTGCGCCATCTACCCCGCCTCCCACTACGTGGCGACACGGGAGACCCTGGAGCGCGCCGTCGAGTCCATCCGCGTTGAGCTGGAAGAGAGGATCCGCTGGTTCCGGGAGCAGAACATGCTTCTGGAGGCCCAGCGCATTGAACAGCGCACCTTCTTCGACATAGAGATGATGGAGGAGATGGGGTTCTGCCAGGGTATAGAAAACTATTCCCGCCATTTTGACGGCAGGGCCGCCGGAGAGCCTCCATACACCCTTATCGACTATTTCCCCAAGGATTTTCTCCTTATCATCGACGAGTCCCACATCACGGTCTCCCAGATCGGCGGGATGTACCGCGGCGACCGGAGCCGCAAGGAGACCCTGGTGAACTACGGCTTCCGTCTTCCCTCGGCCCTGGACAACCGTCCCCTCAACTTCAGGGAGTTCAGCGGCAAGCTGAATCAGGCTGTTTACGTGTCGGCCACCCCGGCGGAGTACGAATTGAAGAAGGCAGGGGGCGTTGTGGTGGAGCAGGTGATCCGCCCCACCGGCCTTCTCGACCCGGAGATAGAGGTGCGCCCGGCGGCCGGGCAGGTGGACGACCTCCTGCACGAGATCCGTGAGACCTCGTCCAGGGGGGAGCGGACCCTGGTCACCACCCTCACCAAGCGCATGGCCGAGGAACTCACCGATTACTACCGGGAACTGGGGGTGAAGGTGAAATACCTCCATTCGGACATCAGCACCATCGAAAGGATGCAGATCATCCGCGACCTGCGGCTGGGCGAGTTTGATGTGCTGGTGGGCATCAACCTTCTGCGTGAGGGTCTGGACATCCCGGAGGTGTCCCTGGTGGCGATTCTGGACGCGGACAAGGAGGGGTTCCTCCGCTCCACCCGGTCCCTGATCCAGACCTGCGGCAGGGCGGCCCGCAACGTCTCCGGCAGGGTCATCATGTATGCCGATACCATCACAGGATCCATGCGGGAATGCATCGATGAGACGGAGAGGCGGCGTTCCATCCAGTCAGCCTTCAACCTGGAGCACGGCATCACGCCCCAGACGGTGAAAAAGGGTCTCAGGAGCATCCTGGAATCCATCGAGGAGCATGATTACGTCACCGTAGCCAGGGCCGCCGAGGAGACCGAAGAGTATGTCTCCCCGGAAAAGATTCCGGGGCTGGTGAAAAAGCTGCGCAAGGAGATGCTGGCGGCCGCCAAGGAGCTGGAGTTCGAAAAGGCCGCGGCCCTTCGTGACCGCATCCGGAGACTCCAGGAAATGGAGCTGGCCGGGAAATGAAAGGCTCATGGGCCGGATGGAGAGTGGGGAAAACATGCCTCCCCTGTGGCCGACGGGAGCGCCTTCATCCATGACCAATCCCTTTGACCATGGCGGTTCCGTCTTCGCCATCGCCCGCCGGCTGGAGGCGCCGCCCGAGGAATTGCTGGATTTTTCCGCCTCCATCAATCCCCTTGGCCCAGCTCCGGGCGTGTGCGAAGCGGTCTGCTCTTCCCTGAGCCTCTCGGTTCATTACCCGGACCGGGAATCCCTGGAGCTGCGCCGCTCTTTGGCCCGGCTGCACGGGGTGGATGCGGACAACATCATAATCGCCAACGGTTCCACCGAACTGATCTATCTTCTGCCGCGCATGCTCCCCGGCAAAAGGGGACTCATCGTCGCTCCCGCCTTCACCGAATATGCCCGGGCCCTGGAACGGGCCGGATGGGAAACGGAATACCTCCTCCTCTCTCCAGGGGACGATTTCTCTCTCTCCATGGAAGGATTGCGCCAACGCCTCAGTCTGGGAGTCGACGCCCTCTTTCTGTGCAACCCTGCCAATCCCACCGGCGCGCTTCTCCCCCTTTCCGTCGTCCGGGAGGTCTACGGCATGTGCCGCGGCGCCGGGACATTCCTGGTTCTGGACGAGGCGTTCATGGACTTTTGCGAGGAGGAATCGGCGAAGGGGCTTATTGCCGGAAACGGCGGCGGCATCGTGCTCCGCTCCATGACCAAATTCTATGCCATACCCGGACTCAGGCTCGGCTATGCCGTGGCTTCCGCCGGGATAATTGAGCGTTGCGGCAGGGCCATGGAACCCTGGAGCGTGAACACTCCGGCCCAGATAGCGGGCGTCGCGTCCCTGGCCGATGCCGGCTACCGCGAACGGACCATCCGCTTTGTTAGGGAGCAGCGCCAATCCCTTTGCGACGGCCTTGCCCTCATGCCGGGGCTGAAACCCTTTCCCGCCGCGGCCAATTATCTCCTGGTGGAGATGGGAAACGGCATGACCGCCGCCGATCTCCGTGACCGGCTCCTCCACCGGAAGATGATTATCCGTGATTGTTCCAATTACACCGGACTGGACAGTCGTTTCTTCCGGGTGGCGGTGCGGACCGCCGAGGAGAACAACCGGCTTCTGCGGGCCATGGAAGAAATATGATCTGCCTTTTCGCGGGACCCCATCTGAACCCATAAGGAATAAGGAGCAATATCCATGAACACCATTTTTCTTGACGCCTGCCGGGGCCTGCCGGTGGAGCGCGCCCCGGTCTGGCTGATGCGCCAGGCGGGACGCTATCTGCCCGAATACATGAAGGTGAGGGAGAAATGCGGTTTTCTTCAACTGTGCAAGACCCCGGAACTGGCCGCGGAGGTGACCATCCAGCCGGTGGATATCCTGGGTGTGGATGCAGCCATCCTCTTTTCCGACATCCTGATCCCAGTGGAGGCCATGGGGATGAAGCTGGATTTTTCGCCCGCGCCGGTCTTCGAGGCGCCGGTCCGCACCCTCAGGGGCGTGGAGAGCCTGCGCATCCCCTCTCTTGAGGAAGACATGCCTTTCCTCCCTTTGCTGATACGACTCCTGCGCCGGGAGCTGGAGGGGCGCGTCCCACTCATCGGCTTTGGCGGCGCGCCTTTCACCCTTGCCTGCTACATGGTGGAGGGGAAGGGCTCCAGGGACTTCGCCACAGTCAAGAAAATGATGTATTGCGCCCCGGAGGTGTTTTCAGCCCTTATGGAAAAGCTGACGGCCATGCTCATCGCCTATCTGGGCGGCCAGATAAAGGCGGGTGCGCAGGCCGTGCAGATCTTCGACACCTGGGGAGGGATTCTATCGCCCGCAGATTATGAACGCTACGCCCTCCCCTACACGTCACGGGTGATAGAGGGTCTGGCTGGAAAGGGCGTTCCGCTCATCCATTTCGTAAAGAACGCCGGCGCCATGCTGGATTCAGTGCGTAAAGCGGGCGGGGATGTGATCGGCCTCGACTGGCATACGGCTCTTGGAAGGGCGCGTGACCTCCTCGGTCCGGATGTAGCGGTTCAGGGAAACCTGGACCCGGCGGCGCTCTTCGGGCCCAGGCCCCACATCGAGGCGGAAGTGAAGAGGATCCTGGGGGAGAACCGGGGAAGGCCGGGGCATATCTTCAATCTGGGTCACGGCATCCTGCCGGACACCCCTCCGGACAACGCCAGATTCATGGTGGAATGCGTCCACCGCTTGACGAAAACATAAAGTCTTTGTAACTATTCAGCACAAAAACTGTCAACTAAGCGTCTGTCATGCCCGAGTGCATTTGTCGGGTATCCATGGCTTTCAAATGAAAACCCTTCTGGATTCCCGATTACAGCCTCGGGAATGACAGAAAATTCTATATGCTGAATAGTTACAGTTCTTTCAAGGTTTCTCATGAACGAAAAAACCGCAGTGCTTCTTCTCCAGATGGGAGGGCCCGATTCCTTGGACGCAGTGGAGCCCTTTCTCCTGAACCTTTTCTCTGATCGGGACATCATCCGGCTCGGTCCGGCCTTTCTCCAGCCGGTTGTTGCCCGCTGGATCGCCCGGCGGCGCGCGCCTAAGGTGGAGTCACAGTACCAGAGAATCGGCGGCAGGTCGCCCATCCGCGACCTGACCGAGGCCCAGGCGCGCGCCCTGGAAAAAAGGCTGGGTGGCGGTTTCCGCTGTTTCGTAGCCATGCGCTACTGGCGGCCCTCCATCCTGGAGGCCCTGGCCGCGGTGAAAAACGAGGGGCTGACCCGCGTCATCTCGCTCCCCCTTTATCCCCACTACTCCCGCGCTACCACCGGTTCCGCTTTCAACGAATTGCGGAGGGTGCTCGCCCTGTCGGGGACGGGCTTTGAGGTCTCATTCATCGAGGATTTTCACGACCGACCCCTCTATATCGACGCCCTGGCGCAGAGGATTGCCGAAGGTATAGCCGGTTTTGACGAACCCGATGATGTCACCCTCCTCTTTTCCGCCCATTCCCTTCCCGTATCCTTCATCGAAGGCGGCGATCCCTACCTGTCCCGGGTGAAGGAGACGGTGCGGCTGGTGATGGGGCGTCTTCCCGGCATGCGCCACGAGCTGGCCTTCCAGTCAAAGGCGGGGCCGGTGAAATGGCTGGCGCCCTCCACCGAAGAGACCATCGAGCGCCTTGGCCGGGAGGGGCGACGCAACCTTCTTGTGGTCCCGGTCTCCTTTGTCTGCGACCATATCGAAACACTCTACGAGATAGACGTCACCTGTGCGGCCCTGGCCAGGGAGCACGGCATAGGAAATTTCCGCCGCGCCCCATCCCTGAACGACTCGCCCCTCTTCATCGACTGCCTGGCTGCCCTGGTCGAGGGGGAAGCCACTTCCCGGTGTAATCCGTGACCATGCGCCAGATAGAGGTTTTCGGGATTATGGGCTGGATACGGCTCCCGGGGGTATGAAATGACGGCCGCAAGCCTCGCGAAAAGACTGTTTCCCCAGGAAACCTGGCCTTGCATATGGATTGTCGGCGGGAGCGTCAGGGACTCTCTCCTAGGAAAGACCGGAGAGGATCTGGATCTCGTCGCCGCCCTGACGCCGGAGGAATTGACATCGCGCGGATTCAGGCAGGTTGATCCGGTCAGCAGCGCCCCCATCTGGTTCCGCCACATCCCGGCAATCGGCAAGATAGAGGTCACCAGGATCGATGGGGAGGGGATGCTGCGTGGGGATCTGGCCCGCCGTGATTTCACGGTAAACGCCCTGGCCATGTCCCTTGACGGGGAGGTCATCGATCTGTTCGGAGGGATTCAGGACCTGGGGCGAAAGGCGCTCCGCGCCTGCTCGCCAGAGTCTTTTCAAGACGATCCCGTACGGATATTCCGGGCTTTCCGCTTCGAGGCGGACGGGTGGCGCATGGAGTGCGAAACAGAGCGGATGATAGCTGAGGCCTCGTGGGAGGGGTGTTTCAGGGCCATTCCCGTGGAGCGTTTCAGCCGCGAAATGGTCAAGGCCCTGGCCGGAAAAGAGCCGGGCCTGTTTTTCCGGAGAATGATGGAGACGGGCGTGGGCGGGACATACCTGCCCGAGTTGTTCGCCATGGGCGCCGTGCCTGCGGGGCCTGTTGAGAGACATCCTGAAGGTGATCTTTTCACCCATGCCCTTGAGGTCATGCAAAGGACGGCCGCCGCCGTCGGCGACCCTCTGGCCAGGTTCTGCGCCTTTTTTCATGACCTGGGAAAACTGTCGACCGATCCCGCCCTCTACCCCGCTCACCACGGACATGACAAGGCCGGACGGGACGCGGCGGGAAGGTTCTGTGACGGGCTCCGCCTTCCGGTTTCCTGGAGACGGGCGCTGGCGGGGACCTGCCGTTTGCACGGTCATGCCAATAAATGGCGTCAACTCCGGGATTCCGCGAGGATTCTCGTGGCCCAGCAGGCTTTGAAGGCGGGGATTGCGGACATCCTTCCCCTCATTTCCGCCGCCGACAATCCTCACGGACCGGGCATGTCGGGGTGGGATCGGGCCGTGGGGATAGCGCACACGAAAACAGCCGATCTGGGGATAGAACAGGGCTGTCTGGAGGTGATTCCGGCCAAAGATCGAGCAGGCTTCATCTTGCGGAAACGGGTGGAGATGATGCGCGGCCAATCATGAGGCGAAATAGAAGCAGCGAATCAGGCAACGTCGTTCTCTTCCAGATGCACCATCCCCCTTATATAAGGGTGAAAAGAACCGTTTCCGGATAGACACAAATAGATATTGACTGAGACAGCCTTGTCCGTCTACTGTACCTCTCTGACATCACCGATGTTATCACCTTGATATACCGTATCGACGGTAAACTCCCAGGCAACTTGGATCAGACGCAGTTCTGTGAAGGGAGCGGCGAAAATATTGAACGAAAGGGGGCAACCGGCACAGATTCATCGTACAGGCGGGGATTGAGCCAGGCAAAAAAAACAACGAAAAAAGGGGGATGCTATGCAATTCATGTTCGGAATTCCGAGTTTTGTTCACTTTGGTGAAGGAGTTTCAGGGAAACTGGGTGAAACAGCGGCGGGGATGGGCGCTAAAAAGGCATTCGTGGTTTACGACAAGGGAGTCAAGGCGGCTGGCATCGTGGATGGCCTGATCTCATCCCTGAAGGCAGCCGGCGTCGAGGCGGTCGAATATGACGGCGTGCTCCCCAATCCTCCCGATACCCAGGTGGAAGAGGCGGCGGCCATCGCCCGCTCCGCCAATGTGGATGTCATCGTAGCGGTCGGCGGTGGCAGCTCCATCGACTCCGCGAAAGCCATCAACATCCTCCTCACCAACCCGTCGCCCATAAACCAGTATGACGGCATAAATACCGTGAAGGCCCCCGGAAAGCCCCTTATAGCCATTCCCACAACCGCGGGAACAGCCAGTGAAGTCACCGCGTTCAGCATCGTCACCGACACGGCCCGCAAGAAAAAGATGGTTATCGGCGGCCAGTTCGTGGGCGCGACCCTGGCTCTGGCGGATCCGCTTCTCACCGTGGCCATGCCGCCCGGAATAACGGCCTCCACCGGCCTCGACGCCTTGACCCATGCCATAGAAGCATATGTTTCCAAAAACGCCATGATTCCCACGGACGTTCTGGCGCTGAAGGCCATTGAGCTCATCCGCAATAATATCGTGAAAGCGACCAGGGAAGGTTCCTGCGTTGAAGCCCGCTCCGCCATGCTCCTCGGCAGCATGATGGCGGGATTCGCCTTCACCAACGCGGTACTCGGGCTGGTTCACTCCATAGCCCATCCCCTGAGCGCCCATTTCAATCTCCCGCACGGGGTCGCCAATGCCATCGGCCTTCCCCATGTAATGGAATACAACATGGAGGCGGCGCCCGCCAGATTCAGGGACATCGCGGTTGCAATGGGGATCGACGTGGCTGGAATGAGCGATACCGCTGCCGCTCAGGCTGCCGTTGACCTTGTTAAAAACCTCAATAAAGAACTTGGAATCCCCACCCTGAAAGAGTGCGGCATTACCAGAGACATGTTCGATCGCATTGCCGAAGACGCCCTGAAGGAGGTTTCCACCCTGTTCAATCCACGGGAACCGTCCAAGGAAGATATCCTGGCAATCATGGAAAAAGCGTACTGACAGTGAATTGATGAAGCCTGGGGAGCGGACTTCCGTCTGCTCCCCAGGCGGGTAGATGAGGGGCGCTACCCGCCGGAGGTCCTTGCGGGGCGCGTGCCCGGCTTGAAATGAGGAGGCTCTATGAAAGGAAAGGCTCTGGCATTGTTGCTTTCTCTTGTCTGCGTGTTGCCGTGGAGCAGTGCAGCCTTGGCTGGACCGACCGGCAACCATTTCACCAACGGAGGGGAAGGGATCAAGGTGGCCACCGTCGGCCCTCCCGGATTTTACTACCGGCTTTACAACTTCTTCTATCATACCGACACCCTGACAGGGGCTGACGGCAAGAAACTTCCCGCGGATCTGGATGTCCTGGTCTATGCGCAGGTCCACCGTCCCATCTGGGTGACCAACATCAAGATCCTGGGCGGGGACTGGCTCCCCAATGTGGTCATTCCCGTCGTGTATACGGACTTCAAGGCGGGCGGACTTTCAGACAGCCGTGTCTCACTTGGGGATTGCGTGGTTGAGCCCATCGCCATCTCCTGGCATGGTGAGCAGTGGGACGCGGTAATCGGCCTGATGGCGTGGGTACCCATCGGATATTATGACCCCAAGCGGCCTGGTGGCGCGGGCAAAGGCTACTGGACCGGGCAGTTCGACGCCGGCGGCACCTACTATCCAGACAAGGCCAGGACCTGGAGCATCTCGTGGCTCGGCCGTTATGAAACCCACGCCAAGCAGCGCGGTCATGATGTTCGCTACGGGGATGACTTCCATTTCGAGTGGGGCATAGGAAAGGCCCTTCCGTCCTCCGTCGGAATCGGGCCTCTAAAGGGCTTTGAAGTGGGCGTGGTGGGATATGCCCAGTTCCAGGTCACCGATGACAGGGGGAAGGACGTTGCCTGGGACAAAGTTCACGACCGGGTCTTCGCCGTCGGACCGGAAATACGGTTCGCCATTCCCAAATGGAAAACTCTTGTGGAGCTGCGGACGAACATTGAATTCGGCGCAGTGGACCGCACCGAGGGAGTAATGACCAGCCTGAATATCACCAGGGCGTTCTGATCAATGGTGGAGATTGGAGCTCGTTTGCGCAAAAAGGGGGCCGGTTTCCTCTGGCGGCCCCCTTTTTTGCGCACGAACCGGGCGCCAGGTTGGCATGACGATATACATTGGCATAACCTGTTGCTTGATGCTGAAGAATCCTGACGACATCCCTTCTTTCGACCTCGAATGTTGACACTCTTGAGCAAATAAATCATTCTTATTAAATCCTGGAAACGGCAGTTGGAATCATCGAAAGTTAACGGCTTTGCCTTGTCTACCGGCCTGCATGGCCAGGGCCGCAAAGACGGCGCACAGATGATTCACATTTTGCCCAAAACTCTATATGCCTCGAAAATTCTTGAAAAAATGGACTCCTGATCCTGAAAAGCTGAAAGCCCGAAAGCATCTTCGTCTTTTGGGAGACGTCTTGCATGCCTCCTTTCTGTGGCAGTTTAATCGGGGAAATGTGGCAAAAGCCTGTGCAATAGGCATATTCTGCATGTGGATTCCCGTCCCTTCCCAGATGCTGCTGGCCGCTATCGGCGCGGTTTACTTTCGGGCCAATCTGCCTGTTTCGGTTGCGCTGGTTTTTGTCAGCAATCCGGTAACCACTCCGGCGATGTCTTATTTCTGCTACAAGCTCGGGGCGATCCTGCTGGGCATTCCGGCGCGGAAATTCAACTTTGAACTCAGCATAGACTGGCTTGCCAACGGCATGCTGCTGGTATGGAAACCTTTTCTTCTGGGAGTTTCACTGGCTGCGGTAGTGTCGTCGGTTGTGGCGTATTACGGCGCACTGCTGCTGTGGCGTCTGCATATCATACAAAAACTCAGAAGCAACAGGGCGCTCAGATTAAAGCGGCGACGATAATGCGCATGCAAAACGGCGGTTGATTACGCAAGGACAAAAAGACTCGAAGAAATTCAAATAGTTTTATTCACTCTTTTCAGGGTGAAAGTGCCCCCGCACTGTTTCCGCCACTGCCCTGCTGATGCCGGGCGCCTGCATCAGCTCTTCGAGACTTGCCTCGCGAACGGTTTTAAGGCTTCCGAAGTGGCGCAACAGGCTCTTCCAGCGTTTTTCGCCAATGCCCGGGATCTTTTCCGCGCCCGGCCGCAGCGCTTCTCTGGAGCCGAGCCTGGAGTGGTAGGCAACGGCGAAGCGGTGCGCCTCGTCCCTTATGCGGGCGAGAAGGAGAAGCGGCGCGGAATTCTGGCGCAGCGTCACCGGGTTCTTCCTTCCCGGCAGAAAGACCCTCTCGTCGCTTCGCCGGATTTCCTCATCCTCCACGTCGCTACGCACCCTGCTCTTGGCCAGGGCGGCCGCGTCCGGTCCGCTGACGCCCAGGTCGTCAAGGACACGCGCCAATACGTTCAGTTGCCCCGGTCCGCCGTCGATGAGAAACAGATCCGGAGGCGGGTCTTTTTCAAGGTCGCGGCAGCGGCGGGACAGCACCTCGCGCATCATGCCGTAATCATCGGCGCCGGATACCCCTTTGATCCGGTAGCGCCTGTAGTCCCTTTTCTCCGGTTGTCCGTTGCGGAAAACCACCCTGCTTCCCACGGCATGCGTTCCCTGTATGTTGGAAATGTCATAGCACTCGATGTGGCGGGGCAGATTCGCCAGATGGAGGCGGCGCTGCAATTCCTCAAGGGTCCGACCGGCGCCTTCCCGTGAGTGGAGAGCTTCTTCCACGGCCGTCTCCGCGTTCTTCACGGCCAGGCGCAACAGTTCCGCCTTGGCGCCTCGGCGCGGAAGAAGGATGCGCACGCGCTTCCCTTTTTTATCCGTAAGCAGATCTTCCAGGTCATCCGCTTCAGGGAGGCTCACCGGCGTAAGTATTTCCGCCGGAATGAAGACGTCCCGGTTATAGTATTCGTTCAGGAAGGAAGATATCCCTTCCGCGTCATCCATCTCCCACGAAAAGGTGTAGTTTCTGCCCCCGGTGAGGACCCCACCCCTGATAAAAAGGAGCGCTATTTCCAGCAAGGTATCCCGGCGGGCGAATCCCAGGGCGTCCATATCTCCGGTCTCCGTTACCATCTTCTGTTTCTCAACGGTGATCTCGATGGAACGGATCAGGTCGCGGAATCGCGCCGCCTCTTCATAGTTTTCCTCTGCAGCGGCCGTGGCCATCCTTTTTTTCAGGACCGTGAGGAGGTCCCGGTTTTTGCCTTCCAGAAACAGGGCCGCGCCTTCCGCGAGGGCCGCATAGTCTTCCTTGCTGATCAGGCCCTGACATGGCGCCGCGCACTGGCCAATCTGATGGTAGAGGCAGGGGCGGCCCCTGCGGCGGCAGGTTTCCATCGGGTAATGCCGCAGGGGAAACAGGCGTCTCAGTTGTTTCAGGACATCGCGAGCCGCCGCGGCCGAGGTNNGCCGAGGAATATGGCCCGAAGTATCGGGCCCCGTCCCGGATTACCCTGCGGATTATGGTCAGCCTGGGAAACTCATCCCGCATATCCATGCGGAGCGAGAAATAGGTCTTGTCATCCCGGAGATTTATGTTGTATCTGGGGCGGTGTTTCTTGATAAGGGTGTTTTCAAGGATGAGAGCCTCTTTTTCGGTGTCGGTGACGAGATAGTCTATGTCCGCCACCCTGGCCATCAGGAAACGGATCTGGTAACGGGCGTCCTTTTCCGGTGCAAGATAGGAACGTACCCGCACCCTGAGGTTTTTTGCCTTGCCGATGTAAAGAATTGCTCCATCGGCGCTTTTCATGATGTATACCCCCGGCGCCTCCGGGAAGGAATGTATTCTGTCCTGTTGCATGGATTCGAGTATACGCACGGAGGCTTTTTCTGCCAAGAGAGGAATCGCGTGAAGAGTGACCGGACGGAATCCGGCCGGCTTTCGGCGTTGTTGGCCGCGGGATGCGCCCTCTTCCCATAAGAAAACAGTGGGTCTATATCATGAGACCCTCGATTTTTGTCAGAAAATACGATATTATTTTGTAACTTCGGCCAACCTTTCATGAGAGGAGTCGGTATGGAACCGCATGTGAAGGAAATCTTCAGAAAGGGTCTTTCCGCCCTGGAGAACGGACATATCTACCTAGCGCTTTCATGCTTCGAGCAGGCGGCCACTCTTGACAGGACACCTCTGAACTGTTCCTATCTGGCATTATGTCTGGCGAAGGTCCGCTCCCAGTTTCCCGAATCCATCTGTCTCTGCAGGGAAGCGCTGAAAATCGACCCCGGAAACGCCCTCCATTATCTGCATCTGGGGCGCATCCATCTCATGGCCGGGCATAGGCAGAAGGCCCTGAAGATTCTCCGGCAGGGGCTTCGGTGCGAGGACAACGCGGTAATCCTCAAGGAGATCAATCTCATCGGCGAGCGAAAGAATCCCGCAATCCCGTTACTCGCCAGAAATCATCCCCTTAACAAATACATAGGAATGCTGATGACCAGGCTGGGCCTGCGCTGAAGGCTTCCCCTTCCCTCCGGCGGCGATTCTTCCCTGCCGCGAACCGCAGGGGATGAATTGACCTCTTTCACAGTCGGTGATACCTTGTTTTCCATGCAGACCACGGAATGTGAAGCCATAGTCCTTGCCGCCATGGACTATGGCGAGGCGGACCGGATTGTTACGCTGTTCACCCGCGAACACGGCAAGCTCCGCGGGATAGCCCGTAACGGGAAAAAGAGCGTGAAACGCTTCGGCCCAGCCTTCGAGATATTCGCTCGCATCAGAATAAGCCTGGTTCTGAAGGAAGGCTTGTGCTCGCTCAGGAGCGCCGATATAGTGACCGTTTTTCCGCGCATCCGCAGCCAGCTGGCGAAGATCGGATATGCGGGATATGCCTGCGAGCTGGTTGACAGATTCATTCCGGAGGCGCTTTATGTTCCAAGGCTCTATCGTCTCCTTTCCTCTTATCTTGAATACCTGGACGCCTTTCCTCCCTGTGCCGACGACCGGCGTTTCTTCGAAGTAAATCTGCTCAATATCGTCGGCTACCGCCTCTCCCTGGACTCCGGCGGCGGGGACCCGGGCTCCATCCGGGACGCCACGCTCGATATCCTGAAAAAGGCCATGGAGACCGGAAGGTTCGGGGTGATCCGCTTTTCTCCGCAATCTCTGGAGGAGGCGGGGAAAATCCTGGATGACTCCATCGCCGCGCACCTGACCCGTCCCCTCATGTCGCTGCACTTTCTGCGCGAGGTAAAGGTTGTTCACTGATAGTAAATAAAAGCCAATAATCCTTGACACAAAAGGGAGTTACGGGTAATCTAACGGCTCTCATATTTTTAGTGATACTGAAAATTCATTACGGTACGGCCCTTTATTCCAGACGCCCGCGCCACGTTTAATGAATCAACCGGAGGAAGCCATTTGACCTTTCAAGACCTGATTCTCTCCCTGCAGGGATACTGGGCAGGGCAGGGGTGCGTCATTCAGCAACCCTACGATGTGGAAAAGGGAGCGGGCACCTTCAATCCCGCCACCTTTCTGCGCGTTCTCGGACCGGAACCGTGGAAAGTAGCCTATGTGGAACCATCCCGCCGTCCCACGGACGGCCGCTACGGGGAAAACCCCAACCGGCTTCAGCATTACTACCAGTTTCAGGTCATAATGAAGCCATCCCCCCTGAATATTCTCGACCTCTATATCAACTCCCTGAAGGCATTCGGCATAAACCCCAGCCAGCACGACATCCGCTTCGTGGAAGACGACTGGGAATCCCCCACCCTTGGGGCGTGGGGGCTTGGCTGGGAGGTATGGCTGGACGGCATGGAAGTTACCCNNCCCAGTTCACCTACTTCCAGCAGGCGGGCGGCATCGACCTGAAGCCGGTTTCCTCCGAGATAACCTACGGCTGCGAGCGCATAGCCATGTACCTGCAGGGCGTGGACAACGTCTATGACCTGGAATGGGTCAAGGGTGTCAAGTATGGAGACATCCACCACCAGAGCGAGGTGGAGTTCTCCCGTTACAATTTTGAAGAGGCTGATGTCGATATGCTGCTTCGGCTGTTCTCCATGTACGAGCAGGAGTGCATCCGCCTCGCCGAAGGGGGACTGGTGCTTCCCGCCTATGATTACGTCATGAAGTGCTCCCATGCCTTCAACCTTCTGGATGCGCGCGGCGCCATCTCGGTCACCGAACGCGCCTCTTATATCGGGAGGGTGAGAAATGTCGCCCGCCTTTGCGCCGAAGGTTACTTGGCGCTCCGTGAGCGGCTCGGCTTTCCCCTTCTGAAAGGAGGGGCGCCGGCATGAGAAAGGAACTTTTTCTGGAAATAGGCACGGAAGAGATTCCGGCGGCTTTCCTGCCCAAGGCCATGGCGGATTTGGATACCCTCATCCGTAAGGAACTGGAGACCGCCCGTCTTTCCCATGGAGAGGTGCGGACCCTGGCGACCCCCCGCAGGCTTGCCCTCCTGGTGCGTGAGGTGGAAGACCGCCAGCCCGACGCGGAGGTTACCGCGCTCGGGCCGGCGAAGAAGGTCGCCTTTGACGCGGACGGCAGGCCCACCAAGGCTGCTGAAGGCTTTGCCCGGGGCCAGGGCGTGGACGTGGCCTATCTTGCCCTGGCGACCACGGAAAAGGGAGAATATGTAGCAGTCACGAAGCGCATCACCGGCCGTCCCGCAGCGGAGATCCTCACAGAGATCCTGCCCAGGGTCATCGGCGCCATTCCGTTCCGCAAGTCCATGCGCTGGGGGAACCTGGATGTCCGCTTCGCCAGGCCCATGCACTGGATGGTCGCCCTCTACGACGGGGTGGTGGTGCCCTTTTCTTTCGGCGCCGTTACCAGCGGCAGCGCCTCCCGGGGCCACCGCTTCATGGCCGACGCATCCTTTCCGGTGCGTGACTTCGACCATTACCTGGACGAGTGCGAACGTCATTTCGTCATTCCCGACCCGGAGAAACGGAAGGAGATCATCCGCCGCGAGGTGGAACAGGCGGCCCGCGCCGCGGGAGGCAGGGTGCTTCCCGATGAGGGCCTGCTTGAGCAGGTGACCTTTCTAGTGGAATATCCGAGCGTGGTATGCGGCAGCTTCTCTCCGGATTTCCTCATGGTTCCCAAGGAGGCGCTCATCACCTCCATGCGTGAACATCAGCGATATTTTTCCATTGTTGACGAGCACGGGCGGCTCCTGCCCAACTTCATAACCGTCAATAACACCCTGGCGGAGGATCCGGCCGTGGTCAGGCGTGGCAATGAGCGTGTGCTGCGCGCCCGTCTCTCCGATGCCCGTTTCTTCTTCGAGGAGGACAAGAAAGTATCCCTGGAAGATCGCGTGGAAGACCTGAAGGGCATCGTCTACCAGGCGAGGCTCGGCACCTCCCATGAGAAGATGGAACGATTCAGGAAGCTGGCGGAAGGCCTTGCTTCCCGGCTTCGTCCCGAAGTCGCCGCCAAGGTTTCCAGGGCTGCCTTTCTGGCCAAGGCCGACCTGGTAACCGGCATGGTGGGCGAATTTCCCGAGCTGCAAGGGGTGATGGGGCGGGAATACGCCCTCATATACGGCGAGGAAGCGGATGTCGCCGTGGCCATCCATGAGCACTATCTGCCGACTCAGGCAGGAGGAGACCTTCCGTCCAGCGACATCGGGGCCTTTGTTTCCATAGCCGACAAACTGGACACCATCTGCGGTTGTTTCGGCGTGGGGCTTATCCCTACCGGCGCAGCCGACCCTTACGCCCTGCGCCGTTCGGCGCTGGGGATTATCGCCATTATCCTGGATCGGGGATATGAACTGTCCCTGGCGGACCTTGTGGACTCATCCCTGACGCTTCTGAGGGACAAGCTTACCCGTGACGAATCCCAGGTTCGCGCCGATGTGCTGGAATTCTTCCGGGGCCGCTATGTCAATCTAATGGCCGGCCGCTACCCGTCCGACGTGGTGGAGGCGGTTGTGGCGATTTCCTTTGATAATCTGAACGATACGGCCTCGCGCATGGCCGCCCTGGCGGAATTCCGGCAAAGGCCGGATTTCGAGCCGCTGGCGGTGGCCTTCAAGAGGGTCTGCAATATCGTGAAGGAGGGAACGGATATCCCTGTGGATGCCGGGCTTTTCCAGGAAGAGGCGGAACGGGAATTGGCCAGGGCCTTTGACGTCGTTGCGTCCGTGGCCCGTGTCAAGACGGGCGAAAAGGACTATCTGGCGGCCCTGAGGGAAATAGCGGGTCTGAAAGGCCCGGTGGACGCCTTTTTCGACGGAGTCATGGTGATGGCCGAGGATCAACGGGTGCGCAGCAACCGGCTTGCCTTGCTTACCGGCATTGCCCGGCTGTTCAGCGCCATTGCCGATTTTTCGAGGATTTCGGCCTGACCGACAGAGAGGGAATATAGAGGGGTTGAGATATAACCTCCTGTAATTCTTGATAAAATGGGGCCGGAATCCGGCCCCTCCAACTAACTTAGGAGGATTGGTATGGCGGCAAAATATGTCTACTTCTTCGGAAACGGCAAAGCTGACGGTACTACGGATATGAAGGCCCTGCTGGGCGGCAAGGGAGCGAACCTGGCCGAAATGACAAGCATCGGGCTTCCCGTTCCACCCGGGTTCACCATTACGACCGAGGTGTGTACCGAGTTTTACAAGAACGACCGCGCCTATCCTTCCTCGCTGAAGGATGAGGTGAACCTCAATGTCCGCAAGGTGGAAGAGCTGGTCGGCAAGAGATTCGGCGATCCCGAAAAACCGCTGCTGGTGTCGGTCCGCTCGGGCGCCCGCGCTTCCATGCCGGGCATGATGGATACGGTCCTGAACCTGGGCCTGAATGATACGACCGTGCAGGGAATCATCAGCCAGAGTGGTGACGAGCGTTTCGCTTACGACGCCTATCGCCGTTTCGTACAGATGTACGCAAACGTGGTCATGGGAATGGACGGCTCTCTCCTGGAAGAGCTCCTGGAGCAGAAAAAGGAGGAGAAAGGTGTCCACCTGGACACCGACCTGACCGCCGCTGACTGGAAAGAGCTGGTGGGGAAATACAAGGCGAAGATCAAAGAGACCCTGGGCCAGGATTTTCCCGATGATCCGCAAGAGCAGCTATGGGGCGCCATCGGCGCGGTATTCGGCTCCTGGATGAACCAGCGCGCAATTACCTACCGCAGGCTGCACAACATCCCGGCGGACTGGGGAACGGCCGTCAATATCCAGGCCATGGTGTTCGGCAACATGGGGAACGATTGCGCCACCGGCGTCGCCTTTACCCGCGACCCGTCTACCGGCGAGAACTACTTCTACGGCGAGTATCTGGTGAATGCCCAGGGCGAGGACGTGGTCGCCGGCATCAGGACCCCACAGCCCATCAACCGCGCCAAGCACAAGGAGGGCGACCTTCCGGCCATGGAAGACGTCCTTCCCGAGTGCTACCAGCAGCTTGCGAAGATCCGCGATATCCTGGAGAAACACTACAAGGACATGCAGGACATCGAATTCACCATCGAAAAGGGCATCCTCTACATGCTCCAGACCCGCAACGGCAAACGCACTTCCCGGGCATCCATCAAGATTGCCGTGGACATGGTGAAAGAAGGGCTCATCGATGAGAAGACCGCGGTGCTGCGCGTCTCCCCGGACCAGCTCGATCAGCTCCTCCATCCTTCACTGGACCCGAAGGCGCCCCGCACCGTTGTGGCAAAGGGGCTTCCCGCCTCACCGGGCGCGGCCAGCGGCAGTGTCGTGTTCACCGCCGACGAGGCCGAGGCAGCCGCGAAGCTGGGCCTGAAGGTCATCCTGGTGCGAGTGGAGACCAGCCCGGAGGATATCCACGGCATGCATGCCGCCCAAGGGATACTCACCGCCCGCGGAGGCATGACCTCCCATGCGGCCGTTGTCGCCCGCGGCATGGGAAAATGCTGCGTGGCCGGCTGTGGAGAGATAAAGGTCGACTACGCAAACAATGAATTCTCCGTGAACGGCAATGTCGTGAAGAAGGGTGACACCATCACCCTTGACGGCGGAACCGGAGAGGTGATGCTCGGCCAGGTGCCGACCGTTCCTCCCCAGCTTACGGGCGACTTCAAGACTATCATGGATTGGGTGGACAAGTACCGCAAGCTGGGCGTGCGCGCCAACGCCGACACGCCCAAGGACGCCCGGACCGCCCGCGATTTCGGCGCCGAGGGTATCGGCCTGACCCGCACCGAGCACATGTTCTTCGAGGCGGACCGCATCGCGGCTGTTCGGGAGATGATCCTGTCCGAAGACGTGGAAGGTCGCAAGAAGGCCCTGGCGAAGATCCTGCCCATGCAGAAAGGGGACTTCATTGGCATCTTCCGCGAGATGAAGGACCTGCCGGTAACCATCCGCCTCCTTGACCCGCCGCTCCACGAGTTCCTTCCCCAGGAAGACAAGGATATCGAGGCCCTTTCCAGGACCATGGGAGTGAGCGCCGAAAAGCTGAAGCACAAGGTGGAATACCTGCACGAATTCAATCCCATGCTCGGCCACCGCGGCTGCCGTCTCGGTGTCACCTTTCCGGAGATCTACGACATGCAGGTCCAGGCCATCATGGAGGCGGCGTGCGAGCTGGTGAAAAACGAAGGGTTCACCATCGTCCCGGAGATCATGATCCCTCTCGTGGCGGTGGTGGAGGAACTGAGAGACCTCAGGGCCAATGCCGTGGCCATCTGCGAAGAGGTGCTGGCCCGCTATGGAGTAAAGGTGGACTACCTCATAGGCACCATGATCGAGTTGCCAAGGGCTGCGCTGGTGGCCGATGAGATCGCCCGCGAGGCGGAGTTCTTCTCCTTCGGCACCAACGACCTCACCCAGATGACCCTTGGACTCTCCAGGGACGATGCTGGGCGTTTCCTTCCGGATTATGTCATGTCCGAAAAAGAAGGCGGCAGGGCAATCTTCGCCCAGGATCCCTTCGTGTCCATCGACCAGAGCGGCGTAGGCAAGCTGGTGAAGATGGGTATCGAAGGCGGACGCTCCACCAACGCCAAACTCAAGATTGGCATCTGCGGTGAGCATGGTGGCGAGTCCAGGAGCGTCAAGTTCTGCCACTCCGCGGGCATGAATTACGTGTCCTGCTCCCCCTACAGGGTACCCATAGCCCGGCTGGCAGCAGCCCAGGCCGTTCTTGAAGCTTCCTCGAAAAAGGCCTCAACTAAAAAGGCCCCGGCGAAAAAGGCCGCAAAGGTCGGGGTAAAGACCGCCGCTAAAGCATCCACAAAGGCTTCAGCCAAGGCTGCAGCAGCTCCCTCCAGGGGTCGGGGCAGACCCAGCACCAAGGTTGTAAAGGAAACGGCCGTAAGGGCTAGGAAAGACTCCGGCGCTAAGGCGGCTCCCAAGACAGCGTCCAAAGCTACTCCCAAGGCCACGGCCAGGAAGACGGTCAAGGCAACTGTCGCCAAGTCGGTAAAAAAGCCGGTCAAGGCGAACTCCAAGGCTGCACCCAAGGTTAAGACTGCCAAGAAAGCAGCGGTAAAGCCTCTCAAGGCAAGGGCTTCGAAGGCAAAGTCGACGAAGTCGGTCAAGGCAACTGGCCAGGCCAAGCGCCCGGTGGGCAGGCCTAAAGGCTCTTCCAAGAAGGCCTAATCTATCGTTCAAGTAAAAATGCCCCGGGGTTCGAAAGCCCCGGGGCATTTTTATATTCTACTCGTCAGCCTGCCTTCTCGCCAGCCTGTCTTCCCCGCGCTGATATAGCTAAACCACTATTGAAAAGGACCTGTCGCCAAGAAAAGGGACAATGCCTCAAAACTGTTTTTCCGAATCCAGCAGAATGCTCACCGGCCCTTCCAGCGCCGCTTCGATATACATGATCTGACCGAAGGCTCCCTGTTCGGTATGAATTCCGAGAGAGCCCAAATGCCGCACGAAGCCCTGATAAAGCCAGAGGGCTTTATCATTGTCCGCCGCTTGGCTGAACGAAGGTCTGCGTCCCTTTCTGGCGTCGCCGTAGAGGGTGAACTGGGAGATGACCAGCACCTCCAAGCCCAGATCGAGGAGGGCGAGATTCATCTTTTCTTTCTTGTCCATGAATATCCGCAGTCCGGCTATTTTTTCGGCCATGAAGGCGGCTTCCCTCTCTCCGTCCGCCCTGCCCACACCGAGAAAAACGATAAGCCCGGCGCCGATTTTGCCCACCAGGGAGCGTGTCGCCCCCTGGCCTATAGATACGGAGGCCGAGGATACCCTCTGGACAATAGCTCTCATCAGCAGACAGACCTGGGCATATACTGAGCCCTCATCTGTTCCACAAGGGATCCGGGATTCGGGGCGCAGAAAAAGGCAGATCCCATCACCAGGATGTCTGGTCTGGCCTCAGCCACCAGCGAAGCCGTGGAGAGGCCGATTCCTCCATCCACGGAGATGAGAAACTCAGCCTTAAGTTCTGCGCGTATCTTCCTTAATTTTTTCACTTTTTCCAGGCAGAAGGGCAGAAGCTCCTGGCCCCCGTAACCGGGATTGACGGTCATGACGAGAATGAGATCGATAAAGGGCAAGAGCTCCTCTACGGCCGAAATCGCTGTCGATGGGACGATGGAAATACCCGGCCTGCTTCCGCTGTCTCTGATTGTCTGTATGCAACGGTGAGCATGGACGCAGACCTCGGGATGGAAAGTAATGTAATCGGCACCCGCCTCGGCGAACTCCTTGATCCGCCTATCGGGCTGTTCAACCATGAGATGAGCATCCAGAGGAAGCCTGGTGCGCTTTCTTATGTCCTGCACCATCTTGGCACCGAAGGTGATCGGCGGGACGAAATGGCCGTCCATGACATCGAGGTGAACCCAGTCCGATCCACTCTGTTCTATGGTGCGAAGCGCCGAATCAATATCGGCGAAGTCGGCTGAGAGAATCGAAGGAGCAATGAGCGGTTTTTGCATGCTTTAATTTTATCATGGAGCAGCTGCGCTGGGAAGCGAAGGCCGCAGCCGCTTGCCCTCTACTATCCGCATCTTGAGCCTCTGGGAGCGGTTTTCGAGCATCGATTGACTCTGCCCTCCGCGATCGGGTAGTATGATTTATTACAGCGATATTCGGAATTGGATAAGCATGCAAAATCAGGACCGCGTTTCATCCTTGCTCGCGTCGGGCTATGAGTGTCTCAAGAATGCCGATCTTGGTTCGGCGCTCAAAGCCTTTGATCAGGCGATGCACGAGGACTTCGACAACCCTGAGGTTCTTTTCGCGATGAAATGCGCCCAGTTCTGGAGCGGCATGCTTGAGGAGCTTTCCGGGCTTGAAACCGCCCTGGGCAAGGGTGACCGTATCGTGGCGCGCTGGAAATCCTTCCAGGATTTTTTGACAAGGATCCCCGGGGATTTCGAAAAGGCGCTCTACGCCTTTAAGCGCCTCGCCTTCGGGCTTTCCCTGGACTTCTACCTCTCGGTTCCCGATGAGGTAAAGAGCTCCCTGGGAGCAGAATTCGATTTTCGCCTGGGAAGATGCAGAAAAGCTCTGGGCGACTACGAGACGGCCTTGCAGCACCTTGAAAGGGCTGCGAAGTTCAAGAAGGACGATGCGCGCTATATGGCTGAACTGGCTGACTGCCAAGCCCTTTCGGGCGAGCAGCGGATTTCGAAAACTCTTTTCAGGGAAGCCTTTTTTATTGCTCCGGACAAGGTCGATCTGGAACTGCTGGAGTCCGACATGATCAGAAAGCTCATACAGCGGACTCAGGAGATGCAAGGGAGCACCAAGGAGCTTCCTGAATGGATTCCTGTGTACGGGGAGCTTTCGGGGCTTTTTGGACTTGCCCGGGAGCTGACTCCATCGGAACGCTCCCGGCTCACCTCATCCATATTCCAGCTTGAAAATGACATCAGGGAGAACCCCTCCCTGGAACAGAGCCTGAAGCCCAGGCTTTTAAATAGGTATTTTTGGCTGCTGCGTCATTACGAAGCCACCGGCGCCGAACAGGCCAAACTTGACAAGACTTTGCAGAAAATCCGGCTGCTCGATGAGAACATCTTCAAGCAGTATGAATCTTAGTGAGGAGAACGCTATGGCAGATACCCAGCTCGTCGATAAAGTCCTTCAGATGCTCAACGAGGAAAAATGGACCAGGACGACGCTTCAAAACTATTCCCTGAGCAGTCTGAAGGAACTCGATCTCCTCATCGAGGAAGCCGAGACGTCCGGCCTTCTCGACGAACTTTACAAGATCTGCAGCGAACATCTGTCCCATACAAAGACCAGCGTGATCGCGCTCTATCTGGCTGGCATCGTTTCATTGCGCAAACAACCTTCCGACGAATCCAACTTGAGCCAGCTCATGGATCTCTTCGCCGAGGGCAAGCGCGGCAATATCGTCGAGTATATCTGTCTGCGCATTCTCGATTACGGTGAGAATAAAATCGCCCTTACCCGGCTGGCCGAATGCTACGAGGGAGAGGAAAAAGCCGAGCAGCGTTTTGCCGTATGGGAGCGTCTTGTTAAGATCGATTACGAGGAAGCGGACATAGTCAAGCTGATCGCCGAACGCAAAGACAGGCTGGGCGAGCGTGAAGATGCTATCGATTATTATAAAAAGGCACTTCTGCGCTATATCAACAAAGGGCTTCCCACCAATGTCCGGGAGCTCTGGCTCAAGCTGGTCGACTATTGCCCCGAGGACATAGACTTTTTCATCCATGTCCAGAAAAAAATCGCCTCCCAGATATCGCCGGACAAAGCGGCCATGCTCCTTATGGACCTTTACAACCACTACAAGGCTGGAAAGGATTGGAATACGGCCCTGGATATTTTAAAGACTGTCATCGAATACGACGAAAAAAATCCCGCCATGCGCAAGGAACTCATCGAGTGCTACTCCGGCAAATATGCAGGGCACTCGCGGCTCCAGGACTATCTGAAACTGTCCAATATCGCCCAATCCTACCGCTCTCTTCACGAAGCGATGGACGATTTTGAAAAGCATATTGTCTTCGATGTGGGCAATTTCGTCTTCCACCGTACCTGGAATATCGGCCGCATCGCTGTTGTCAAAGGCGACGAGGTTACCATCGATTTCGCCAAATCCAGAGGCCACAAGATGTCTCTCAAGATGGCCATCGACAGCCTCATGCCGCTTGCAAAGGATCATATTTGGGTTCTCAAGGCCATTTGGCCCAAGGAAAAACTACGTGATAAGGTCAAGACGGATCTGGTCTGGACGCTGAAGACGATCATCAAAAGCTTTAACAATTCTGCGGATTTCAAGCGCATTAAAGCCGAGCTCGTCCCGTCGGTGCTGAGCTCAAGCGAGTGGAACGGATGGAGTTCCAAGGCCAAGGACAAGCTCAAGACCGACGCATCCTTTGGCAACGCCGAAAACGATATCTCGACCTTCATCGTCCGCGACAGGCCGCTATCCTTCGAAGAGAAGGTCTATATCCAGTTCAAGGCGGAGAAGGCTTTCTTCGCCAGGGTGGCATATTTCAGGGACTATCTGGAGTCCAACGATTTCGATTCAGATTATTTCACCGAAATGTTCGGCTATTTCGCGGGCTTTCTCAAATCCTATCAAAGCGTGGACGAACACGTGATCGCCTCATACCTGCTGCTTAAGGAATTCACCGCCAAGAACAAGCGCTTCCAGCTTCCGACAACGCTCCAGTTCGCTCAGCTCTTCGACGAAATTACGGATCCCTTGGAAGTCTACCTCACTATTAAAGACAGCGATCTTCGCAACGCCTACATCCAGCATATAAAGAATTTTGTGGGCAACTGGCCCGAGCTGTTTATTAGGCTACTTCCCTTCGCCCGATCCAAGTGGATGCTTGACGCGCTTAAAAACGCCGGCCATTCGGATAAACTCAAGCGGATGGCGATGGATATCGTGGAAAATTACAGGGATTACCGAGAAGCATTTATCTGGCTGGTCAAGGATCTGCGGGAAGAGCCCTGGTTCGCCGAGCTGGGCATCGTATACGAAAAAATACTCCTCACCCTGCTCCACATACTCGATATAAGCTACAAGGAAATAGACAATCACAAGAACACGACGGAAAACAAAAAGATAAACAAGCTCGTGGAGAACATTCTGTTCAAGGACAAGGTGCTAGAGACCTTCCTTCTGGATACCAATATCGAGACTACGGAACGGGTGTACGCTCTTCTGATGGATATCAAGGAAGTGGACCCTGCCGAGAAACTGGCGATTAAGCGAAAAATCTCAGAGAAGTACCCTTCCTTGCGCTTTTTCGGCGAAGAAGAAAAACTGACTGTTTCCAGGGGTCTCATGGTGACCGCTTCGAAGTACACGGAAAAGCAGAAACTCCTAGAGACAATCATGGAAGTAGACGTGCCCCAGAACCAGAAGGAAATTTCCTTTGCCCTCTCGTTGGGAGACCTGCGGGAAAACGCCGAGTACAAGGCTGCCAAGGAAAAACAGGACGAGCTGAACGCCCGCGTCGGCAAGCTCAAGAACGAGCTGGAACGCGCCCAGATTTTCGATCCATCGACGATAACCACATCCAAAATCTCCTTCGGCACCGTGGTATCCCTCTTCAACGAACTGAGCGGTGAGACTGAACGTTATACGATTCTCGGCCCCTGGGAGTCCGATCCCGCGAAGAATGTAATTTCCTACCTCTCCCCTCTTGGTAAAAAATTGTTCGGGCACAAGGCCGGCGAGAAGCTTAGCTTTACGATTCACGACAGGAAGTTCCAGTACCGGATCGATTCGATAGAAGCCGCACAGATGTAAGACCTTCTCCGGCAAGATATCAGGCCGCCCCGGAATATTCCGGGGCGGATTTTTTCTACTGTGCGGTTTGGCTCGATTGGTAAAACGCTTCCTTACAGGACATTCGGCTCAGTATTCGATTCTTCGTATGTCTCCTAGGCGCCTAGCCCAGTATGCTTCATTCAAGCCGGATATGATTACTCCCCTCCGTGGTCCCTGGGAGGCAGAATGGATAAAGGAATGCTCGCTTAATGCTATCCCCACATGGAATACCGTTCCGGCTTCCACAAAGACAAGTATGTCCCCCGGCTCGATCCCTGACTGAGACTTACCGAGGGCGGCGAAACCCTCGCTTGTCCTGGGGAAGGGCCCCAGTGCCGGAAGGGCAGCATCGAGAACTGATCCAACGAATCCAGAGCAATCGACGCCCTCCCTGCTCTGGCCTCCAAGCCTGTATGGCACTCCCTGCCAGCTCAAGGCTTCGGCGATAAGCACTATTCCAGCCATATGCCCAGGCTCGAGGTTCGGTACCCAGGGTGAAGCTGCATCTCTCTCTCCAAGTGCTAGGTCGAACTGGGAGAGCAGCTTCTGATCCACGTCCACGGGGGAGGATCCCATATATGCCCGCCCCTGGTTCTGGGCAAACAGTGAATCGCCCAGGATGAAAAAGACCGAAGCTGCTAGAAAAAGCGCTGCCCGAATTCTAGCGCGCGCCTTTATCATGCCTGGCTCCCTCGTAGCGCTCCAGAAAGTTCTTCTTGAATGCTGCAAAGCGGTCTTGGAGGATGGAAAGCCGTATGCCCCTGACCAGGTCGGCCAGAAAGTGGAGATTGTGCTGGGTCGCCAGCATGGAGTAGAGGATTTCTCCGTTGCGGTACAGATGGCGCAGGTAAGCCCGGGAATGATTGGCGCAGACCGGGCAGGAGCACTCCGGGTCAATAGGCGAGAAATCTTTCTCGTAGACGGCTTTTTTTATGCTGATCTGCCCCCGAGCGGTGAAGAGCAGGCCGTTGCGGGCAGTGCGGGTGGGATAGACACAGTCGAAGATGTCGATGCCGTTTTCCACAGCTTCCAGTATGTAGTCCGGCGTACCGATGCCCATGAGATAGCGTGGCTTGTCCGCAGGCAAAAGTCCGGAACAGTGTTCTAGCTGTTCGATAAAGACATCCTTGGGCTCTCCGACCGACAGTCCACCTATGGCAATGCCGGGAAGATCGAGCTCGGCAATTCGCTGGGCGCTTTCCCGGCGCAGCTCCTTATAGAAATTGCCCTGCACGATGCCGAAGAGCGAGCCCTGATAGCCTTTCTCCTCACGCAGGGTCAGCCAGCGGGCCTTGGCCCTGCGCGCCCAGTCGTGGGTTATGAGCATATATTTCTTCGCCTTTTTTTCATCCTCCCCATAGGCTGAGCAAACGTCCAGCTGCATCTGAATGTCGGAATTGAAGGCTTCCTGGATATCCACCACCTCCTCGGGTCGAAGAAAATGCTCTGATCCGTCGATGTGTGAGCGGAACTTAAAACCCTCGGGGCTGATTTTCCGCAGCGAGGATAGGGAAAAAATCTGGAAGCCGCCCGAATCGGTGAGGAAGTTCCCCCTCCAGCCCGAAAAGCCGTGGAGCCCCCCTGCCCTGCGGATGAGCTCGTGACCGGGGCGGAGATAGAGGTGATAGGTGTTGGCGAGTACTATCCCGAATCCCATGGACTGCAGGTCTTCGTACCGCGCCGCCTTTACCGTGGCATTGGTGCCCACGGGCATGAAGGCGGGGGTTGGAATCTCCCCGTGGGGGAGCAGGAGACGCCCTGTCCTGGCTCTGGAGCCTGGGTCCCTATGTTCTTGGATGAATATCGGCGAATTGGTCATCAAAGCTCCTTATAAAAGTCGAAGCACTTGCTCAGGTCCGCGCCCGCAAGAATCCCAGCCCAGCGATTAGTGAAAAAACCAGGCTTATGGTCCATATCCCAATCTCTGGGGAAACCCAGCCGGTCTTGGATGCCAGCGAACCCAGCATCTGGGCGACATAATATACCGTAGCCGAGGAAAGGCTGAACAGGAGGCTCATGAGCAGAGAATTTTTTCTGAACAGACCGGCAAAACTAAGGGACAGCCCGTAGACAATTAAAGGCGTAAGGAGAAAGGAAAATCGTTTATGAAGTTCAGTCCTGGCCTCTGCGGCCGGAAGCCCTGAAGCCTCAAGGGAGCTGATATAGCCGGAGAGCTCGGAGCCTTTCATATGTTCAGGTTTTTCTCGAACAAGGCCAAAGCCTTCAGGTGCGGCCTTTATCCTGGGATTTATGTACTCTTTCTCCCTTGTTTGGTTCCAGTTGCCTTCCTCATCCGCCCTATAGACTGTCGCCTCATGAAAAAGCCATGAACCATGGATCCACTGGGCGCTGGGCGCAGTTATTCTCAACCAAGGATTGCCATCCTGATCCCTGGCTACGATGTCGACGTCCACAAGGCGCTGAGCCTTGGGATCGTAGCGCCCGACCTTGTACACCAGGGCCCCTGCATCGTCCATTATCGTTATGTTGGACGATAGAAGCGTTCGACCCGGCTGACTCGTTATTTCTGAATAGAGCCTGTCCTTGGCAAGCAGGGCTGGAATGGCTATCCGGTCCTTGGCGAAGAATACCGAGACTGAAAGGAAGAGGGAAAGCAGCAAAACCGAGCGACTCAAGCTGTGGACGCTTATGCCCGAGCCCCAGACTACCATAAGCTCGCCGTCGGCATACATTTCGGCCAGACAGAACGTTATCGCGAAGAGATAGGCCACCGGAAGTAGTTCCACCGCATAGCTGGGTACCCCCGACACCAGCCAGCGCAGGATGCTGAAAAATGAAGCTTCAACCGCCAGAAGCCGCCAGATAGAGGTAAAAAGATCGGCCAGTAGAAGGAGGCCGACAAGAAAGGCCTCGGCGCCCAGAAGGCGAAAAAATACGTTTTTTAGCAGTTGTCTGCGCAAAAGTCGCGGAGCGGAAGGAATCCAGCCTACTGCAGCTTTCGGGTTCTGCGCTCGCCGGTTCACAGGATTCTCCGCTTCCCACGCTTGCGCAGGAGCCATAACAGGACAGCCGTGCAGAGAACCAGGGCATTGGGTGCCCACATGGCGATGGAAGGCGACACCTGGCTGCGCAATCCCAAGGTCTGCCCGGCAAAGAGAAGGCCCCAGTAGAGCGTCGAGAGTATAAGGGCTATGCCGAAGCCAGCCGTCCTGCCCGAACGTTTAGTCCCCAGGCCAAGGGGAAAGGCTAGAAGCGAAAAGAAAAACCCTGCGGCAGGGATCGCGAATTTTTTACTATACTCTAGTTCGTAGAGCTGTAGGGATCGATCGGAGGGGCGGAGCGTGGAAGCCTGTTCCAGCGATGCCATGCTGCGAACGATCGCAAGCTCCGAAGCCTTTTCGCCTGCTTCCCCTTGCGTTATTAATTCTGGAGCTGAGCTTGCATTACTATACTGCGAAAGGAGCTCGCTTCGGGCCGAGGAGAGCTGGCGCTGGGCGTCGTCGATTCTACGCTGCAGGTTTTCACGCTTTCTGTCTATGGCGATGGAAAGTTCCCTCGCGCTCATCTCGTACGGTCCCGAGCTCGTATACCCTACCATGGGCTCTTTAAGGGTAAAGCGATAGAGAAGGCTCTCGGCTTGGGAGACTATGAAGCCTTTTTCATTATCCTTGATACGATGCTCCAGGATATCGCTCATGGCGATGATGGCGCCCGAGTTTTCGTCATCGATGGAAAGACTTGCCTCGGCAGCGGAAATAAAGGCCTGATCGGAATCCTTGGACTCTTCGAAAAGGAGGATGTTTCCAATTTCTTCGCCCTTTTTTCCGCCTGTGACAACCACGAGATCCTTGTAGCGCTTTATCGAATAGGGTGCCAGCTCTATGGAAGCCGAAGCCTGAACCAGGTCGGCATAGACTTTCTTGAAGCTGCGAGCTCCCCGGGGAAGGAAATAATCGTTAGCCGCGAAGGAGAGAAACGAAACCGCCAGCCCAAGGATTAAAAAAGGAGCGTAGAGGGCTTTTGGCGAAATGCCCAACGATGAAAAGGCGAGTATTTCGTTGTCCGTGTTCATACGAGCGGAGGTCATAAGAGCCCCTGCGAGGGCTGAAAAGGGAAAGGCGATAGCTACGACGGAAGGCAGGGAATACAGTAAAAGCAAAAGGGTTTGGGCCAAGGGAGCATTTTTGGCCAGGATATCCTCGGCCAGGAGAAGGATTTGGTTGACAAAGAATACTACGAAGAAAAAGAGAAAGGAGATGCCCAGAGAAAGCAGAAACTCGCCGGCTATATAGCGCAGAACAGTGCGAGGAATCCCATGGCTGTCACCTGTGAATTTAGCGGATGCCACGGAAAAGCTCCTTTCTACACAGGATTTTTCAAAAGTCCGACGAATTCTGCAATAGACTCATACCCCGGTGGATCCAAATCCGCCTTCGCCCCTAAGGCTTTCAGCGATGTACTCGACGGATTCAAAGCATCCCCTGAGGCAGGGGCTTAGCACTATCTGGGCAATTCGGTCCCCGTCTTCTATGCATACCGCCTCGGAACCGAGGTTTATAAGGAGAACCTTGATCTCGCCCCGATAGTCCGAATCTATTGTGCCAGGGCTGTTGAGGCAGGTCAAACCCTTTTCCAGGGCGAAGCCCGAGCGGGGCCTGATCTGGACTTCATAGCCCTCGGGGATCTGGATGCGCAGCCCTGTGGGGATGGCACGCCGTTCCATGGGCTTAAGCCAGATGGCCTCATCCAGGCAGGCTCTAAGGTCGGCGCCCGCCGAGCCGGGGGTTTTGTACTCCGGCAGACGGGCGCCTTTACCGAGTAATATCGGTACCTTTACTGTCATTATCGTCTTCTGAAGGAATCCCTGCGGTCGTCCGGACGCCGGGAATCCCTGTCCCTATCCCTGGGGCCCCTGTCCCTGGGCCTGTCGTCCCTGCTTGAGATAGGGAGCTGGCCGTTTTCGTCCAGGGCGTCCAGCATGGCCAGGTTCAGCCTGCCCATGTGATCGATTTCCATGAGCTTGACCTTGACCACGTCCCCTTCCTTGACCACGTCGGTGACCCGTTCCACCCTAGCCTTGGATAGCTTGGAAATGTGGACCAGGCCTTCCTTGCCGGGCATTATCTCCACGAAGGCGCCGAACTCCATGATGCGCTTGACCGGCCCCTCGTAGATCCTGCCCACCTCGGGCTCCTCCACCAGGCTGATGACAGCGTCCCTGGCGTCGTAGGCCGATTTTTGGTTCTTGCCGTAGATGGTGACGTTGCCTTCTTCGTCCACGTTGATCTGGACGTCGAACTTCTCGCACATGCCCTTTATGTTCTTGCCCGCCGGCCCGATGACGGCGCCGATTTTTTCCTGGTCTACTCTGGCGGTGACTACCTTGGGGGCGTACTCGGAGATGTCGCCGGCGGGGACGGCCAAGGTGCCTTCCATGATGCCGAGGATGTGGAGCCTGCCCCTCCGGGCCTGCTCCAGGGCCTTGGTCAAGATTTCTGTGCTGACGCTGGATATTTTAATGTCCATCTGGAAGCCGGTGATGCCGTCCTTGGTTCCGGCCACCTTGAAGTCCATGTCGCCCAGGTGGTCCTCGTCGCCCAAAATGTCTGAGAGCACGGCGAAACGCTTTTCATCGGTAATGAGGCCCATGGCGATGCCCGCGACGGGCTTTTTCATGGGGACGCCGGCCTGCATGAGGGAGAGCGAGGAGGCGCAGATCGTGGCCATGGATGAGGATCCGTTGGACTCCAGGACCTCGGACACCACGCGGATGGTATAGGGGAATTTTTCTTTGGGCGGGAGCATGGCTTCCACGGACCGGCGTGCCAGGCTGCCGTGTCCTATTTCGCGCCGTCCGGTGCCCAGGCGGCCCACTTCGCCCACCGAATAGGGGGGGAAGTTGTAGTGGAGCATGAAGCGCTCGCGCCGGTCGCCTTCGATGTCGTCGAATATCTGCTCGTCGAATACGGTGCCCAGGGTGGTGATGGCCAGGGCTTGGGTCTCGCCCCTGGTGAAGAGGGCTGAGCCATGGGTTCTGGGAAGGATTCCAACCTCGCAGGTAATGGGCCTTATGTCTTCGAGCCCGCGACCGTCCACTCTCAATCCCTTGTCTAAAATTCCGTCCCTCAAGATGTGGTACTGGAGATCTTCCATGAGGGCTGAGAAAAGTCGTTTTTGGGTCTCGTCGGCCAGTTGGTCGGCAAAGGCGGCTTCGGTCTCGGCGATGGCCGCCCTTACAGCCTTACCGCGCTCCTGCTTGACCTTGGTGAATAGGGCCTTAGAGAGGCGCTCGTAGGCGAAGTTCCTGATGGCTTCGGCGTTTTCCAGCGTTGTCTTCAAGGGCGCCAGGGGAAGCTTTTCCTTGCCCGCCAAGCCCCGCAGTTCCTCGATGGCGGCGCAGATGGCAGCGATAGGCTCTCGAGCGCACTCGATGGCACCGATCATCTCGGCCTCGCTCACTTCCTTGGAACCGCCCTCCACCATGGTGATGCCGGCCTTGGTGCCGGCCACCACGATCTCCAGACTCGCGGCCTCGCTCTGCTCAAAGCTGGGGTTGATCAGGTAGTTACCGTTCACCAGGGCAACTCTAACCGCGGCGATGGGGCCAGCGAAGGGGATGTCGGAGATGTGGACCGCGGCGCTGGCGGCGTTCACCGCCACGATGTCCGGGGGATTGACCTGGTCGGTGGAAATGACGGTGGGTACCACCTGGATTTCCCTGCCGAAGGACTTGTCGAAGAGAGGGCGCATCGGCCTGTCGATGATCCTGGAAATCAGGATTTCCTTGTCCTTAGGCCTGGTCTCCCTTTTGATAAAGCCACCGGGAATTTTACCCGCGGCATAGTATTTTTCGTTGTATTCCACGGTGAGGGGGACGAAGTCCAGGCCCTCGGTTACCTTATCGGAGCAGCAGGCGGTGGCAATGACCGCCGAGCCGCCATAGGTGGCGAACACCGCACCGCCGGCCTGTTTGGCCATGCGTCCGGTCTCGAGGACCAGGGTTTCCTGGCCTACTTTACAGCTTACTGAATGTACCATTGTTTTTCCTTGTTTTATTGTTCCGGCGTCCGGGCTTCCTGTATAGAAGCCTCGCCGAAGTCCGCCGGCAAGCGGGAAAAGGCCCGTGCGCGCGCTGCGTCCGGGCCTTGTTCATGAACTACTTCGTTCATCACTTCCTGATCTGAAGTTTTTCGACCAGGGCTCTGTATCCTTCCAGATCGGTCCTCTGCAGATATTTGAGAAGCTTGCGCCTCTGTCCTACCATCTTCAAGAGACCCCTGCGGGAGTTAGTGTCCTTCTTGTTTACCTTGGCGTGCTCGGTGAGGTCTAGGATCCTCCTGGTGAGCAGGGCAACCTGTGTCTCTATCGCCCCGGTATTCTTCTCATTCTTGCCGTATTCGAGCACGATCTGGGCCTTGTCCTCTTTGGTCAATGCCATCTTCTTATTTCTCCTTACACTCTCGTGATACCATGGTTATGATGGCTGAGCGGACTGAACCGCCGCTAGCCCTGTCATCAAGCCTGATCAGCCCATCTTTTATAAAGGCTTCCAGGCATTTTTGATCCCTGCCCGAATCCAGGCAAAGCTCATAGATTCCGTCTGGAGGAAGCAGCGTTCCCGGCCTCGGTTGGAGGACAGTGCCACCCTTCCCTTCGTCCGCCCTTGGAGCGTCTGAGACAGAGGTTAAGGGATTCCTGACGGCCTCATACTCTATCTCGTATGGACGGCCGAGCATATCGGACACCTCGCTCAGTCTTCCTTCAACAATTGCGTTGCGGATCCTGGTGGAGCTTACAGGATGGCCGGAGTAAAGAACGGGTTCGGCCACCAAGGCTTCGATGCCCAGCTTCCCGCAAATTTCAACCAGAGCCGCCGCGTTTGTGTCCATCTTATGACCACACTTAAAGTTCGGCCCGACCGTGAGAAAACCCAGATGGGCCTTTTTCAGCAACCCTAGGAATTCCGCGCCTGAAAGTGTACCGAAATCCGTGGAAAAGTCAATCAGTACGCAGATATCCAGGCCTTCGGACTCTAGAACCTCAAGCTTTTTTTCCAGGCTGTAGATGCTTCCCCTGAAAGAACTCGGTCTAAGGATGCGCTTTGGGTTTTCCCGGAAGGTGATGACACAGCTCTCCATGGATGGAGTTTTATTTTTGACCAGGTCGATAAGACGCTTGTGTCCCCGATGAACTCCGTCGAAAACCCCCACCGATGCAGCGATAGGCTTTTCTGCGCGTGATTGTAGAAACGTTTCCCAGCTGAGGATTTTCATCTCAGTAATCCTCCCGGCTGGAATGCAGGACAGGACCATAAACGAGCCTATTCTGGGAATTTTTTAGAATGCCTTTAAGCCGAGAGTCCTGGCCGAAGACAGCCAGGTCCTGTAATCCGCCGGCCGAAGCCCTGAGCTCGTCGAGAAGCGCCGTATGGCCGTTGGAAAAGAGCTGGGTTTGACTCTCAGTGAGCCGCAGAACCTCCAAGCCGAGGGCAGAGGCTGTGTCGGGATCGATAGCATGAAGGGGAAACTCTAGTGGTCTATCGATCTGGTCTAAAGAGAAGGGTCCGATTCTTGTTCTGCGCAGGGCGCTCACATGGGCGCAGGTTCCGCATGCCCGGGCTATATCCCTGGCAAGGGCGCGGACATAGGTGCCCGATGAACAGTGGATCCTGAACTCCGCCTTACCGCTGGCCTCATCATAGTTTTGGAGTTCTAGAGCATATACGGTTATGGGGCGAGCCTTGAGCTGGAAATCCTTTCCTTTTAATGCAAGGTCAGAGGCGCGCTGTCCTTGGACATGCAAGGCCGAATACCGCGGCGGTATCTGTTCTATCTGGCCGACGAAGCGGGAGAGGGAGCTTTTGATAGCCTCTTCGTCAGGTATGGATCCTCGTGAATCCTCTTTTCCCACAGGGTCAAGGGTATCGGTGCCTATGCCGAACTGGAAGCTCGCCTGGTAGACTTTATCGAGCCCGACGAACCAGGGAGCGAGCCTGCTATATGAACCCACAAGAACAACTAAAAGGCCTGTGGCGAATGAGTCCAGGGTGCCGCTATGGCCCGTCTTGGAGTCGGGATATGTTTTTCGGATAGCCTTCAGAGCTGCGAACGAGGTCACGTGCGCTGGCTTGTCGAAGAGAATATAGCCTAGAGCGCTCATTGCCCGAGCAAATCCTTGATCTTGCCCACCATCTCGAAGCCTTCTTTGATCCCGAGGTCGGGTATGAAATGAAGAATGGGTGTCAGGCGCAGCCGCACCTTCCGGCCGATCTGGGACTGGATAAAACCTGCTGCGCTTTCCAACCCCTGGACGGCCGATTCCAGAGCAGCCTTCTCGTCATCCAAGCAGCTTACCCACACCTTGGCATGGGAACCGTCCCTGTTGGCTTCCACCCTGGAGACTGAAATGAGGCTTCCCACCCGTGGGTCTTTTATCTCGCCAGAGACTATGAGGGCGGAAATCTCCTCCCTCAACAACTCTTCCAGTCTGCTACGCCTTATCTGATCCATCGTCCTCAGGCTTCCCCAGGGTTCTGGCGACCTCTACGGTTTCGTAGATTTCCAGCATATCCCCTTCCTTGAGATCGTTACAATTTTCGATGCCGATGCCGCACTCGTATCCGGCTACCACTTCCTTTGCATCGTCCTTGAAACGTTTGAGCGAACTTATCTTTCCCTGGAATATCTCGATTTCTTCCCGGATCACTCGCACCTGGCAGTGTCTGCGCACGGCGCCCTCGAGCATATAGCATCCAGCCACGATGCCTACCTTGGGCACGCGGAAGATATTGCGGACCTCGGCCTTGCCGATCTCCTGCTCCTTGAGCTCCGGCGACAAAAGGCCTTCCATGGCTTTTTGTATGTCTTCCTGGGCACGATAAATAATATTGTACTTGCGGATGTCTACTTTTTCTCTATCGGCCAGTACCTTGGCAGAGGCGATCGGGCGTACGTTGAAGCCGATTATTATCGCTTCCGAGGCCGATGCCATCATGACATCGTCGTCGGATATGGCTCCCGCGGCAGCTCTGATGACATTGAGGCGGATTTCCTTGGTGGAGAGTTTTTCCAGCATGCCCTTGAGTGCCTCCACCGAGCCCTGGACGTCTCCCTTTATGATAACCTTGAGCTCCTGGACTTCGCCTGCGGAGATTGTCTCGTAGAGGTTGTCCAGAGTGACCTTCTTGACGTTCTTGCCTTCCTCGTACTTCTTGAGCTCCTGCCGCTTGTCCGATATTGCCCTGGCGTATTTTTCCTCGTCCACCACCTCGAAGGGATCACCGGCGTTGGGAAGGCCTTCGAAACCAAGGACTTCCACGGGTGTGGAGGGACCTGCCTCCTCTACCCTGTTGCCCTTGTCGTCGAACATGGCCCTTACCCTTCCGGGAAAGATGCCGGCGACAAAGGAGTCGCCGATGCGCAGGGTGCCCTTGTCCACGATTATGGTAGCCACGATGCCTCGGCCTTGATCGATGCGCGACTCGATTATCTTTGCTTCGGCCAGGCACTTGTAGCTGGCCTGGAGCTCGAGTATCTCAGCCTGAAGCAGAATAGCGTCCAGCAGTTCAGGAATGCCCTTTTTCTGCAGGGCTGAGACTTCGCAGAACTGGGTTGTGCCACCCCACTCCTCGGGTATGAGGCCAAGCTCGGAGAGCTGGGTCTTAACCCTGTCGGGGTTGGACTCAGGCAGATCGATCTTGTTCACCGCCACGATAATAGGCACTTCAGCCGCCTTGGCATGGTCGATGGCTTCCTTTGTCTGGGGCATGACGCCTTCGACGGCGCTTACCACCAGGATTACGATGTCGGTTACCTGAGAACCTCGGGCGCGCATCTTGGTGAAGGCTGCGTGGCCTGGGGTATCCAGGAAGGTTACCTTGCCTCTGCCCGTATCCACCTGATAAGCGCCGATGTGCTGAGTAATGCCGCCGTACTCGCTGGAGACCACATCGGTCTTGCGTATGGCGTCCAGAAGCTTTGTCTTTCCGTGGTCGACATGACCCATCACCGTTACTATGGGCGCTCTGGGACGCAGATCGTCGGGATTTTCGGCTACCTTTTCGATGACAGTCTCATCGTAAAGGCTAACGATCTTCACCTCGCATCCATATTCGCTGGCCAGGATAGTCGCCGTCTCTGCGTCGATCTTCTGGTTGATAGTGGCCATGACGCCGAGTCCCATGAGCTTTGCGATGAGTTCGGCGGGTTTTATGTTCATCTTCTTCGCCAGGTCACTGACCGAGATGTTCTCCATGATATCGATGGATTTGGGAATGGCTATTGCTCTGGCTTCGGCCTTCTTCTTCAGCTGGAGTTCCTTCTCCAGCTCCACGTCCTCCCTGCGGACGAAGACACCCTTCTTACGAGGACTCTGTTTGCGTTGGCCGGTTCTCCCCGTCTCCATCGGCGCAGGACCGCTCTGAGGCCCCCGGGCTCCGTAGCCGCCCGGGCGAGGTCCGCCGGAAAGATTGCCAGCCCTTCCCCCGGGTCCGCCCTGGGAAGGATAGCCGGGACGGTATCCACCGGGTGCACCGGGACCCTGAGGTCGAGGTCCGCGGGGATA
Source organism: Spirochaetaceae bacterium UBA4077 (assembly GCA_002383375.1). Lineage (GTDB taxonomy): Bacteria > Spirochaetota > Spirochaetia > Treponematales > Rectinemataceae > UBA2256. Next base: position 47,924 of record DFYR01000043.1, read on the forward strand.
GGGACCGCCCTGACCTGGTGTATAGGGCCGTGAGCCCTGGTAACCGCCCTGAGAAGGGCCTTGATAGGGGCGCTGCCCCTGATAGCCACCGCCCTGGGAAGGCCCCTGATAGGGACGCTGTCCCTGGTAGCCGCTTGATCCCTGATATCCCTGAGGTCTGGGTCTGTTCGGATCGTAGGGCTGGGACTGGGATCGGTAACCGCCGGCTCCGCCAGAACTGCCCTGATAGCCGCCTTGGCTTCCCTGATAACCACCTTGGCTTCCCTGATAACCGCCCCGGTAGGAGCTGCCCTGATAATTGGAGCCTTGATAGGGGGAACGACCTTGGTAAGGTTGACCGCGGGGAGTCTCGCCCCTGCCGCGGTTGGTCGGATAGCCACCCACCGTTCCCGCAGCGCCGTAGGGTCTTTCCAATCCGGTCTGGAAACTGTTTTTTTGCTGTCTGGGCCCTGTAGTCGAATTGGCCGGCTTGGCTTCTTTCGGCCGATCCTTTTTCACTGCAGCTTCGGAAGAAGGCTTTTCAGTTTCGGAAGCCGCGCTTTCCTTTTCCTTGGAAACCTCAGGTTTTTGGGAATCTGTAGCAAGCGTTGTTGCCGGCACAGGCTCAGAAGCAGCTTTATGGGCTGGAGCAGCCGGCTCTTTTCTTTCAGGAACAGACGGACTGGAAGAAGGCTTTTCCACCTCAGGCTGCGCCTGCTGTTGTACCTGAGCCGGTGCAGCGCTCTCCTGCGGAAGCTCCGCAGGTTCCCCCTCGTGACGGGCAACCACCTTGGCCGGTGTCTTTTTCAGCACCAGCTTTTTCTTGACGACCACGACCTTCTTACGCTCCGCAGGAACTTCTTCCTCAGATCTGGTCCTGGACTGAGTCGCCTCGCTCTGCAGCGGTTTGGGCTGTTTAATGAGATTGACTTTTTTCTGGGGGTTCTCGGTGTTATCCGTCATATCCTACCTTTAGACTTCCTGATCGTCGCCATATTCAAAACTGAGCTCCACTCCGCAGGAGGGGCAGTGACTCATTTCGGGAGTAACCACGGTCCCGCAGTCAGGACAAGTATATTCTTCATCCTCAGAGTCCAATACTTCCTCGGTCTCCTCTTGGACAATCTCGATGTTTTCTTCAATGATAGCCTTGATGGATTCGATATCTTCCAGGGAAAGGCCCGATATCGATGCCAGTTCCTCGTCTTCCCTGGCGAGGAAGTCCTCGACGAGACTCAGCTTTGCCACATCAAAGGCCTTCAGCCATTCGCTCTTCATGCCAGGAAGGTCGGAGAGGAGCACTGCTTCTTCATCCGTCGCTTCGACCGCTTCCTCCGTATCCTGGAAGAGGCTGTCCGCAGCCCGTTTAAGCTCGATATTTCTTCCGTCCTGGAGGTACTGCTCCTCGGTCTTGACGTCGATACTCCAATCGCAAAGCCTATTGGCCAGCTTGACGTTCTGGCCCATCTTGCCGATGGCGATCGAGAGTTCCTTGTCCGCTACTATGGCCAGGGCGCTGTGCTTGGCCTCGTCCAGGATGTGCACCGTCTTGACCTCGGCAGGAGAGAGAGCGTTCTTGATAAACTGCCTTGGATCCACATCATATTTTATGAAGTCGATCTTCTCCCCTTCAAGTTCCTGGCTGATGAGCTGGCTTCGCATGCCCTTGGGACCGACGCATGCGCCTACAGGGTCTATATCGTCCCGCTTGGAGTACACAGCCACCTTGGTCCTGTAGCCAGGCTCGCGGACAATCTTGAAGATCTCTATGGTCTTGTCGTAAATCTCGGGGATCTCCAGCTCCAGGAGCTTGGTGACGAATTCAGCGTGGCTTCTGGAAAGAACTATCTGGAGTCCGTTCTTGCCCTTGTCCACCTCGTAAATCAGCGCCTTGATCCTGTCGCCGACATGGTAGACTTCCCTGGGCGACTGGTACTTCTTGGGGAAGATGCCCTCCACCTTTCCCAGGTCCACATAGATCACATTATTGCGTTCCCTCTGATAGTAGCCAATGATCAGCTCACCCTGCTTGGACTTGTACTCGGCGTAGAGGGTGTCCCGGGAAATATCCCTGAAGTTCTGTCTTGTGGTCTGTTTTGCCACCATCACCGATTGGAGATCGAACTCCTGGGGATCCACGGGAAATTCTATGATATCTCCGACCTCGGCGTCCTCGGCATAGCGGCGTGCTTCCTCTAAAGACATCTGCAGAACCTCGTCCTCCAGATCATCCTCTTCCACAATTACTTTTTTAGCGTAGATATCCACGCCTTCGTAGTTTTCTCTAAAGCGTACCACTGCGTTCTCGCTGGTTCCAAACTTCTTTTTATACGCCGCGAGAAGGGCTTCCTGCAGAGTATTGACGATGAGTTCTTCGGAAATCCCTTTTTCGCTGATCAGCTGTCGAATGGCTTCCGCCATGTCAGATGCCATCTTTTACTCTCCCTTGGACATAGAATCCAACCGCGCCTTGGCGATGGATGAAATATCGATAAGAGCGCGCTCCGCGCCCTGTTGGAATTCAATCTTGCCGTCCGAATACGAAAGCAGCCTGCCGGAAACCCATTCGGAAGAATTCTTGGCAAGCAACTTTACGAACTTGCCGGCAAAGGCTTTCCATTCCCGTTCTCCCCGGATTATCCGGTCGATGCCCGGGCTGGAAATTTCCATGTCCGGATCCTGGACACCCAGAAGGGTCTGTATCTGGGGAAGAATGAGCCTGTAAGCCTTAGTGCATTCTTCGGTACCCGTACCCTGGGGTGAATAGATCACCGCCTTTACCTTGAGTCCACCCCTGTGCCGTGAAAGACCGAACTCCAGCAGAAAAAGCCCTGCTTTTTCCAGAATCGTGCCGATCTTATCCTCGACTTCACTGTCTTCTGTCATCGAACCTCTGACCTACCCGAGCAGGTCTTGCCCTAACCCAATCCGGGCGCCAAGCCCCAGGTTAAGGCTCTACGCCAAAAAAAAAGAGTCGTAGAACGACTCTCCTTATTTCTAAAAAGAATCCCGCGCTTTTTACATGGGCCTATAGTAGTATTCTGCAATGGATTAGTCAATAGCCGCAGCCTGAAAGAGCCGATTAGAAGCCTCTGTCAATCGGCGGCTATTACAATTGCCGCCACCCTGGCAGCGCCGGCTCTTAACAGCAGTTCGGCGCAGGCCTCTATCGTAGCCCCTGTAGTACAGACGTCGTCCAGGATAACGAGGGAGAGTCCGGCAATCTGGCCTTCGCATCCAGGCTTGAAGCCATAGGCTTCTTTGGCGTTGAGACCCCTGTTTTTCCTGTCCAGGCTTTTCTGCTCCCTGCTGGGCCTTCTCAGAAGGACCCTCAATACTTTAAATCCCATCCGTTCTAAACCGCGGGCCATAGCCTCCACCTGGTCCCATTCATGTCGGCGGAGTTTTTCGGCTCGTGGGGGGACCGGCACAATCGGCCGGTCCGGCCAGCGGAAGCGGATCTGCTCGGCCAGCAGCAGTGTAAAAAATCTGCCAAGCGAAAACCGTTTTGCCATTTTGTACGCCTTGAGCAGGCGGGACGGTTCGTCCTTATAGAGGAAGAGAGGAACAGTGTTCTCACAGAAAGCATGTTTATCCCGGCAGGGAAAACAGAGGTCTATCTCGGAATACAGAGGTTTTCCGCAGAGCCTGCAGCGTTGTCCGTCAAGAGGCTGTATCCTTGCCCTGCAATCATCGCAGAGCGGGATCGAGTCATGCATCCCCAGTCCGAGGCGCTTGTGGCAGCATAGGCAATAGCGAGGCATCAATCCCGACAAGATGCTCATAGCAGTCCTACGCTGCAGAACCCCGGGCTGCTTCAAAACTCTAGAGGGCTAAAGGGCGCTATTCAAGAGATCTATGCAGTTCTGAAAGCAGGCGCAGAGCCTCGAGGGGCGTCATATCATCAGGATCGATGCCGCGGATCCGGGCTACGGCCAGATCTTCGGCGGAAAAAAGTTCATTCTCCCAGGATTTTATTACAGCGAAACCTTTGTCCGAAGAGGCTTTCTGCCCGGCCGCCCCGTCTAGCGCTGCATCCACTTTTTCTTCGAGTTCTTCCTTGGAGCGGGCTAGTTTTTGCTCCAGGCTGACGAAACGGCTCTGGAGTTCCCGGGCTCGCTGGAGCACGGGGCGCGGGATGCCTGCCAGGCCAGCCACGTGGAGTCCGTAGGAGCCGGCGGCGGGACCAGTCCGGAGCTGCTTTAAAAAGACAATCTCCCCCTCGTTCTCCAACACCGCCATGCTCAGATTGAGCAATTTGGGGTTATCGAGGGAGGTGAGCTCGTGATAGTGGGTCGCAAAAAGGGTCCTGCACCCGATGCCGTCCAGGAGCATCTCGCTGACTGCCCAGGCAATGCATACGCCATCCAGTGTTCCAGTTCCCCTCCCTACTTCGTCCATGATGACAAGGCTCCGCTTGCTGGCGGTATTGAGGATGTAGGCTGTCTCATGCATTTCCACTAAAAAGGTGCTCTCGCCCCTGGCCAGGTTATCCTGGGCGCCGACCCGGCAGAAAATCTTGTCCACTAAGCCGATAGTCGCGGCTTGGGCTGGCACGAATGATCCTAAATGTGCCATGAGACAGATCAGGGCTGTCTGGCGAAGAATCGTCGATTTTCCGGCCATATTAGGGCCGGTGACCAGGGCGAAACCCGCGGCTTCCGCATCGAGCTCGATATCGTTGGGAACAAAGGCTCCCGGAGGAAGACAGGCTTCCACCACGGGGTGCCTGCCCTGACGTATCGACAGACTGCTGCCTTCGTTCAGCACCGGCCTCGAATATGCCCCTTCGGTGGCGGCCTGGGCGAAGGAGGCGAGGCAGTCGATCTGGATTATCGCTTGAGCCAAGGCCTCCATGGCTGGGATGAAGCGTTTCAGACCATCCCTTAATGTAAGAAAAAGACTTTTCTCCAGGTCGACTATCTTTTCGGTCGCTCCGTGAATATCGCTCTCTATGTCCGCCAGTCGGTCGGTGGTGTAGCGTTCCCCGGTAACCAGAGACTGCCTGCGGATAAAGTGTCCAGGCACAGCATCGAGCTTTCCCTTGCTCACCTCCAGGTAGTACCCAATGATCTTGTTGTAGCGGATGCGGAGATTCTGTATGCCCGAAGCTGACCTCTCCTCTTCCAGATAGGCTTCCAGCACCCGGTTCGAATTATGCTTAATCGCTCTCAGCCTGTCCAGTTCAGTGTTATAACCGTCCCGCATCAGGTTTCCCTCTGTTAGAAGAATCGAGGGGTCGTCTTTTATGGAAGAATCGATAACGCGAATTGCCTGGGAGCAATCGTTCAACGCATCCTCGCCAGCATCGCCTCGGAGCAGTACGGGCGCCGCCTTTTCACGCAGAAACTGCAGGGCTGCCAGAGAGGAGCGCAGGGAATCCCGAAGGGCCAGGATGTCCTTGGCATGAGCCTTGTCCATAGCCAGCCTGGCGATGAGTCGTTCCGTGTCCAGGACTCCGCCAAGAATTCTCCGCAACTCGTTGAGAATCAGCTGTTCTCGGTAGAGAAACTCTACAGAGTCCAGCCTGGCTTCGATTCTAGCCTTAGATCGGAGGGGCTGGAGAATCCATTGCCGTATGCGGCGGGCGGCTCCGGCCGACTTTGTCCTGTCCAGCACCGAAAGAAGGCTATCCCGCCTGCCCGAGTCGGAAAGGTTTTTTACCAGTTCGAGGTTCCTTCTCGTCGCCTCGTCCAGACCTACGTATTCCTCTGAGTCGTAGGGGAGCAGCGCTTGTATATGGGGACTTCTGACCTTGAGGTTTTCGTCGAGATACTCCAGAAGGATATCGGCAGCGGCTAATTCGGGTGCATCATCCGAGAATCCGAATCCTTTAAGGGAGGCCAGGCCGAAGCGCCGAGCCAGGGTTTCAAAGGCCTTTTGGACATCGAAGGACCAATCCGGCCTTTTTTCCACCATCAGTCCCTCCAGCTCCCGGAAGCTTGCTGCCAGAGCCGGCCTGTCGTGGAGAGACTGCTGAATAATCAGCTCCCGAGGCAAGAGCCTGTGGAGTTCGGAACGGAGAAACTCGTCCCCCGCTCTGCCGTCATCGGGGTGTGAATGGGCCCTGAACTCTCCGGTGGACGCGTCCAGACTGGCTATGCAGATTCTGCCGTCGATGGCGCAGACGCAAACAATGTAATTATTGCTATTCTGATCCAAAAAATCTTCTTCGATGGTAGTGCCGGGAGTTACGATCTCGATCACATCCCGCTCGACAATCCCCCGGGTACTAGGTTGGCTGAGCTGCTCGCAAATGGCTACCTTTTTGCCTGCCTTGAGCAGCCGGGCGATGTAAGGTTTATAAGCATGGTAGGGAATCCCGCACATGGGCTGCCCCTGGCGCTGGGTCAGGGTCAGGTCCAAAAGGGCACTGGCTTGCACCGCGTCGTCGAAGAACATTTCATAGAAATCACCCAGGCGAAAAAAGAGAATTGCATCTTTGTACCTGGCCTTTATCCGCCGGTACTGGTCCAGCATGGACAGGCGCTCAGCCAAGATATTGCCCCTGTAGCACGATTACTGTCCGCCGGATAATGCCTGAATCACCTTATCGGTGATATCAACCGATGGGCTGTTCCAAAGGACGAGATCCGATTTTTTATCCTCCGGAGCGAGATTGAGCACTAAGGAATAGCCCTCGGCCTCGGCGACCCGGGCTATGGTTGAGCCGAGGCGCTGGACGAAGCTCAGATTGGCGCTGACGACTTTTGCCAGAATGTCCAGTTCGTTCTGACGCTGGGCAGCGTATTCTTTGATCGCTTGAGTTTTTGTATTGATTTCATCTTGGTAATGCTTGGCGGTCAGGACAGCGCCCATGGACTCGAGCTCGGCCTTGCGAGCTGTAAGCTCCCGCACTTCAGCGGTCATCGTGTTTATCTCCGCCTGTATCTCGGCTTTTTTTGCCTCGAAACTCTTTAGTGAATCCTGATCTATGGGGAATGCCGCGAGAATCCTGGCCATATTCAGTACAGCCACCCTGGTTATCTGCTGCGCCTGTAGTGGAAGGCCTATACCGATCAAGAGAAATCCCGCAAGAAAAACGGGGAAAAACCTTCTAGAAAGCCCTGAGGCTCTCCTCCTCATATGCACCTCCCTGGTCTGCCCGCCGGCCTAGTACAGGGGTTGGGTAATGCTAAGCACGAAATCGAAATCCCAACCCTTGGTTTTCCAATCAATATTCGCTCCATCGAAGGAAAAACGTTTTACGAAATAAAAGCGGAATGGGAACTGGGGAATGGTGAAACGCAGCCCCAAGCCTGTGCTGAAAGCCATATTGCTCCAGCTGAGGGAGGAAAATCCCGTGTTGGGAATAGCTGCTGGGGTCGATTGCGCCATGTCCAGCATGCCTGTCTCAGTCTTCATCGCACCGGCGTCGACGAATAGATCCATCCAGAGCATCTGCTCGAGGATCGGCATGCGAAGCTCCAGGGAATTTTCCCAGAGCATGATGCCCTTGGCTCCGTAGAGATTGTCCCAGCCGCGGGCGTTGAAGGTGCCGTCCAGGCTGATCCAGTCCTTCGTGACAGTAAAGGGATACCAAGGTTGGCTTAAAAGCGCCTGGAATCCAGTATGGGCCATGAGCACCCATTTAAAGTTCCAGGTTTCGCTCAAGGGAATGGTGAAGAGAGTGTAGAACGCTTCCAGCTTGGTCTCCGACTTGAGGTAGTGCTGGCGCTCGTTGGGGAGAACTCCGGTGAGGGTAAAACGCTGGCCGGCATAATACCCCGAGGAGGGATTGTACCAGTAATCGAGGTTGTTGAGGTAAAACCTTCCGTAGAGCCTATTGGTAAGTAGCCACTGACCGTTGGTGCGCCTGAACTCTGCTTCGTAGGGGCGGTACTTCGCGTCGTCGAACTGGATCATGTCAAGACCCGAGCTCACACCCCCTGCCGCACCTAGGTCACCGATACGGTACCGTTTAGTATAGCCCAGATTGAAGCCGAGGCTGAAATCCCAGTTTTCGTAGGGCATGAGATACTGGTCCGGGATGGACGACAGAGAGCCGCTCCACTGGCCCGAGCCGCTCACCAATGAGGTAAAGGGATCAGGGATGTCTTCATCGGTGAAGATTGGCGCGATTATGTCCTGCCCTGTTGTCTCGGAGCTGTGGCTGAAACCGAAATTTAGGCCCCGGGAGATGCGCTTGCCGAACAGCCACCCTTCGCTAAAGGATGTATCGATAGTCTGTTCTGTTGGCGAGAGTGTGAGGTTTACCGCCAGGTTGCGTCCCATACCCCCTAAGTTCCTGTCATTCCATTTGACAAATCCTGATACAGGGAAGGAATCTCTGTTGCCCAAACCGCTCAGGGTTACGCCGAAACTGATGTCCGCGGTGCTCATCTCCTCCACATTGATGACGAGATCCATGAGGTTTTCGGCGCTTCCCTGATAGAATTCCGGCTGGGCATTGGAAAAATACTGGAGGTTGTATAAATTTCTTAAGCCTTCGATGATCTTAGCCTGGGAAAAGATATCGCCCTCTTCCAGGGGAACTTCGCGAGCAAGGACGAAGTCCTTTGTCTTTTCGTTTCCCTTGAAACTAAGGTTTTCGATATGAGCCCTGTCTCGCTCTACGATCGAAACCTGATAGGAGATGCTGCCATCGGCTTCATTACGGCTCTCGGTCATGCCGATCTGGTTGTATATGTAGCCCGACTCGTAATAAAGATTGTCGATCTTCTGTTTATCCTGCACCAACCGCTTAAAATTGAGGACACTCCCTTCCTTAAGCGAAATCAGATCCCTGAGCCGCTGCTCCTCGAATATATCGTTCCCCTGGAACGATATTCCTCCAAACTTCCACTGCTTGCCCTCGGATACGGCCAGGGTGAGTATGAGCCAGTTTTTGCCGCTGTCGTCCTCTTTTTCGTATTCTTTGAAAACATCGATGATTTTTGCGTCCACATAGCCTTTGGACTGGTAATAATCGACGATGGCAAGCTTGCTTTCCTCGAGCTTCGCCTCCTGGAAGGCGCCGCTCTGGAACAAGGCGGCCTCCTTGAGGCTCATCTGGGATTTGAGCGTTTTTTCGGATATGGAGGCATTCCCGGAAAAGCGGATGTTCCTCAATGAAACCTGGCCGCCCTCTTTGATGGAGAAGCTGAGGATCAGCAGGGAGCTGTCGGAGCTGGGAACAGCCTGATGGGTAACTTCAGCATCGGGGTATCCTTTCTCGAGATACAGTTTCTTGATGGCCACGTCGTCCAGGCTTGTCTTATTTTCATTATAGATATCGCCTGCCTTACTGGATATGGCGGCGAGAATCTCCGAGGTACGTAGGCCCGAATTGCCTGTTATGCGGACCGAGAGTACAGAGGGTTTTTCCTGGACCACGAAGAGGAGGGCAAGGCTCTCTTTAGATTCGTTCAGAGCGACGGCCTGCGGCTCTATTGTCTCGAACCAGTCGAGTTCATAGAGCTTCGCCTGCATCTCGAGCCACAGATCGGGGGTAAAGGGGCTTCCGATGTAATTTCTGAGGAGGCTGTCCAGTTCGGACTTGTTCGCCTTCTTGAGTCCATCCCATCGGACAGCTTCGATCGGCTTATCCCAGAACCATTCCGCATCGGTTTCCTGAGCCGTGAGAGGCCCGCAAAGCGCCAGGACCAAAAAGGCTGCGATAATTACTATTGATCTTTTCATGTCTGTATCCTCGATCCTGTTAATACACGAAACGCCAGCTAAGGCTCAATTCCTGGCCGCTTACAAGGGAGTCCTCACCGATAAAGGGGGTAATACTCCAACTAATCTGCCCGAAAGGCGAATCGAATTCTATGCCAAATTCGGAGTCTAGACGTAAACGAGAAGAACTCACAAGGGGGTCTTCCCTGAATCGCAGACTCGCGTGAAAGAAGGCTGAATCGGTGAGATACCGGCCCATGTAGAGTTCGCTCTGGTCCAGATACCGGGCAAGAGGATCCTCGGGATTGGGTTCAGAAGCCGGTTTTGTCAGATCTAAGAGCCAGCGCTGCATGAAGGAGGAGCGGATGAACACAATGTCCATTCCCAGAGCTTTCTGAACCCGCTGCTCAAAGCTTTTGAAGATGTTGAGCTGAGGAATGAACTCTGAGGAGGCTATGGCAGCCTCCCGTATGGTAAGGCTCTCGGAAGTATCCGCCGCGAGGACCCCTCCCGACATGATGGCTATAAGCTCGGTCTCGCTGTAGAAAGGAACAGAACTTAGCCGAGGGTTGAGATTGGAGAGGGGCGCTTTTTCGGTCGCGAGATTGATACGCACTACCCCGTCCCTGCCCGACTCTCTGAGCTCGGCGTTCGCGGTCACCAGGGGATTGAATTTGGCGCTGTTTTCAGCGAACTCAATGGTGGCGCTGCGGATAAAAAAGTTGCGGAGGTAATAAAACACATAGCCGGATCGTAGGTCGATAGCCCCGTCAAGGGTGAATTCTCCGCTGCCTGAATCGAACTTCAGGTACAAAAGGCTTCCGGGTAGCGTAAAACCCCGGATGAGCGGCAGATTGCTGTCCGGGATGTACACCTCAAGCTGCTTTCCGAAATTGATAGAAGCATCGATCCTGAAGGTAGGCGCGTTGGGGTCGACCGGTTGCTGTGCTTCCGGACCGAAATCCTGCGGATCGATCAGAACCTGTCCCCTGTCCAGGTAGACAGAGCCTGTCGCCACCAGTGTTCCTGCATCCAGGCTGAGGGCTATGTCCAGTTGAGCTCTGGCGTCAATAAGAGTAATGCCTGCAATCTTTGTGGAGAGAATAACCACGGAGTCGTTCTGGGTTACCACGTTAAAGCCCAGGTCGGACAATGTCCAATTATTCAGCAAGCCCGAGGCTGACAGTTCCACAGCTCCCGTGCTCAAGGGAATCACCGTCGGAACCAGCTCGACATTTCTGCCGGTAAAATTGATATAGCTGTTAAAGGGTCCGATCCGATCCTTGAGCAGGGCTGAGGATTCGACGAGACCGCCTTGTACGGCCAAAGTGCCGTTTATCTCAGGATCGACCAAGGGACCGCTGATGCTCAGAGCACCTGACAGATTGCCATCCAGTACTTTTAAGTTTTCGATTGGGAGGAAAGAACCTATTCTGGCAAGATCTATCTGGATACCGTCCACCTTTGCCGAAAGTTGATTCCCGCTCATGCGCCCCCTGGCGGAGGCGAGAAGAGGGAAGTCGTCCGCGAACAAGAGTTCGAACGAACCGTCCGGGGTCAGGGAAGCCTTAAGGTCTCCACCGCCGCCTTCAAATTCGAATCCTCTCTTGCCATATGAACCAGAAAACGTCCAACTCCTCACCAAGGTTTCATGATACTTGATATTCGCAAAGGTTCCGCTGAAATCGGCGGAAAAAGACCTGCCACCCTGATCGGCCTCCCCCTCTTCAAAACGAAACTCGACGTCGCTTACGACAGTGGCTTCCAGTTTTCGCGCTCCGAGAGTTTTCTTATAATCTCCGACAAGCTGGGCTTTGCCTTCCTGTAATAGGACCTGGGCGGCAATTTTTTCAATTCGGTGCCCGGCGTACTCTACAGCTGGTAGGTCCAGGTTGAGTCTGCCCCCAATCAGTTCAGCCTTCAGCGTAAGGCTCAAAGGCTGATTCTTAAACTCTCCGTTTTCGAGTACTGCTTCCAACTCCAGAGAAGGCAGCCTGTCCCATGGCACCGGAAGCTCGGCCAGGGCTGAAAAATCAAGGGCTCCCTTAGCCTTCAAGCTTCCCTGCAGTTGTCCGGAAATATCCTCAGAAATAAATCTAGTCAGCGAAAAGCCTGTAAAATTGACCTGAGCGTCGATGATGTTGTTTGAATACAAGGCCTCGAGCACATAGCTCTCGTTGGGATTTTCAAGGCCAGCGAAAGTACCCGCGAGCTTTATGTCGGGTAGGCGGCCGCCAACGGGTATGGTCTTTCCCAGACTTCCTTCCAGCTCCCCTGCCAGCCCATAGCCTGCGCCGTTCACCCATAGCCGATCAACCTGCAACTCCCCCTGCCCATACCTGAAGCTCTCCGCTCGTACCCCGGGATACTCCCCCTCTCCCTCATACCG
>DFYR01000070.1 GCA_002383375.1 Spirochaetaceae bacterium UBA4077
GATTACGTGGTCAACGTCATCGGCAATCCTTTCGCTGGAACACTCTTCCTAATGCTCATCATCTTTGTTCTTGGCATGTTCCTGGATCCGACCGTCCTCATCGCCATGCTGGCACCTACGATCCTGAGCATCGGAAATTCCTTCGGATTTAGGGCTATCCATTATGGCGTCGTTATGGTCATCATGATGCAGCTGGGCGCCATAACTCCGCCTGTGGGCTCCTTCCTTTTCGTCTCATGCGCTATAGGGCACTTACCTATAGAGAAATCTGTAAAACCTATGATTCCCTTTATTGCCACGATCATCATAACGATTTTAATAAGCTTTTTCGTACCTCAGATCGTCACCTTCCTTCCAGATCTGATTTTAGGTTGAGCGGCAGGGCCGCAGAGGAGCATGGTATGACAGGTATAGGAATAATCGGTTCGGGAGCCATAGCCTCCGTCCATGTGGATAGCTACAAACGTTACGCGTCGGACTGCCAGGTCAAGGCCGTCTGCGACACATTCAAGGCGAAAGCCGACGATCTTATCGCAAATAAGGCTTTGAACGCCAAGGCCTACGATGACTATAAAAGACTTCTTTCTGATCCCGCGGTGGATGCCGTATCAGTCTGCCTACCGCCGAGCGCCCATGCCCAGATAAGCATCGACGCACTGAAAGCGGGCAAACATGTCATCGTGGAAAAACCCATGGCGAGCTCGCTCGAGGAATGCGATCTCATGATCGAAGCCTCCCGCGATAGCGGCAAGATTCTCGCCGTGGTGAGTCAGAACCGCTACAAAACGCCCGTGGCCAAGTTGAAAAAGATGCTGGACCAGGGCGCCGTAGGGAAGGTTTTGTACGCCAGCTTCGATTCGCTCTGGTGGCGCGGTCAGGTCTACTACGACCTCTGGTGGAGAGGCACATGGGCGCAGGAATCGGGGGGCTGTTTCATGAGCCACGCGGTCCACTACATTGATCTCATGCACTATCTTTTCGGCATGCCCGCGGCCGTGAAGGCTTCGATCCACAATGTGGGCCACGACAACTCGGAATGCGAAGACCTGGGCTTCGCGGACTTCGACTACAAAGACAAGGTCATTCACTTTACCTGTTCATTGGTAAGCCATGGAGAGCGTCAGAGCATCATCGTGGAAGGCGAAAAGGGCACGCTCAGCGTGCCCTGGGCGGTGTCCGCCAACAAAGCCCTTCCCAACGGGTTCCCCGAGGAGGATGGTGCAGGTAAAAAAGCGCTGGAAGAGACCTACCGTGCCATACCCGACCTTGCGAGCGAAGGCCACGACGCCCAGCTGGGCAATTTTTTAAAGGCTATCCGAGGAGAGGAACCCATAGCGCTGGATGGCAGAGCGGGGAAAAAAACCATCGAACTCATCATGGGCATCTACAAGTCCGCGGTGACAGGAAAGCCCGTCGAATTTCCTTTAAAACCCGGCGATTCCTTCTACTGCAAAGAATCCATGATTGCACTCATGCCCAGGTTTCATGAAAAGAAAAAAAGCGTGGATAATTTCAGTTCGTCCACGATCACCCTGGGGAGGGACTTGGGGCGATAAGACCAGCCGGGCTTGCCTGAAGCCAGCCTTGGCATTTTTCGGCGGAACGCCACAGACGCAAGGTTGCAGGCGAACAGACTCAGCACGGCGCCGAAGTGGCCCTTTGGCGCCGCTGAACCAAAAGACTACTAAGAATCGCGTTTTTTCAGTATAATTTACTACTCAAGCTTATTAAGGAGTCATTAAATGGATATCAAATCGTTGGAGAAGATCGCCCTGTCGATACGCAGCCTGAGTATCGACGCGATCAACAAGGCCAATTCGGGCCACCCGGGGTTGCCTTTAGGCGCGGCAGAACTCGCCGCCTACCTCTATGGCCAGGAGATGATATACGACGCCGGCGACCCCTCCTGGATCAACCGGGACAGGTTTGTGCTTTCCGCCGGCCACGGCTCGATGCTGCTGTATTCGATACTGCACATGGCCGGATTCCCCTTGACCTTGGAGGATATCAAGAGCTTCCGCCAGGTCGGCTCCAAGTGCGCCGGGCACCCCGAGTACGGCGTCACCCCAGGGGTGGAAACAACTACCGGCCCCTTGGGCCAGGGTGTAGCCACGGCGGTGGGCATGGCCATCGGCGAGCGCATGATGGCCGCCAGGCTCAATACCCCAGGTCAGACGGTCATCGATCACTATACCTACGCGCTGGCCGGGGACGGCTGCCTCATGGAAGGCGTGTCGGCCGAAGCCTGCTCCCTGGCGGGACACCTCGGCCTGGGCAAGCTCATCGTCTACTACGACTCCAATTCGATCTCCATAGACGGTTCGACAAGCCTGGCTTTCACCGAGGATGTGGGCGCACGTTTCGCCGCCTACGGCTGGCAGGTGCTCTCGGGCGACATGTACGATTTCGGCGGGCTGGCGGCCCTCACCGCCAAGGCCAAAGCGGAAACCCGCAAGCCCAGCCTCATCATCCTCAAAAGCGTGATCGGCAAGGGTTCGCCCAACAAGCAGGGCACGGCGGGGATCCATGGATCGCCCCTGGGCGAAGAGGAAGCAGGCAAGGCCAAGGCCGCGATGGGCATTCCTCTCGATCAGCCCTTCTGGGTAGCCCCCGATGCCTATGCGTATTTCGAAAAGCGCAGGGGCGAGCTCAAGGCTCGCAAGGACGCCTGGCAGAAGACATTCGAGGTCTGGGGCAAGGCCAACCCGGAAAAGTCCGAGGAGTTGAGCGCATGGTTCTTCAACAGGCCGGTCAAGGCCCTGGACCTTCCCGCCTTCGCCAAGGGCGACAAGATCGCCACCCGGAACGCCTCGGGCAAGGCCCTCCAGGCGGTGGCTGCTTCCTGGCCGAACCTCGTGGGCGGATCGGCGGACCTCACCAGCCCCAACGTCACCCAGCTGCCGGCCAATCTTTCCGGCCTTCCCCTGGACTTCACGTCGGACAACCCCGGCGGCCGCTACATACGCTTCGGCGTGCGGGAGCACGGCATGGCGGCAATTGCCAACGGCCTGGCCCTTTACGGCGGCTTCAGGCCCTTCGTGGCCACCTTCCTGGTCTTCGCCGACTATCTGCGGCCCGCCCTGCGCCTGGCCGCCTTGATGAAGCTTCCGGTGATCTATGTGCTGACCCACGATTCGGTATTCATCGGAGAGGATGGGCCTACCCATCAGCCGGTGGAAACCCTGGCCTCGCTGCGGGCAATCCCCAACTGCAAGGTGCTTCGCCCTGCCGACGCGGAAGAAACCGCCGTGGCATGGCGACTGGCCATGGAAAATACCGAAGGCCCGACGGTGCTGGCCCTGAGCAGGCAGAACCTGCCGGTAATGGAGAAGGACGATCCGGAATGGCCCTATACCATGGGCCTGGGCGCCTATGTGGTGAGCAACAGTCCCGGCGCCCCCGACATCTGCCTCGTCGCTTCGGGTTCCGAAGTATCCCTCGCACTCGCGGCCGCAGAAAAGCTTAAAGCCGACAAACCCGGGCTCGCTATCCGGGTCGTATCGGTGCCCGATAGGAGCGCCTTCTTCGCCGCTCCCGCCCCGGTCAGGGATGCCATCCTTGCCCCTCCCGCCAAAGTATTCGTCGCGGAGGCCGGCGTCGCTATGGGCTGGGAGCGCATCGCCGAACCGGGACGCATCCTTTCCATCGAGCGCTTCGGCGAATCGGGCCCCGGCGACAAGGTCGCCGCCCACCTGGGCTTTAGCGTCGATGCCTTTGTCCAGATGATCCGCGCCGAGTTGTAATCGTAAAAACCACCTGAATCGAGTAGGAGGGGGGCGTGAG
>DFYR01000020.1:0-29253 GCA_002383375.1 Spirochaetaceae bacterium UBA4077
TTGATCATTACCTACCAAAGCCTGCTATAGATCGTACAACATTCCGAATGGCTGAACTACTTAAGGCACGCTGGGGAAATGAAAAACAAGATCATGAAGAAAAATCCGAAGTGAGTATAGCATCAGGAGAAAGTAAAGCATGAGTTATACGCCATTTGCTCATGCGGAGAGTCTACGTATTGGTACTGTTGAGTTTATATCACCAGACGAAGTGAAGGTACTACTAGACATTGAGGCGCCTGATTCGGTAGCTCTTAATGCGGGCGATGTTCGCTCTTTCCCGCGTGTTAATGGCTATGTTCTTTTGCCAATCGATGATGGCTATCTTGTAGGACAAATTGAATGGCTGACGATTGAACGCTCTTCTTTTCCAAAGCGTCGTGGCGTTCAAGATTTTGGCCTAATCGATCTACCATATCCGTCACGTAAAATGAGCCTAGTACCGATTGGAATGCTACGAGCACAATCAGGTAAAGAAGAGCGATACACATTTAAGCGAGGTGCCGAGGCTCTTCCTTCGTTGGGTTCTCCGGTATTATTGCCAACAGAAAAACAGCTGCGTTCTATTATTGAATCCGGAGAGCGAAGGTATATACACATTGGGACTAGTCCTCTCGCTGGTAATGCAGATGTATGTATAGACCCTGATCGCTTATTTGGTCGCCATCTCGCTGTACTTGGGAACACGGGCAGCGGAAAGTCATGTTCTGTCGCCGGATTAATTCGTTGGTCTTTAGAGTCTGCGAAACAAACGCGAAAAGATGGATCAAATCCTAATGCTCGTTTTATTATATTAGATCCAAACGGCGAATATTCTCGTGCCTTTAGTGATCCTAGTTTGTCTGCTAGAATTTTTAAGATCAGTCCTAGTGCAGGTGAATTTGCCTTAAAAGTACCATTATGGTTTTGGAATAGTGGAGAGTGGTCTTCATTCACGCAAGCTAGTGCTAAGACTCAACGCCCATTACTAAGGCGAGCGCTTCGTGAAGTTAAAGCTGGTCGAATAGGTATTTCTGAACCTTCAGTTGAAGAGAAAAAACTGGAATTGCGTTTATACCTTTCATATGTACAGGTTTTAAATCTGCGCAATCTTCGATCTGGCGATATTAAAGTTGAAGCAACTAAGTATGGATTCTTTTTACATTCAGTATATGATGATCTAGAGCAGAAGAAGCTTGAGTTTCCAGAAATAAATCTTCAATCTATTCTAGATACAATAAAGATTTCTTTAGGAAAAAGTTACGCTTCTTTCCCAGATAAGGCGACCGGAAAACCTGTAATATACTACAAAGCTTTTACCGAACAACAGGCAAAGATAGTCTCTCAAGCGCTAGATTCTGTCCTTAATACCCTTGGTGGAATTATCTATGAAGATGGACCTGATGAGGATATTCCGATAGCCTTCAAAGGTACGGATCTCGCAGATCATTTACAGCAATTATCCCTACAAGAAAATGTAAGCCAATATCTTGATTTTCTGGTTTCAAGAATTAGAACATTTCTTTCAGATTCAAAGATAAATTCTGTCGTGGGAGATAGCGAATCGCTTACACTGGGAAAATGGCTTGATGATTATATCGGGATACAGTCTGCAGCGGATGGCCCGCTAGCAATTCTAGATTTATCATTAATCCCAACTGAAGTTGTCCACATTATTGTTGCAGTGACGGCCAGGATGATCTTTGAGTCCTTGCAGCGCTATAGAAAAGAAAATCAAACGGTGTTACCGACAGTATTAATTATGGAGGAAGCACATACTTTTATAAAACGATATAAAGATGAAGCTGAAAACTATGATGCTTCAATGGTATGTTGCCAGGTATTTGAACGTATCGCACGAGAGGGAAGAAAATTCGGATTAAGCCTTGTTCTTTCTTCTCAGCGGCCATCAGAACTATCTCCAACTGTATTATCCCAATGTAATACTTTTCTTTTGCATAGAATCAGTAATGACCGTGATCAAGAGTTAGTCAGTAAATTAGTCCCCGATAATTTACGAGGCCTTCTTCGTGAGCTACCTTCTTTACCATCTCAAAATGCAATTCTTCTCGGCTGGGCATCAGAACTTCCAATTTTAGTTAGGATGGATGATCTGCCTAAAACTCAACAACCGCGTTCAGATGACCCCGATTTCTGGGATGTTTGGACTGGTATAAATGAACAAGGTAAAAAAGTAGAACGAAATATTAATTGGACTTCGATTGCTGATAAATGGCAAGGAAAATCATGACTTTTCTTATTGCCGACACCTTCACCGACAGTCTCGCCAAACTCTCCGGTGATGAGCAAAAGGCGGCAAAGACCACTGCCTTCGATCTTCAACTCAACCAGACCAACCCTGGAATGAGCTTTCATAAACTTGACAACGCGAAGGACAAGAATTTCTGGTCGGTTCGGGTGAATGCCGATATCCGCATGATTGTGCATAGAAGCGAATCGAGCTTTCTGCTCTGTTATGTCGATCATCACGAAAAAGCCTACGAATGGGCGGAACGTCGCAAGCTGGAGAAGCACCCTGCGACAGGTGCGGCTCAGTTGGTCGAGATCCGCGAGACGGTGAAAGAAATACTTGTTCCACGTCATGTGGAGGTAGCCACCTCTGAATTGCAGGCACCATTAGTAGCAAGTGCTCCCCTTTTCAGGCAGATACCGGATTCAGTCCTCTTAAGTTATGGCGTCCCAATGGAGTGGCTTCCCGATGTGAAGGCAGCTACCGAGGATACTCTGCTGTCATTGACCGACCACCTCCCCGCAGAAGCCGCGGAAGCATTGCTCGAACTGGCGACCGGCGGCAAGCCGCGCATCGTTGAAGTGCCGACCTCGATGGATAATCCCTTTGACCACCCCGATGCTCAGCGCCGCTTCCGCGTAATGTCCAATATGGAAGAGCTGCAGCGCGCCTTGGAATATCCATGGGAAAAGTGGACTGTCTTTCTTCATCCTGAGCAGCGCCAGATCGTCGAACGCGATTTTTCCGGCCCTGCGAAGGTTTCCGGCTCGGCCGGTACCGGGAAGACCATCGTCGCGCTACATCGGGCGGTCTGGCTGGCTCGAAACAACCCAGAAACGCGCGTGCTGCTGACGACTTTTTCAGATCCTCTCGCCAACGCATTGAAAACCAAACTGCGGCGATTGATCGGCGAAGCACCGATTTTAAGCGAGAGGATCGACGTGTACTCGCTCGACGCGATTGGCTGCCGCCTCTATGGTTCGAATTGCGGAAAGTATTCGATCGCCGATAGGGAAACGGTGAAAGCGTTATTAGGGGAAGCTTCATTAACAAGCGAAGGGCAGAAATTCAGCCAGCATTTTCTCCTAGATGAGTGGGAGCAGATCGTCGACGCATGGCAGCTCTATGATTGGGAATCGTACCGGCAAGTAGCTCGTCTGGGAAGAAAAACCCGGATATCGGAAGCCCAGCGATCGGCGGCTTGGTCGATCTTCGAAAGGGTTCAAGCTGAGTTGAAAGCTCGTAGACTGGTCACTCGCGCCGCTTTGTTCACGCGGCTCGCTGAGGCGCTTAACATCTCAAAGAAGACTCCCTTTGATTACATCGTTGTCGACGAAGCCCAGGATATAGGCGTCGCACATTTGAAATTCCTCGCGGCACTGGGTGGCGGAAGGCCAAACGCGCTTTTCTTCGCCGGCGACCAGGGACAACGCATCTTTCAGCAGCCTTTTTCCTGGAAATCCCTCGGCGTCGACATACGAGGCCGCTCCAAGACTTTGCGAATCAATTACCGTACATCGCACCAGATACGCTCGCAGGCCGACAGGCTCCTCGATCCC
Source organism: Spirochaetaceae bacterium UBA4077 (assembly GCA_002383375.1). Lineage (GTDB taxonomy): Bacteria > Spirochaetota > Spirochaetia > Treponematales > Rectinemataceae > UBA2256. The sequence goes on from DFYR01000020.1 coordinate 3,790, forward strand.
TCCCTCACCGATGTCGATGGAAACCGCGAAGACCGGCACGATACTGTCTCGGTTTTCAACGGACCTGCTCCGACAATCATTTCGCTCAAGGACGAAAGCGAAGAAATCGATACCGTCGCCACCTGGCTCGCCGAGCGGCAAGCTGAAGGCTTGCGTCCCCATGAAATAGGAATCTTTGTCCGATCATCAGCCCAAATCGAGAGAGCGCAGTCAGCGGTCGATAAAATCGGCATTCCCTGCAAGATCCTTGATGATCATGTCGATCTTGTCAGCGGTTTCGCTTCCATCGGTACCATGAACCTGGCCAAAGGCCTCGAGTTCCGCGCGGTAGCCGTGATGGCCTGCGATGATGAAGTGATCCCCTCGCAAGAACGGATCGAACACGTTAGCGATGAATCAGATCTGCAGGAAGTGTATGACACGGAGCGCCACCTGCTCTATGTCGCATGCACGCGAGCAAGGGATTATTTGCTCGTTACCAGCGTCGATCCAGGGTCAGAATTTTTGGATGATATGACTATGAATTCATCAAATCAGGAAAAGAAATAATGTACGTACAACCCATCGTTGAGGCTAAAGCCCTGGTTCAACTAGCTCGGAATAAAATCCGCCCTTGGGTGCTCGCATTGTTCCGGTTTATCGCGCCGCTTTACATGAAAGCTGCTCTGGGGTTTTCCAGGGTGAGGCTCGTCCATGCTGAGCGCCTGGTACAGGCCTATGCCGATTTCTTTACAGGCAAGACAAGGCTTCTCATCGCCTTCCGCCATCCCTACGGCGATGAAGCCCAACTCATGGCCTATGTGATCGGCAAGCTCCTGGCTAAGGAGGTGCGGGCGCGGAGGATCAAGCTGCCCAAGAAGCCCCACGCCCACTTTGTGCACGGCTACGAAGTTCCCCTTTGGGCTGGAGCCTTCGAGCGCTGGCTTTTGCCCCGGGTGGGGGCCCTGCCTGTCTATCACGCCAAGTTCGACAGCTTGAGCATCAAGCGGATCCGCGTCCTTATGAAGAATGGTGAGTATCCCATCGCCCTTGCGCCGGAGGGACAGGTTTCCTATTCAAGCGAGGAAGCGCCCAGGCTGGAGTCGGGAGCTGCCCGAATTTGTCTCTGGTGCTCCGAGGATTTAAACCGGGAAGGACGGAGCGATGAGGTGGTACTACTGCCCATATCCATTCACTATCGCTGGCCAGCGGCGACCGAAAAATCCCTGGATGTTTTTATAGGGTCTATGGAGGTGGATTGCGGCCGCGTCCAAGTCGCAGGTATGAACCGGTTCGAGCGATTAAAACGACTGGGCGAGGCCGTGCTTGCAGCGGCCGAAGACCAGTACCGGCGTTTCTATGGCGCCGAGCTGCCTGAATCCGGCCAACTCACCAGCGCCCAGCGGCTGGCAAACCTGCGGCAGGCGGCCCTCTCCACAGCAGAGCGCTGTTTTCACCTCAAGCCCGAAGGTGACGAGATTCATCGAGTCTATAGGATCCGGCAGACAGGCTGGGACAGGATCTTCAGGGCAGACCTGGCCGAAAAAGCCGACAAGCGACATGGCTCTACCCTGCACCACTCCATGGCCGATAGGCTGGCGGGCGAAGCCTGGTACGCTTCCCGTCACATGGAATTAGTGGATCTTACCTATTATCTCGATTTGGATCGACTCAAACCCCATGATCCCCTGGAACTCTATATCGAGACGGCCCAGAACTATTATGATTGGATCTCTCGGCTCAAAGGCGGAAATATTTCCCATAGGAAGAATCTTCGCCCCAAGGAGGGAATAGTAATCGTCGGTAAGCCATTGCCTGTCGCCCAGACACTGAAGTCCCTCGGCCTTCAGGCCAAGCCGGGTAAAGCAGCGACCGATGCATTGAATCACGCCCTCCTGGGAGAATTCTTGGGCTGTATCGAAGAAATCCGTCAAGCCAGGATTGAATGATCTTTAGTTGTTTCATATTAATACACTTAAACGATCCTTTTTAATACAATTGGGTAAATTTCACTCGCCTCTGTAAAGAATTTTAATGTATCTGTTTCTCAAGGCAGATTTTTCATTGTCTTTAGTGCTATTTCACCCTGTTATAGACTCTCGTTTTTCCAAAAAACGCCGCTCGCCATGTAACGATTTATTTATTAAAAATATTATTTCTTTATTATATAGTCATATATAATGTAAATCCAGCAAATCCTGTTATTCTGTCAAAATTTGGCACGCCTATTGCATATATATAAGTGGACGCCCGAAAGGGTTCCCGCACGGATCGGCAGCCCGTGAGGCTCAAGCCCTTCCGGCGAAACAATAACCTAAACCTTTTTGGAGGTGTTTTATGAACAATCTGACCCTTTACGGAAACAACCCCTTCGACCTGATCGATCGCTTCTTCTCCAACGACGATTTTCTGGCTCCCAGCTTCAGGACCCCCGCGGTGGACATCAGTGAGGAAAATGGCCGCTTCCTCATCGAGGCTGAGCTGCCCGGTCTTTCCGAGAAGGATGTGAAGCTCGAACTCAAAGACGGCATCCTTTATCTCTCCACTGCCAAGAAAGAGAGCAAGGAAGAGAAGAGCGCCAAAAACCGCTGGCTGCGCAGGGAGCGCAGGGAATTCCAGTTCTCCCGCTCCTTCGATCTGCCCGATAATATCGATGTTGAGAAGATCGAGGCCAGCTTCCGCGACGGCCTGCTCACCGTCACTCTGCCCAAGAAGGCAGAGGCGGCTCCACGCATCGTTCCGGTGAAAGTGGCCTAAATAAAGGATTTCCGGATGCACAAACGCTCGGAATAAACCATGAGTACGTAGATTGCCGGTGATTGAGCGACAAAAATCCGACAATCTTCATTAAGCCGGCGGGCATTGTGCCCGCCGGCTTTTTTATAGCTAACGCTTAAGGACTTCCCATAACCCACCCTTGTGGTGCAGAATCCCGAATCAACGGCATCGCGGCGAGCCGCATGGCATTTACCTATCGGACGAATAGTCTTAAAAACCGGAGGTTGCCGTAATGGCCACCAGAACTATTATCGAAGTTGATCAGGATCTCTGTGACGGTTGCGGTGCCTGCGAAATAGGTTGTCCCGAAGGCGCCCTCAAGGTGATCGGCGACAAAGCCAGATTGGTAGGTGAAAGCCTCTGCGACGGCCTGGGCGCCTGCATCGGCCACTGCCCGCATGGCGCTATCCGCGTTACCCAGCGGGACGCCGAATCCTACGATGAGGCTGCTGTCCTGGATAAAATCCTTCCCCAAGGACCTGCGGTTCTGGAAGCCCATTTCGCACATCTCGATCATTTCGGCCAGGACCTCTACCTCGAGCAGGCGATCGCCAGGCTGGATAGCCTAGGAATCGCCCTGCCCCAGGGCTATGAAAAATTCCGCAAACAAGCCCAGCCTAAGTTCGTAAATCCCTGTTCCGTCTTCTCCAGAAGCCTCGCGGACATGGCGGCGCGATCCGGTTCGGCTCCAGCCCACTCCGTAGCGGGTTCAGGCTTGAGCCCAAGCACCAGCCCGGCGACTGTCGGCTTATCTCCTACGCCCCAAAACCCTAAGCCACGCAATTGGCCTGTCCAGCTTCATCTTATTAATCCCCGGGCGATCCAGTTCGCAGGTGCTGACTTGCTGGTAGCCGCGGACTGCACCGCCTTCGTGATGGCGAATTTCCACGCGACCCTGGCGGAGGGCAAAAGCCTGGTCATCGCCTGCCCCAAGCTCGATTCGGGCAGGGATATCTATGTTTCCAAGCTTGCCGCCCTCATCTGCCAAGCCGAAAGCGTTGAAGTAGCGATCATGGAAGTGCCCTGCTGCGGAGGGCTCACCAGGCTTATCGAGGAGGCCCGGCAGCAGGCGGGGCGCCCGCTGCCTATACGTCTGGTGGTTGTCAGCTCCGAAGGGCTAATCCTGGGCAGAAAGACGATCTAGCATTCCGCCCGGCGCGTCGTAGGCAGCCCAAATAGGCCTCAGCGCAGATTCTCGGGATTGAGTCCTTCCAGCACGGGCAGCACGAAGCGCCCGTTTTTCCGCACCAGCCTGTCATCGAACCAGATCTCCCCTCCGCCGGAAGCATCATCCTGCATAAGCACCAGGTCCCAGTGAAGGCTGGATCGGTTGCCGTTGAAGCAGTCGTCATAGGAATTGCCGGGAGTTACATGGATTGAGCCTGCTATCTTTTCGTCGAAAAGCGTGTCTAATAGAGGCTGGGTGATAAAGGGATTTACGCCTATAGCGAACTCGCCCAGATAGCGGGCTCCCTCGTCGATGTCCAGCATGCCGTTGATCCGGGCGCTGTCATTGGCTGAGGCGCTAATAATCTTGCCTTTCTTGAATTCCAGGCGCACATTCTCGAACTTGAAGCCATCCTTTTCGCTGGGGGCGTTGTACTGCACGACTCCTTCCACCGACTCGCGCAGTGGTGCCGAATAGACTTCCCCGTCGGGGATGTTCATGCTTCCGTCGCACTTGATGGCGGGCATGCCCTTGATGGAAAAGCGCAAATCCGTACCGGGCCCGATAATCTTTACCCTGTCGGTGCGCTGCATCAACTCCACTAGGGGATCCATGGCCTTGGACATTTTAGCGTAATCCATGGTGCAGACATCAAAATAAAAGTTTTCGAAAGCCTCCTCGCTCATTCCAGCGTTCTGGGCCATGGCCGCCGAGGGATAGCGCAGCACCACCCACTTCGTATTGGGCACCCGTTCTTCGATATGGACCTTTTTCCAGATATACCTGTTGTAGAGGTCCATTTTTTCCGGAGGAATATCCTTCCAGGCAAAGGAATTTCTGAGGCTGGTGAAGCCTATGTAGGCGTCCATAGCCTTCATCCGTTCCAATTCAAAGCGCGCCTGCAGCTCAAACTGCTCCTCCGCACCATCCCGGTACAATTCGCGCTCTATCGCCCTATCCCTCAGGTCGACGAAGGCGAGGCCCCCGCCCTTATGAATCGTCCGCACCAGGGCTTTAATAAATTCAGGCTCGGCGTTGTAATTCTGTATGAGAACCTTTTCGCCCTTCTTCAGATTGAGAGAATAGTTAACCAGAATCTCCGCCAGTTTCGTAATTCTAGGATCGGTCATCACTGTACTCCTTATTGTAGACGCCTATACAAAACGTCGTTTTTTTTTCATACTTCTCATTCTATGGACGAAAAGGCCCCAACCTGCTCCGGACCCTTCGGGGGAGCCACAATAAGCTATCCGGTTCACTTCGACCTCAGGATAATCTACCTCAAGGCGGAGGTCCCCGTCGATCTGGAAGGCGCTCTCAGCAGCGTTTTTCAGAGTTTGAGCGTTCCTTATAGCCTTATCCAGGGCATAGCCAAGCCCGAAGGACGCTATGGACGTATGGGCGCCCGAATAAGGGTGGACTCAGCCCAGATCATGAAAAATCTCTACGCCAAGGTGGCGGCCATTCCCGGCGTCAAGGCGGTTATCTGAGGATTTTTTCCTCCTCAGCGGCAACAGCCCAGGCTTCCTTTAGCATATAATAACTTTTCTTGAACCGTTCCTTATAGGGAGGGGCTTCTTCCCAGCCTGCCCATGTAAAAGGCTTTTCTCTAAACATCGTCAACCTTCCCCGCAGGGCCGAAGCTTTAGGATCCCAGAGCAGGGCTTCAATAAGGAAGCCGTCGGTCTTGGTGATGCGCAGGGTATCCCTGTCGGTGCCCAGGTAGCCTGTCCGCTCGTCCTGGAGCACCATCCCTGAGGATGGGTCGCTCACGTTGATGAGGGTCCAGGGCAACCGAAGTCTGATGAAATTGCCATCGATATTCCAGAGTTCACCCGCTTCGTCGAAATCCCCCTTGGGTAGGGACGAAGCGTCAAAGCGTTTTTCAGGGATTTTCCTGCCCTCTTTTGTCGTAACCGCTCCGTTCACCAGCATACTCATCCGCTCGAATCGCCCATCGTCGTATACCTGTGTCGCATAACGCGAAAAAGCCGCGTTGTACGACGGAATTACCAAAAGATCGGCCTTGTCCTGGCTTGAAATCCTTACTAAAAATTCCATGCCTGAGCCCGTTTCCAGGTTTCCCACCGGCCAGCGCATCTGTCCCGATTCCCTATTGAGCGTATCCAGGCCGACCAGGAGTTCCTGGCTGGAAAAGTCCACAGGCTCGGTCATCTCGATGTCCATGTTGAGGTAGGAAGCATCGGCCTTGAGCTCGATGCTTTTAATAGCCCCACTGCCTGCCACAACGGCTCCGGACGTTTTAGCCTTCACCACTTCGTTAGCCATAAGCCCGTAGTTTTGTTCCGGGTCGACCACATTGTGCCATAGCACATGCCTGTCGTAGGGAATCATAAGCATCTCGGTGGTCCAGGTTTTCTTTACCCACTCGTCCATCCACTCGAACACCACGCCGCCGGCATAGCCTTCACGCTCTATCGCGGCGAACATCCTCAGGATCTCATCGCCTGCTGCCGCTTCGTCTATGCCTCCATGGTGAAGCCCGTCGGGAGCGAAGTGGGCGATCCCGGCGCCGTTGGCCATTCCGAACTCGGCAACCAGTGCCGGATATCGTCGATGGCTATCCATAAACTCCTTAAGATAGCCACCATAGCGCAGCAGCCCCTTTTCGTCCTTGTACGATCCGTATTCTAGTTCGTTATTAATAAAGTCGGGATAATTGGGATAGATATGATATGCGCCGAAAAGGCCGGCTTCCATCGCTTCTGTTATTTCAAAATGCTCGATAGCCACGCTGGCCCTGTCGTTGCCCTTGTTCTTTTTTCCCGTCACGGGATCCCACTCAGAATCATGATCTTTCGGATCTAATGTCGGCCAACTTACAATCGCCACAGGATGCTGCTTTCCGTAGCGCTCAACCTCAATAGTAGCTACTTCGTCCAAGGATTCAGCCAGCCAAGCCTCGGTGGGACTGGCTTTTTGCCCAGCCGACACGAATCGCCCAAGGTAGCTCGCTCCCTTGTTGCGAGCATCGGTGGCGATCACCTCTTCGCTCTCGAGCTCTCGACCTACGAGCCAGCCTAAAAGCCAGGGCGAAACATCCACGGTATAGATGCCCCAAGCCCTGCCTTTGCGCTCTGGAATATTTGCCCGACCATAAATCGCATCTATGCCGTAATCGATTTCTTTGAGAAAACTCTCCCTATATTCCCTGGCTAGATAATCGCCCTGCTCTGGATGTTCCTCCGGCCAGAGCTCCTGCAGAAGGTACAAAACCTTTTCGGGATTTTTTGTATTGTGGAGATACAACGCCTGATAGAGCTCGGGCGGCGGCAGGGTGTAGACTCGAACAGTATTGGCATTCATATCGGCGATGGCATCGAACCAGCGCAGATAGGTAGTTAGATCCTTGGGAAATTCGGTGAAGTATTTACCTGGCTCAGCCAAGCCCATGTTGACGCCCCGGACAAAGAAGTCCTTCCACTGGCCGTTTTTATCCTTGATCTGAAAACCTTTGCCTTGCGCCCTTACCGCGATCTGAGGCTCGAGATCGGTCTGCCCAGCCTGGGCTCTGGCGCTCCTGGCCTTGAGGGAATCCTTTAAGATTCGCTGCATCAAGGGCACATAGGCTTTCCAAAAAAAGTAGTCGTTATTATCCACCGAATCGTCGGCGAGAATTCTTTTCAGCCAGCTGATGCCTTTTCTACCATACGGGGCCGCCGGTTTTTCCATTTCGGCAAAATCCCCGGCGAAATACCATCCGGTATACTGAGTATTCTCATTTATATAGGCTGCGGGAAATCTCGAGGGCAGGCCAGCCGCTTCCAGCTTAGCCCTTCCCCGCTCGTTCAGGTCGAACTCGTATTCGGCCACGACTTCGGTTCCGGGTTTTGGGCTTGTCCACTCGAACCAGTATCGATACGAGACCGAACGTTCCAGCCCGAAGATCTTTTTCCATGAATCCTTGAACGAAAACCTCATGCCGCCAGCGCCAATGTCTCTTCCATAGCTTAGCACTTCGATCTCGTCCTTGTCAGAAAAGAGAACATATCCCCTGCCGTAGAAATCCCAGGCTTCCTTCTTCTTGTCCTCATAGTTCTCCACAACCCAGTCTGGTACTTCGCTGCCTTTTGAAAGATCGACAAAATAACGCCCGATCCACCCCGACCAATCCAGCCCCAAGAGTCTTCCTAGGGTATCACGATCGGAAATGTTTGTCGGTGACGCTCCGCTATTGAATTCGGCTATGAACGTATTCCCCCCGCCCAGGTTTTCTCTTATTGTCGTAATATCCTCTGTCGATAGCCCTCCGTACAGTTTTGGCGACCAGTCGCTCGACAGGCGCTTTTGCATATAATCGTCTTTGTAAACGCCATAGGTGTCGGCAATGTAGATGAGATCCGGCTTTATTCCGGTGCTGGGAAGAGGAATACCCTTCCACTCCTCTTCTCCGTAAGGATAAAAGCCATAATAGTCCGAGTCTTCCTTGTAGAGCTGTTTAGAGCCTAATTTCGCTATCTTTTCGTGCTTGAGAATCCAGAATAAGCCAGCATGTTCGCGGTAATTGGGATAAGGCACGGTTTTATCCACCGCCCAGACCTCCAATTGGCGATAGGGGCTAAGCCTCCATGCGAGGGAAGGCAGAAAAAAAATCAGCGCAAAGGCCACAGTAATTACAATCATCAGGACATATAAAAGCACCAGCGCCGAACCGCGCTTTACAGTTTTTATCTTCATGCGCTCTTCCCCTGCGCGAAGCCCTTGCGTTCCATTGTGCCCCAGCCCTTAGGTTTCTTCATGGCACTGAAAAATCCCAAGACCCGCCACATGGAGAACAGCTGTCTGGGACCAAAGTTTTCTAAAAACGCAAGCGCCAGCAACTTCAGCGTATCCTTATAGGAAAAATAGCTTGCCTGCCTTTCGGCGATCAGGATCGAGCTCATGGAAATTAGAATCCCCAAAAGAATGGTAGAGACAAAGAGCATCAGGGCAAGTTTAGCGCTGATCAGTCCAAAGATCGCAGCGATGAATACCATAAGGTAGCCCTGCATCTCAAAAAGCGGGCCTATCATCTCGAAGATTAAAAAATAAGGCATTCCCACCAGGCCCATCGTTCCATACGCCGGATTGAATAAAAGTTTTCGATGAAAAAACAGTATATCGATAAGGCCTCTATGCCATCGGTCTCTTTGGCGTTTGAGCACCTTCGCGGATTCGGGAACCTCTGTCCAGCAATTCGCGTTGAATGCATAGCCTATACGGTACTTCTGCTTTTTCTCCCTCATCAGTCTGGCTATTCTCACCACCAGTTCCATGTCCTCGCCCACGGTCCCCTTGCCAAAGCGTTCTTGTGCGCTCATGTAGCCGCCCACGGCGATTACCCGTTCGCGTCGGAAAAGCCCGAAGGCCCCTGAAATTATAAGCAGGGAATTGATTTTCGCCCATCCCAGCCTGCCGCACATGAAGGCCCGCAAGTATTCGATTGTCTGCAAGGCCGCCAGTTTGTTTGAGGGTAGCGCCAAGCGGTCCAGATAGCCCTTATCCACCTCGCAGCCGTTTATTGGGAAAATGTTCCCGCCCATCGCAGGCGTTTCAACCCCGTAGTCCAGCGTGAGGGCTGCCACCTTGAGCAATGCGTCGGGCTCTAGCAGGGAATCGGCGTCTATGCCGCAGAAGTATTCTTTTTGGGCGATGTTTATGCCAGCGTTGAGCGAATCAGCCTTGCCGCCGTTCATCTTGTCGATAACGATAAGGCGCGGCATCAGAGGGTTTTTGAAAATTCCCCGAACCGGGCTTGTTTTCAAGTGTTGGACATACCTGGAATCCACCCGGCGAAGATTGAAATGCTCCACCAGGGTTTTCAGCGTTCCATCCTTTGACCCATCGTTAACGATCACGAGTTCATAGTCGTCGTATTTCAGATTCAGCAGAGAATTGGCGCTCTGTATGATCGTCTTCTCCTCGTTGTACGCTGGAGCGATTATCGATACCGAGGGAAGCATTTTCGGTTTAAAAAGCATGGACATGGTTTTGAGCTTCCACAATCTTGTCTCAGATCGCACCTGGAAGGCCGAAAGAATGAGCAGGACAATGTAGCTCATGTTTACGACGATTGAATACCAGGCAAAATCAAAATTGAAATCTACGACAAAAGTTTGGATTTGTTCAAGGAACGGCACATACCGAATTTTATCCCAGTACCGCACAACGTAAAGGAGAGGGAAAAACAGCAAGGAAGCGGCGAGGATGCCATAGAGGCTCCGGATCATTGTGAGGTCTTTTTTCTCTTCCCGCGGCAGGCTGGGCGTCTCCAGCCTCGCATAGCCGCACTTTTCCAGGAGCCTGTCGGAGAGATTGAGTCTGCACTCGGTCTCCACATAGGGATTTTTAGCCGCTTCCTCCCGCAGGATCGTTAAAAGCTTGTTTTCGAGCTCCTCATCCTTATTCAGCTTCAAGAACTCCAGGATCTCCGAAACCTTGCCCATGGCCAGCAGCTCTCTGATCAAGCGTTCGGCGGCCGATGCATTCGTACTCGAGAGCCGCAGGATAAAATACTCGATTTTACCTGCCAACACTTCAGCAAGACGGCGCAAAACCACCTTATCTTCACTAGCACTAAAAACCTTGACTATTTCGGGCATCAAGAAGGAATGCGATTCAAGTATCCTTGAAAGTCCTGCTTGAGCCGCGGCGCCGACTGCAGGATCGGGAAGGAATCGCAGCAGGCTTTCAATATTCTCTTGTTTGGCACTAATTCCCAGAGAGCGAATCGCGACAGCCCGTATCTCGGCATCGGGATACTCAAGAAATTCGGGGCTGCCTAGTATTTCAACATGAACCGACTCCAGGTTTTCCGCGGCCTTGAGCAGAATTCGTTTAAAATTGAGATAGGCGGCTTCTTCGCGGTGTAAAGGTCTTTCCAGACTCTTTAGCTCTTCTTCAGAAATACCTAAGTCCTCCTTCAGACTCCGCAGGGTATCTCTGCCCTGCAGCAAAAGCGTAATCAGGTATTCCCTGAGCTCTCCGCAGAGAATTCTGCTGCTCAGGTCAACGAAAAGTTCCAAAAACTCAGGCTCCGTCCTCTCCAAATAGGGACGAAGCGAGTCGAGCGCATCTCTTCCAAAAGAAGCGATGAGCATATCAACCTTGTCTCTGTACCAGCGATGTGCTCCTAAAATACTTTCGGCCAAAAAAGGAATCGATCGCGGGTCTTTGATATCGGCCAAGGCATTGGCAAAAACAAGCTTTGTCGGATAATCCTTTTCCACGCACAGGGCTTTTTCAAGACTCTGCCTTGCCTCGTCGTCCTTAAGAATCGCCAAACCCAGGGCTGCCTGTTTTCGCCGTGCGGAAAACCTGCTTTTTATCATGCCCAGAAGAACCTTTCTCACGCGATCGATACCACCGATAGGGTGCAGGGCATTTCTTTCTTCTTCCGGAAGAGCGATGGACTGGGCTAGCATAAGATAAAGATCGAACAGTTTATTCGTCTTTTTTCGTTTTCCCGATCCTGAGGATGTTTCGTTTTTAAAAAAATCCGCAATGGTTGCAAAACTTGTTTTTCTCTTATCCTCATCCATCGCAATCTGGGTTTTATTAGCCAACACCCTGAGCACGATAATGATGTCCAACCATAGCAGGAATACGGCGCCAAAAAGAATGTACTCCACGTCCAGGTTCATCAGACCGTTCCGCCCTTGGTCAGGTTGGCTACTATGCCCAGCAGCTCGGCCATCAGATAGGGTTTTTGAAGATAGTACTTGACTCCTTGCCCGTATGCCCGCTTGATAGAGTCTTCGTTTTTCCTGTGGGATAAAAGAACAAAGGGAATATCCTTGGTGCCGGATTTTGCCGCCAAAGTATCCCTGAGAACAAATCCGTCGACCTTGGGCACCATGAGCTCGGCGATGATAAGATCGAATCCTTCCCGCGCAATGAGCGTCAAAGCCTCTGCGCCGTCCTTGGCGATAAATACCGAATATTCACTGTTCTCCAAAAAAGTCTTTAGAACCCGGGCATGGATCATGTTGTCGTCCACCACGAGAATTTTCGCCCTTGCTTCCCGTAATCCGCTTACTTCGGAGCTTGTGCATACCAGGTTGCCGCCCCGCTTCCTGGCCAGGCGGAGGCGCCGTATCCCGGTATCGGTGAGTATCGATCCGGCTTCAGACGGATCGCTTATCATCGAGCGAATTTCAGCTATGGCAACAATGCCCGCCGATATGGTGATCTTCTCTATAAAGCTTTTTGCCGATTCAATCTTGTTCCGTATCTGTTCGCAGAGTTCGACTGCTTTATGAAAAGCAATCTGGGGCATCCAAAGGGCAAAGGTAGTGCCGTGCAGCCTAAAAGCAGGCTGGTGGGGGGGCCTACTGTCCAGAAGCATTCTGGCCACACCCTTGAGGATCGCTTCCACTTCTTTAGGGCCGTACTGATACTCTATCTTCGCCATACCCTCGTCGATGCCGAATACCGCCAGGACATCGTCTTCGATCCCTTCTGAATAGAGCCTTAGAGAAGCCTGCTCGTCTATGAACTCCCGATAAAACGATTCATCGTAAAGCCCTGTGGTGGCATCTCTGATCTGGGCTTCACTCACCTGGTCTGCGGTTTTTAAAAGCTGTTCATTAAGCTCTCTGAGTCGTTGAACTTCCTTACCCAAGGCCTGGTAGTCAAGATTGGTGCTGTCTCCTTTTAGGCCGAAATTAAGGGCCATCCCGCATTCCAGGTTCTTCAGCGCTTCAATGTAGTCAGGGATATTCTTATTAATTATCGAACCGTGCTGAGGAAGGATCGCATCCAGCTCGAGGCAGGAAAAAAGCTCCATGGTCGGCCGCAAAATGGCATTAGAAGGCATGTAGTGCTCATGGAAGCGCTTCATCTCTTCTATATAACTCTCACCAGCATACAAGGACCAGTTTTCAGAAAAGGAGCCGAAAAGGTCGCTGGAGAGCAGATATTTCGCGTCTTTGTCATAACTGGCGATGGCGCCGGGAAAATGCAGATAGGGAGTCGGTATGAATTGGAGCGTTCTGCCGCTCTCAAGTCTGAGAGAATACCCATGCTCATCCACAAGGTACGGTGAGGAGCGCAGCCCGTAAAAACGAATTAAGGACCAGCTGCGCCAGTGGGTTACGATCTCGAACTCCATGCCCGCGGCTTCCATCGCAGGCACCGCCGCCGCCAGGTCGGGATCCTGGTGATGGAGCACTACATAACGGATCTTTTCCAGGGGCAGCACTGATGCGATCGATTCCAGCACATCCTGAACATCCAGGACCGAACCGGGATCAAAAACTACCCCCTGTCCGTTGTCGACTAGAAGGTAGGGATTGCAGCCAAGGTCTCCCGTTAGTCGAGAAGAGCCTACCCAGTAATACCCCTTACCCAGCGCAATCGCTTCACCCATATAACCATCCATAAAAATGTATTCTTTTGTCATTATCGGTCCTGATTTCCCCTTGCACAAGGAGCCGAAAGACCTTTGGAGGTTCGCAAGCACATATTCCAGGCATTTGATAAGCATTATTCATTTGACAGCAGATTCCCGGAGGAGTATTCTAAGACATCCATATTTGCAGGAGGACTGCATGAGTACCCTAATTGCATTGGTCGCTATCGCGATTTATGTGATCTTCTACTTCACCTACGGTAGGAGAATCCGCGATAACGTCCTACAGAGTAGCAAGGCGCCGGAAGCCCCGTCCAAGAGGCTATCAGACGGCGTCGATTATGTTCCAACCTCCAAGTACGTCCTGTTCGGCCACCACTTTGCCTCCATCGCCGGCGCCGGTCCCATCACCGGCCCCGCCATGGCTGTCGCATGGGGCTGGCTGCCCGGGCTTCTCTGGATCTGGTTCGGCAACATCTTCCTTGGCGCCATACACGACTATCTGTCGCTGGTGGCATCCATCCGCTACGACGGACGATCTATGCAGTTCGTCGCCCAGGACGTGATCGGCAAGAAGGCTGGCAAGACCTTCAGCTGGTTCATCCTCTTCCTCTGCATCCTGGTAGTGGCCGCTTTCGGCGACATTGTCGCCGGGCAGTTCGCCGCCGACGGACGCGTCTTCTTCTCCTTCGTCTTCTTCTGCGTCGCCGCGGTAATCTCCGGCTATTTCATGTACAAGTCCAAGCTCGGCTTGGGCAAGGGCACGATTATCGGCATAGCCCTCATCATCGTCGCCTTCTGGCTGGGCGACATGCTTCCGGTCAAGTGGGGTAAGGATATCTACTTCCTCATCATCTTCGTCTACATCGTGATGGCATCGACCTTGCCGGTAAATCTTCTACTGCAGCCTCGAGACTACCTTTCCTCCTTCTTCCTGTACTTCGGTCTCATCGTGGGAACCATCGCCGCCGTAACCAGCTTCAAATCCCTGGACGCCATTCCCGCCTTCACGCAGTTCAGCGCAAAACTGATTGGCCCGGCGGGCAATCTGCAACCCTCGCCCTTCTGGCCTACGGTACCTCTTATAATCGCCTGCGGCGCCCTTTCCGGATTCCACTCCCTGGTCTCCGCCGGCACCTCTTCCAAGCAGATTAAGACCGAAACAGACGGACTCTTCGTCGGTTACGGCGCCATGCTTGTGGAAGGCTTCCTGGCCACCCTGGTCGTCATCTCCATCGCCGGATTCGGCGGCCTTGCTCTAGGCGACAAGCTCATGAGCACCCCTGCCCTGGGACGCTTCGTCAATTCTTTCGCCAAGATGGTTTCGATGCAGATTCCCTTCCTCAGCATGAGCTTCATGCAGCTTTTCTCGGCGGTCTGGGTATCCACCTTCGCGCTCACCACCCTGGACACTACCAACCGACTCGGCCGCTACATAATGCAGGAAATGGCCGAGCCCATGAAGGAAAAGAGCCCCGGAGTCTACAATGTCTTCCATAATAAGTGGGTAGCCTCGGTCATCATCGCCTTCGTGGGTCTTTTCCTAGCCCGTTCCGGCGGCTACACCGTGATATGGCCCGCTTTCTCCGGCGCTAACCAGCTTATGGCCTCGGTAGTCATGCTCACCGTCGCCGTGTGGGTAAACCAGAAGCTCAAGGTCAAGTTCGTGGTTGCCACCGTACTGCCGGCACTGTTGCTGTGGATAACCGTCGTTGTAGCCCTGGTTTGGTACGAAATCGTCATCATCCCCGTGTTCTTCATCGACATGGCCAAGACCATGAATGTGATCACCGGAGTCGTGGTCGGCCTGATCAACCTTTTCATGCTCTACCTCAGCTTCGTGATGCTCTTTGGCTTCAGGAAGAAGTGGGCAGAGCGCAAGGTCGAGGCAAAGGCCTAAGCTTCCAGTTGAATCCTCCACCCATTTTCAGGGTGCTGGATTCTCCGAAATCAGCGGGCGGGCGGCCCGGGATTGAAAATCCCGGGCCGCCCTTTTTTCTGTGCACAAATTGTATCAGTCATCCTGGACGCTTTTGAAATACAGCGTAATGACTATGTATGTGAAGCTTGCTTGATACAGCACCCAGGTAGTATAATGCGTCAACGTTAATAGAATTGTGGATGTTCCGCGAGTCTACCATCAAAGGAAGCAGGGCATGTCTCGAAGTTTCAAGCAGCTGATAAAATCGGCCATAAAAATTGCCCTTCAAGTCAACCGCAATAACGCCACGGACCTCTTAGAGTTTGAAGTCCGTGAGCTGGAGAATATCTTCAGCCTCCTCATTCTTGGTGGTTTTGCCGGCCTTCCCTCACCACCATCGCCTATAGCGGTGGAACTGCTACCCTATATGGAAAAAGAACTTATAGTGCTCATGGCCCGCACCGACCTCGCGCAGGATCCCATTGGGGTACTCGCTGGCATGATGGAAGTAGGATAAGGAACAACCATGAACGATACAGCCTTTTTTCTAGGCAAGGGAGGCGTAGGCAAGACGACTCTCTCCAGCGCCTTCGCCCTGTCCCTGGCCAGAGCGGGCAAGAAGGTACTCATCGCCTCCCTTGATCCGGCTCATAACCTGGGCGATATCCTGGGCCTGCGCCTATCAGGCGAAGCGGTCGGTGTCGAGCCCGGGCTCGACGCCCTTGAGGTGGATTTAGCCTATTGGGTCGATAAATATCTGAACGAAAGCCGGGCACAGATGAAGGCCAATTATTCTTACAATACCACCTTCAACCTGGATTCATTCTTCAACATCATCAAGTATTCCCCGGGCACGGAGGAATACGCAGTGCTTTGGGCTATCGAGGATATTCACTGCAGGCTGGGTCCGCTCTACGATGTTGTAGTCTTCGATACACCTCCCACCGCTCTTTCGCTGCGCTTTTTATCCCTTCCGGTTATTTCGGGGCTCTGGGTAAAGGAACTTCGCAATCTGCGGGAAAAAATCCTGAGCAAACGGCAGGCCGTAACCCGCATCAATCCCGATTCTCCCGTTGCAGCCAGCTGCGTTGATAAGGATGACGACAAGATCTACGGCCAGCTAAGGAATATTGGCCACCGCCTTTCAGCTCTCGAACTGCTCTTTTCAAAGGAGAGCTTCATATCGGTGATCGTCAATCCCGATCAGCTCTCGGTGGACGAAGCCCTGCGCATCCAGGAAGAGCTTAGCCGCCTGAAGATCCCCTTGGGTGCGATCTGTGTGAATAAAAGAGGAGTATCCGACATGGTCTGGACGCAACACCCGTCCCTGGCAGGGTATCCTCAGTTTGATTTCGATTTCACTCGGGAAGGTATTCGCACTAGGGAAGAACTCATGGACGTTGACGCCGCAACCCTCGCAACATATTTTTTAACCAGGACAGGTAACCAATGAATACAGCCTATCTGATCCCCCTTCTTCTCCTTGGCATCGCTGGTTCGGCCCAGTATTTCCTGGGCACGAAGAAAAACCGCTGGCTCGGGCACCGCATGTCCCAGGAGGCGGAAAATATTCTTAAACCGAAGGATACCGAATACATAAATATCGGCGGCGCCATCGGCTATCATTTCAAATACAAGTTGCGCGATCCATGGACCAACGCCAAGGGCTCCTATACTTTTATCCCCCGCCATTCTCTGCTCTACGTGCCCTTTACCTATTTAGTAGGCAACAGGGATCGATTTTTCATGAATCTATTCACCGATAAAAAATTGATAGGCGAAGGCCACATCATCGAAAAAGGCCATCTGAATCACGCCAAGATCGATGGACAGTGGAGCATGAGCAAGGAAGAGGTCGTCCGGGACGGGAAGACTTTCGTGTTTCTTTGGAGGCAGGAAAGCATTCTCCCCGTCCTCAAGCGTAGCTTTGAGACTATGCCCGAGCCTGAAAGCCTCACCCATTTCTGCTGCTTCGACGACAACAAGACCTTCTTCCTCTATCTCAAACCCAAGAAGGGAGAGATAGAGAAGAACCTCAAGCATTTTCTCTTGGTCTGCCCGGAGTACTTTAAACAATAAGGAGGCCGTCAGATGGATCCGAAAATCCAGAAGCGAATCGACGACGCCCTTTCCAGAATAATCGAGCCCCAGTCCGAGCTGCCCATAGCCGACCTGGGTCTGGTGTCGAACATCCGCTACAGCGAAGCGCTGTCCAGTATCGAAATCAGCCTGGCTCATGGTTTTCCCAGAGGAATGTGCCCAGCCTGCGCCGCTGTGGATGTCGTTACCGGCGAAGGTCTTCAGCGTCGTACCAGGGAAGCCTTTGAAAAAGAATTCCCTGGTTTCCGTATCATCGTCGATTGAGAGGAGTCTTTAAATTCACATCCCAGCCATACTCCAGATCCTGATAGTCTTTGCATTGGTCGTATTTCTCACCTCGCGGAAAATCCATCTCGGCATCGCCGCCATCCTGGGGGGCCTTGCCATAGCAGTGTGGCGGGGCTTAAGCCTGGCGAAAATCGCCGCGATAATCCTGGGCGATGTATTCAGCGCCGATACGATTCTCCTGGTCTGCCTCATGAGCCTGATCATGGTGTTTTCATCGGGAATGAAAAAGGCCGGAGCCATGGACAGATTTGCCCGTTCCATAATCGCCGTCGCTCCGTCGCGACGCCTTGCCATCGCCTTGGCCCCGATGCTCATAGGAACCCTGCCGGTACCGGGGGGAGCCATCCTTTCCGCTCCCCTGGTGGAATCCATGGATACCGAAGGGCACATGAGCCCTGAAGGACTATCCGCGGCGAATTTCTATTTTCGGCATATCCTGGAGCTGCTCTGGCCCTTGTTCCCTGCCTTTGTCATGACGCTTTCCCTGGCAAAAATCTCCGCCATCAAATTATTCAGCATTCATTTTTACTCCGCCCCCGTGCTGTTTACCCTTGGCTTGATATTTCTGCTGCCGAAAAAAAACTGGGGCGGGAAAATAGAAAAAAAACGCCCCGAACCGGGGGAAAAAAGGGAATCCTTCCTTAAGGGCATAGCCCCCTTGGCCATCGCCCTCGGCAGCTACGGAATTTTGACAGCATTCTGGGGCATCCTATCTCCTTCCTTGCTGTTGTCCTCGGCGGCGAAGGCCCTTATCGGGCGCTACGGGACGATACTCATAGGGCTCTCGGCGGGCTGTGTCTACGTGGGCCTTGGAAAATCCGGTTTTTCCGTTTTCAAAGGCAGCCTGAACGGTTCAACCCTGCGACTCATCCTCGTCCTCATCGGAATCCGGATTTTTTCCGCTTTGCTGGGCGCCGCGGGCGTCGCGCAGGATGCCGCTACAGAGATGCAGCGAAGCGGCTTCCCGCCCATTGTGGCCACGGCCTTGATTCCCCTTGCCGCCGGCCTGGTGACGGGAGTAGGCTACGGCTATGTCGGCCTGGCCTTCCCCATCGTCTTCGGCATGATGGACGCCCAGTCGACCTTCCCCAAGGAAGCTACCATAGCCCTCGCCGCGGCTTTCGGCTACGCGGGAATGATGGTGTCGCCGCTTCATGTATGCATGGTCGTCAGCGCCGAGCATTTCAAGGCGAGCCTGCCCAGCACCATACGCAGGGTAGCCCCCGCGATCGGCATATTCCTGGTAATAGCCATGATGTATACCCTGGGAATCACGGCTGTACTGGGGCGATAAGGCAGAGGGCGTAAGGCTATAGGCGATAAATCGGTCAGAGCAGGTTTATGCCTGCTTTTTCACAGTCCGATCGCATTTCTTCCGGCCAAAGTCCCACTTGGATTTCACCGATATGGGCCTTGCGCAGCACATACATGCAGAGCCGGGACTGTCCTATACCTCCGCCGATGCAGAGCGGCAGCTCGCCCTGAAGCAGTTTTTTATGAAAATAAAGCTCTTTTCGCGCTTCCTGGCCCTTTTTGGCCAGCTGAAGCTCCAGCGCCGCCTTGTCCACCCGAATGCCCATGGAAGAAACTTCGAAGGCCTGCTTGAGAATGCCGTTCCAGACGATGATGTCGCCGTTGAGCCCCCTGCGGCCTGAACCGGTGGGAGTGCTCCAGTCGTCGTAATCCGCCGCCCTGCCGTCGTGGGGCTTGCCGTCGGCCAAATCCCATCCGATGCCGATGAGAAAGAAGGCGCCGTATTCCTCTGCCAGGGCGTTCTCCCGCTCCTTTGGGCTAAGAGACGGATACCGGGCTTGGGCGTCCTCGGCATGGACGAAGGTGATTTCCTCGGGCAATTCCAAGGGCAGGACAGGATACAGGTCATGCATTCTGAACTCCAGGCGCTTGAACGAGGAGTAAATCTTTTTTACTATAAATTTCAAAAAATCCAGGTTTCTGTCGGCCGCTCCTATGACACGTTCCCAGTCCCACTGGTCGACATAAAGGGAGTGTATGGGATCCAGGTCTTCGTCTGCCCGGATAGCGTTCATGTCGGTATAAAGGCCGAATCCTCGCTTGAACTTGTATTCGGCCAGCGCAAGGCGCTTCCATTTGGCCAGGGAATGGACGATTTCAGCCCGGGCCCCGCCCATGGCCTTTATCGGAAATGAAACCGGGCGTTCGATGCCGTTGAGATCGTCATTGATGCCCAAGCCGGAAAGCACGAAAAGCGGCGCCGTGACCCGGGTGAGGTTTAGTTCAGTGGCGAGGCTCAGCTGGAAAAAATCCTTTATTTCCTTGATCGCCCGTTCGGTTTCCTTTACTCCCAGCGGCGATTTGTAGCCCAAGGGAAGTGTGTAGTGCATTGCGCCTCCAGTACCGTCGAAAGCATAGTAGCCGTCGACTGATGTTCTATAGTCCAGAAAGCGTAAATCCCTGTCAACCATTGCCGCGTGGCTATCATTGGGATAGAGTCGTTTTTCTGCGCCAAGGCCGGTATTATTCTAGCTCCTAGTTCCACGACTTTTCCTACGCAAAATTTAGATGCGTTAGTGATACCAGAGCATCGACGAGCAATTACTACACAAAGACATCAATGAGCGGAGAAGAGCTCTTAAAGGCTCTTGAAACCTACCAGCTTTCTGTGTCCGTCGCCACCGTCAATGCCGACGGCAGTCCCAACACAGCCGTGGTTATCCCTGGCGTGACCAAGGATAGGCAGCACCTATTCTTCGGACTCGCTCCCAACCAGACCGGCGCCAACATGAAGGAACGCAAGCTAGCGATAGTAACCGCCATCGGCTACATTGCACCTAAGGGTGATCAGAAAATGACCTATTCCGGCGCCAGGATCATCCTCGAATACGTCAGCGATCCTGCGGTCCAGAAAAAGCTGGTAGAACAGAACAAGGATAAAAAAGCCAGCGACAGCACCATATTCCTTAAAATCGTCAAGATCCTGCCTATCGGTTGATTTTCGCTTACTTTAAAAATCACATATCCAGCCGCCGGTTCTGCCAGGCGGCATTTTTTACCCTCCGTACAGATAAAAACCAACCGCATCGGATTTTCTGCGTAACTGGCCGCCCTCCCAGTGGCTTTATCCATTATGCGATATCATTGAATGCAATGCCAAATCGCATAAAGTAAGGAGGCTCGATCATGCCCGATCAGCGGTCTTCAAAACGAAATTCCAAAAANNCTTGCCGGCTGCGCGACCAAAGACAAAGCAAACATTCAGCTACCACCCGCTTCACCGGAAGCTGCGCTCCCAAGTGTAATGTACAGTGTAGCCCCGCCGGCCAATCAAGGCCTGGCCTTCGCCAGTTCCGCAAAAGCTGGAGGTTATTTTCCTGAGCCCCAGGCTCCCTATCCGGGACAGTACAGGCCGGACTTCAACACCGAAGAATACGACCGCATCGTTGACAATCCCTTCCTCAAAGCACTGGACAATCCGGTTTCCACCTTTTCCATCGATGTAGACACAGCCAGCTACTCCAACCTCCGCCGCTACCTTATTGAGAGTTATGAAATGCCCCCCAAGGACGCGGTCCGGATCGAGGAGATGCTTAACTACTTCGAATATGATTACCCTGCCGCAGCCAGCGTGCATCCTGTCAACGCCCATTTTGCCCTGAGCCCCGCGCCCTGGAACAGCGAACACCTACTGCTCCGTGTTGCACTTTCTGCCAAGGAAATACCCACCGCCGATCTGAGCGCATCCAATCTGGTATTTCTCATTGACAGCTCGGGTTCGATGTACGACGACAACAAGCTCCCGCTCTTAAAGCGCAGCATGCGCATCATGGCCGAACAGCTGCGACCCCAGGACAGGGTTTCTATCGTCGCCTACGCTGGCAGCGCCGGCCTCGTGCTGGAATCCACTCCAGGAAGCAAAAAGGAAAAAATCCTGGCCGCCTTCGACGCCCTCGAGGCCGGCGGCTCTACTGCCGGAGGAGCAGGGATCCAGCTCGCCTACCGCATCGCCAAGGAAAGCTTCATCTCCGGCGGAAACAATAGGGTAATCCTATGCACCGACGGAGACTTCAACGTGGGCATCAGCTCCACCAGCGAGCTGGAACGGCTCATCGAAGAAAAGCGAAAGGATAACATCTACCTCACCGTCCTGGGCTTTGGCGTGGGCAACTACAAGGACAGCCGTATGGAAATCCTGGCCGACAAGGGCAACGGCAACTATGCCTACATCGACACCTTGATGGAAGGCAACAAGGTTCTGGGCAAGGAGATCTGGGGAAACCTTTTCGCCGTTGCCAAGGACGTTAAAATCCAGATCGAGTTCAATCCCTCCACGGTGCGGGAATACCGCCTTATCGGCTATGAAAACCGCCTCCTGGCCAGGGAAGATTTCAACGATGACAGCAAGGATGCCGGGGAGATGGGATCGGGTCAGACGGTAACCGCATTCTATGAGCTCGTGCCTCCCCAGGCGGCATCCACCGGCATAGTGAGCCCCGATCCGCTGGTATTCCAGAACACCAGCCTGATCCCCTCCGACGATCTTGCGGTTTTCCGGCTCCGCTACAAGGAGCCTGGCGACGGCGCCGAGGAGAGCAAACTGGTGGAAACCCGACTCAACGCAGCCCTCCTTGCCAAGCCCTTGTCCGAAAGCGACGAGGACTTCCGCTTCGCCTCGGCCGTGGCCGAGTTCGGCATGCTCCTCAGGGACAGCCCCTACAAGGGGGAAGCTTCCTGGGACGCGGTGTTGGAAAGAGCAAGAGAATCCAAAGGCAAAGATGTCGAGGGTTACAGGGCGGAATTTATAAAGCTCGTGGAAATGGCTATAATAATCTCCGAGAAAAACGACTAGCACCTCCGTTTATTCGATATAGCCCGGATGCAATCCAGCTGGGATTTCCCGGGGTTTTTACCTGTAGAAGCTTTTTCAAAACTAAGACGAGTTAAGAAATTGGCCCGTAGCTATAAATTTTACTTGCTTTTTTCAACGTATGGTTACCATAATGGAGGCAGAATTCAGTATATAAAAAAGTGAATATAAATTGCCATATGAGCTCTAAAACGCAAGGAAGGTCAATGATGCGGCTTTATTTCTCTGGCCCCTTGTTCAGCACGGCTGAAAAGAAATTCAATCTCGACCTCTGCCGAAAAATCGAAGCGCTCGGATATTCCGTCTTTCTTCCCCAGAGGGACGGCCCGGAACACGACACAAACCATATCGCCCGGCTCACCCAAGAGGAAAGGCAGGAGTCCATCTTTGTCGTCGACAGGATGAAGGTCCTGGACTGCGACGTCTTTCTTCTCATACTCGACGGGCGTGTCCCCGACGAAGGCGCTTGCGTCGAGCTAGGCATGGTCTACGCGCAAAAATATCTCAACAATGCCGACAAGACCATACTCGGGCTCAGCACTGATCCACGATATCTATTCCCCGATTCCAAGCTCAACCCCATGATCCAGCGAGCCATGGACAGACTATTCGATAGCGAGGAAGCGCTCCTGGATTACCTGCGAAAACAAGGCAGCTAAGATCCTTTATACGGGCAAGTGCCTCTCATCGAATCCGTCTATAAAAAGAGGGTTGCCCAATACCTCGTGCAGCCCTCTTAAATCTACAGCACTCTCGATCGTGCTACTCAGAGCTTCTGCTTATACCAGGAAAAATCCTGCCTGGGGGGCACGAACACATCTAAATACTCCGCCTCCTCCAGCACCTCACCCCCATGAGCCACTCCCGCCTTCATGAGCATGACGTCGTTGGGTCCCACGATGTATTCACCTTCCCCATCGATCACCCAGCGCATTTTCCCCCTGAGCATATTGGTGATTTGATCGAAGTCATGGGTGTGCATATTCACCTGTCCAACCGGGCAGGTTATCCGGGCCACCATCGCCTTTTCGGTCTGCACAACCTTGCCCGTAATAACAGGATTCAAAGCCACCTTCTCGAGTTTATCCCAATTGTGTACTGGCATTATCTGCTCCTTTAGAATTCCGTCGTACTAGCACGTGGTTTTGTATTTGAATGTTCATGTTACAAAGCCGCGGTTCCGAAGTAAATGGGCGATAGTAAAATTGTGTGACGTTTATACAATAAAACATCGATCGCGCTATCGGATCTTTCAATGAGCATCAAAAGCCGAATCGGTTAGACAGGCTACTAGAACAGCAGCCTCACCCCGGAAATAAGCGCCAGAGCTTGGATGGAGATATTGAACACCCTCTGGGGTATCTTTTTGAGTATTCTGACACCGACCAAGCCTCCAAGCGCGATCAGGGGCAAGAGAAGTGCGTCAAAACCCAAATGCCTCGCTTGGACGCTCCCTATGGCAATGCTGAAGGGCAGCTTGGCGATATTTATGACGAGAAAAAACCAGGCGTTTGTTCCGACGAAATCCTCTTTTTCGATTTTAAGCGCCAGCAGATAGAGGGCGAGCACCGGAGCGGCTCCGTTGGCCAGCATGTTGAATATCCCTGCGATTAACCCGATGACCAAAGGAATAATCTTGCTGTTCCGGTCGAAGCGCAGAGTGACTCGGTCCAGGCTTATGCTCAGCAGGCTTATGGCGATTATCAGCCACCCCATTATGGGGGTGAATGTCGCATCGTCGATCGATTTCAAGAGCAGGAAGCCTAAGGCCAATCCTGCCACTGCGCCGGGAATCAGCCAGCCCAGATACTTCCATAAAGCCTTTCGCCTCCAATAAATCACCGAGACGATGTCTGCCACGATCAGCAAAGGGAGCATTATCCCTGTGGCTATCCTGGAGGGCATTGTCATGGCCACAAAGGGAGTAATCACTGTTACCAGTCCCGGAAGTCCGCTCTTGGCGATTCCTATGCTGAACGCCGTAAACACCATGGCCACAACAGCTGCGCTGCTCAATTCCATAGGCACATCCTAGCCGCCTCGGAAAGGCCTAGCAAGCCAAATTTCGCGATCTTTCAAAAGAAGCACGGGAAACCGGCTCAAGATTGGCTGAGTCATTGACCACAAGGGCGCATGATTTCGGGCACTAGCTTCATCCTTCGCCAGATGCGAAAATCGCAGTCGCAGGCTCGAAAAGGATTTTAGGAGGAATGGGAGGTTATATGAAAAGATCGACAGCGTTGATGGCTTTGCTTTTCGCCCTCTGTTTTTTCGCCTTTGGGGAAAACGCCGAACGATCCGCGGCTCCCCACGCGGACAAGGGCGACTTTATAGCCAACGCGGGCATCCTCTACGGCTGGTACGGATTCGGGGCCGGCGGCGGCGTCGAATATGTATTCGCGGCCTGGAATATCCCTCGGTTCGCTCCACTAGGCTTCGGCGCCGCGGCCAAGGCGAGCCTCGGGTACCCAGGCTTAGCGGCAGACCTTAGCGCCCTGGCTACCCTCCACCTTGGATTCAACGGCTTCTCGTCCCTGCCAAGGTTCTTCCGCAACTTCGATTTTTTCTGGGGAATCGGACTGGGCGCCTGCCTGGGATCCTATTTCGGCGCCGGGCCAGCCCTCGCCACCGGGATTTCATACTATATCTCCCCGGGATTCGCGATCAATGCGGACTTTTACGCCCCTTACTACCTAAATCTGGGAGCCGCGGGCTACACGGCGATGATTGGGGCAAAGTGGAAAATCTGATCGCGACATCCTCGCGATCATTCATGGCGGCCGACGGGCATTGATCGCTTTTCAGCAGATCGTCGCCCTAAGCTTCGGGTATCGCAGACGCTAGCCGTATGATCTGATAGGTAAAGCGCGAGCTTGACAGAGGCTAAAAGCCATGGTGTAAAAGAATTCAGCACCCTTGGCGAATACCGTGTCACCGCCGGGGGAATAATAACCTGTATGACAAGGAGGAAATATCATGGTGGTCGATCATATATCCAACTGCGAAATGTATTATGTATTCGGGGAACGATTCAA
>DFYR01000020.1:29282-38467 GCA_002383375.1 Spirochaetaceae bacterium UBA4077
GGGTATACGCCGACGTCCATTATGTCGCCGAAGGTTTCGAGTACCTCGGGTACGCTCACGTTTCCCGCTGCAGGGAGACTATTCCATACAACCCCACGCCCGACGCCAGCTTCTACGAAAAAGAGTGCCAATACATATTGCTGCAGAAAGACGATATAGCCATCGTCTTCCCCCAGGATGTGCATATGCCGCAAAAGCGGGCCCTAGTTGGCGTTCCCGTGAGAAAGGCCTGCGTCAAGGTCCGAATGGCATAAAAAGGAGTGATGCTCCGGCGCCTATTGATCCTGTACCCAAACGGCGCTATACGGTAAGGACAACGGATGAGCGATCGAAGTCGCTCTTGCGGGTATGGATCCATGCAAGGCTTATAGGAGTACCCGCGCACCGAGGGAACTATGAGACGTTCGTTGTTTTTAGCCGCGGTATTAGTTTTGCTGTCTTCCTCAATTCCGGCATTTTCCGAAAACTACAGTCCCATCCAGATTTCCCTGGTTCCGGGCATAGCCCTCCCCTTCAGCTGGAACTCGGCAATCTGCCTGGGTCCTATAGGCAACATTTCCGGTAGTGTAGATCTGCTTCAGGCTGCAGGCGTATTCAACATAGCCTCCCGAATACGAGGATTCCAGGTCGCGGGAGTGTTCAACATAGCAGGCGAAACTATGGAGGGAATCCAGGCTGCGGGCGTCTTCAATATAGCAGGCGACGATCGAAGTTCCCTGCAGATAGGGGGAGTTTTCAACGTCGCATCAGGCTTGGTCGGATCCCAGCTGGGTGGGGTCTTCAATATCGCCGGCGACGTTCAGGGGCTGCAGATAGGTCCTGTCTTCAACATAGCCGGTGACATGGACGGAGTTCAGGTCGGTCTCCTCAATGTGGCGGGAAAGGTCCGGGGCATCCAGGTAGGACTTCTAAACTTTTCATCCAACGGAGTCTTCGACCCGGAAATCGACTGGGAACTAGACACGGGTTTTCTGAGGACGAGTCTCAAGACGGGCAACTCCTTTCTCTTCGCCCGCTATGCCGTCGCGGCGCCCAAAGACGAGCTGTTCAATACCTGGGATAGAGCCCTGGTTTCTGCTGGCTTGGGTACCCGCATAGGCGATGCCAAAAGCCTTTACCTCGACCTCTCGGTTTCAGCTTCCCAGGCTGTTGGTTCCGATCCCGGGCTTTTCACCCAGAGCTTAACCTGGAGCAACGGACATTCGCCTGATGAAGTACTGGCGCCCTGGCCCACTCTGGAAGCCGGGCTCTCTTTAAAGCTAGGTCCTGTTCAGCTGAGCGCCGGCTTGAGAACCGAGGTTTCCCTAGGCTCGGCGCCCAACCTGCCCAGCTGCCGGGCCCAGGGTTGGAAATATGAGGATAGATGGTTCGGAGAGAACTTTACCGCTTGGACAACCTGGTATTTAGGATTCGGTTTCTAAATAGAAATGCCCAGAGGGGGACTTGAACCCCCATGCTTTCGCACTAGAACCTGAATCTAGCGTGTCTGCCAATTCCACCATCTGGGCGGGCGCAAAACGTCCTTAACGACGCGGTGTGTATTCTTACCGCCAGGGCGGCCTCGTGTCAAGTCGGCGGGGGGTCTTAAGACGGGCATACCGCGGGCTTTCGAGGGCTTTTGAATTCCTCCCCAGTTACCGCGACTCATGTTTCTATGCTACCTTCACGGCCATGGCCGCAGATCGCACTACTCGCACCCCGCCCTTGAGCCAGCAAGCGCTGGGAACACTCGCCATGGCGGCAACCGCAGTCCTCTGGAGCACCTTCGGCATATCGGTGAAAATCGTCGACTGGAATCCCTTCGCGATATCGGCGGGACGCAGTATCGCGGCGGTTTTTTTCCTTCTTTTGTTCTTCCGCAAAAAACGGGGGCGGCCATCCTTTTCCTTCGACCAGCTGAGCGGCGCCCTGCTGCTCGCGGTGACGGTGATCCTGTTCACCATAGCGACAAAACGGACCACCGCCGCCAACGCGATCTTGCTCCAATACGCGGCTCCTTTGTACGTAGCTATCTTAGGCGCTTTCATGCTCAAGGAAATGCCGAGGATTGAGCACTGGATTGCTTTGGCGATCATTGCTTTCGGCATGGTTTTCTTTTTCAAGGATTCTCTGGGCGGGGGGACCCTCCTGGGCGACAGTCTTGCCGCTCTTTCGGGCATTACCTATGCGCTCCAGCTTGTCATACTGCGCAAGCAGCGGGCTGACTCTCCCTTCGATTCGCTTCTTCTGGGCAACATCTTCATAGCGCTCATTTCGCTGGTTGTTGCGCTTTTCATGCCGCCGCCTGTAGTGAGCCNNTTTGCTTTTGCGATCCAACGCATCACTGCTCTGGAAAGCATCCTTACCGCGGTTATAGAGCCTATTCTCAATCCCGTATGGGTTTTTCTGTTTTTAGGCGAAGTTCCGAGCCAGGGCGCTATCTTCGGGGGAGCGATTATTATTGCGGCGATCCTTTTTTCGTCGATTGTATCGACCCGACGGGCTGATAAAAAAAGCAGCTAAACCGCTGCCGGCGATGGCGGCGGCGATATGCCCTAAACGACAGTCTCACAATTTTAGTAGCGTATCCCGGCAAATAGGCCTATACTCGCATATATGAAGATTAAATCCGATGGGAACCTTCTATTTGTCGTGATGGAGAAAGGAGAAAGGGTTGCCGCGAATCTGAAGGCTATTGCCGCGTCTCCACTCATGAAGGCTACAGGCGCAGTGGTCACTGCAGTGGGTATGATAAAGGATGTGGTCATCGGCTATGGCAACTACAAAAATCTTGATGTCTTCTATGAAAAAACAACAGTCAAAGAGCCGCAGGAGCTGTTAGGTATCAGCGGTTTCATCCTCAAGAACGAGGCGATCTGTTTTCATCTTCACGCAACCCTGGGCAACGAAAGAAGAGAAGCCACCGGCGCTCATCTTTTCGATGCCGAAGTTGTCACCTTTGTCGAAATGTGCGTGCTGATGAGTGATGTTCCCATACGGCGGATACTGAAGGACGGCCTGCCGGAGATGGATTTTTCCGACGAGCTCGAGCCGGGGAACGACTGATCTCGTCTCCAAGCCCCGCCGTCCCTCGAATCAACTTGCCAGAATCTCTCCAAGGATTTAGTATAAGCTCATCCGGACCTAGGATTCCGGTTTTCCAGCGAATGCTTCTGGAGGCACGATTGCTCGGATCGCTCCTCTTTTTTCCCCTGACGGCTGAATACCTCGACAAGGAGACAGTGCATGTCTGATATGGTTCTATCTGGCGACGAGGCTATTGCCCGCGGCGCCATCGATTCGGGGGTATCGGGCGCTTTCGCCTATCCCGGCACCCCGTCGACGGAGATCATGGAGTTTCTGCAAGCCCATTGGGATGAATACAAAGCCTCTCTATCTGAGGAAGAAAGGGCTTTTGTCGTAGCTCAATGGTGCAGCAACGAAAAGACTGCCTATGAATCCGCGCTGGGCGTATCCTTTGTGGGCAGAAGAGCCATGGTGTCCATGAAGCACGTCGGCCTCAATGTGGCTATGGATCCCTTCATCAACTCTGCCTTGGTTAGGATCAACGGCGGACTGGTCATCGTGGTGGCCGACGACCCGGGAATGCACTCCAGCCAGAACGAACAGGATTCCAGGATCCTGGCTGACTTCGCCCATATGCCCTGCTTCGAGCCTTCGAACCAGCAGGAAGCCTACGACATGGCCCGCAACGCCTTCGCCTATTCGGAAATCCACGAGATTCCCGTATTGCTGCGCATCACAACCAGGCTCGCCCATGCCAGAGCCCAGATAAAGGTCGCCCCAAGCATGGCGCCAAGGGCATTGAAAAAATGTAGCGATCCTACAGCCTGGACCCTCATGCCGGGCTTTGCCCGAAAGCAGTGGAAGCTACTGCTTCAAAAATATGAACGCTTTCGCGCCGACGGCGAAGAACTGGCCAGCCTGGAGTTGCGGGACAAGTCCCTAGGCGTCATAACCTGCGGCATCGGGCTCAGATACTATCTGGAAAATGAAGCCGACTGGGCAGCCCTCCACGGCGACAAGCGGCCTTCCCATCTTCACATCGATCGGTACCCGCTAGGCCGCGACAAAATACGCAACCTGTCCGATCATGTGAGCAAGCTNNGGCCCCCCTGCCCGTTCTGGGCAAGCTTTCCGGCGACCTGCCCCTTTCTGGTGAACTCTCCGCCGATTCGGTGCGCCTGGCGCTAGGCTTGGCTCCATTGGATGCCATGCCCGCCTCGACCATAGAGCTGCCCTCCAGACCGCCTCAGTTTTGCCAAGGTTGCCCCCACGGCGATTCCTTCAACGCGCTCAAGGAAGCCTTGAATGACGAGGCAGAATTCCTGACGACATCGGACATTGGCTGTTACACCCTGGCTGCCCTGCCTCCCTACAGCGCCGTGGAATCCTGCGTCGACATGGGAGCATCGATTGGCATGGCCCGGGGAGCTTCCAGCGTAGGGCAAAAAAACGCGGTGGCGGCGATCGGCGATTCCACCTTCTACCATTCGGGTATGACGAACCTGCTAGACGCCATAGCTCACCGCAGCAGGCTCACCCTTATGATCCTGGACAACAGCACGACAGGCATGACGGGAGCCCAGCCGACCATATCGCCCGGGTCGCGCCTAAGAACGCTCATCGAGGGTCTCGGTGTCGAGGCTGGCCATATCCGGGAGCTGGAAGCTCATCGCAAGTTCCACGAGGCCAATGTGGCAGCTATCAGGGAAGAACTGGCCTACGACGGAGTGTCGGTGATCATTTTAAAGCGCGAATGCCTTGAATACCTGAAAAAAGCGAGGCAGCAATGAACTACAATATTATACTTGCCGGCGTCGGAGGACAGGGCGGCTTGTCGGTTTCGGTGCTCATCGCTAGGGCTGCATTGGCTTCGGGGTATACGGTAAAACAGTCGGAAGTGCACGGCATGTCCCAGCGGGGCGGCGAAGTTGTAGCCCATCTGCGCATCTCCGAAGGCGAGATTCAAAGCCCTACGATTCCAAGGGGCTCAGCCGATCTCATTCTCGCCTTTGAACCGCTGGAAGCCCTGCGCTACCTGCCCTGGCTTTCCGCTTCCCGGGGTATAGTCGTCAGTTCAACCACTCCAATACGGAATTTTTCCTCCTACCCTGATGTGGCTGGAATTTTAGCTGAGATTAAAAACCTTCCTAATTATCGGATTCTCGATGCCGAGGCGATCGCCAAACAGGCCGGTAACGCGAGAGCGGCTAACGTATGTCTTCTAGGCGCCGTCGCTGACCTTTTGCCTGTCAAGGCTGAATTGCTGCGAAAAGAAATTGAGGCGTATTTTATGATCAAGGGCGATGCGGTAGTTCGAGCAAACTTGAAAGCCTTCGATGAAGGCAGGAACAGATATGGCGCTTGATTTTTCCCTAGACGAAGGCGAAGCAAGACTAGCGGAGCGCTTCAAGCAAATCATTGCCCCAGCGATCGCCCAAAAACGGGACTCGTTGACCGAAACCGAGGGCATGGCGATGCTTGATGCAATGGGTATCGCCATCCCAGGAAAATTATTTGTCAAATCGTCGGCGGAGTTCTTGGCGATCACAAAATCGAACGATTCTGATAGAATCGCGCAACGCGCTTCTCTACGCAACTGGGGTGACAAGCTTGTTGTCAAGGTAATAAGCCCAGAGATCCTCCACAAGACCGAGATGGGCGGCGTCGCAATATTGCCGAATAAATTCGAATCGGTCATCCTGGCGCTCGAGGATATGGAGCGCCGCTTCACTTCCTTTAGAGTTGACGGGTACACAATCAATGAGTTCGTACAGTTCGAGCCTAAGCTAGGACATGAAATATTATTCGGTTACCGCTTCGCCCCAGATTTCGGCCCCCTGGTGAGCTTCGGCCCGGGCGGCATCTATACAGAATACCTTGCCTCCAAGTTTAAGCCCGGCGAGAGCACAATAACCATTTCTCCCTTCACCGCCGACAGGGACTTCGTCAGATCGCTGCTGTCGCACAATCTTGTTGCTGGCCTTGTGAGCGCTGGACTGCGCAACACTAAACCAGAGGTGGATATCGAGGTACTGGTTGACGCAGTCATGGCATTTTTATCCGCCTCAAAAGCCCTGGCCTCCTGCGGGATTTCGGAATTCGAAGTCAATCCCATGGTAATTCGAAAAGCGCACAGCAGCGTCGGTTCGTCAACGAAAGCCTCGCCGGCGAATCGAAGATTTGCCGCACAGACAGACGCGACGATAGACCGAACCGAACCGATGACGCCCCTGGTAGCTCTGGACTGCCTGGTAAAGCTAAAGGATTTTTCTTCGACAGGGCTTACCTACAAGGACAAGATGGTGCCGCATAACGCGGCCCAGGTTTCAAGACCCGTAGCTAATATCGATAGAATACTTAAACCACAAAGCGCTGCCATTATCGGTGTGTCAGAAAAAGGGCTGAACAATGGACGCATCATTTTAAGGAATCTTCTGGAAAACGGATTTAACCCAACCAGGATCTTTGTGGTTAAGCCGGGAGTCGAAAGAATCGACGGCTGCCGCTGCGTCCCCAATGTGGCGAGCCTTCCGGAAAAAGTCGACTTCTTCATCCTCGTCATTCCGGCCTCGGGAACACCGGAAACACTGTCCCAAATAGCTGAATTTGATAAAGCCTGGTCGGTCATCCTCATACCGGGAGGGCTGGAGGAAAAATCAGGTTCCCATGGAATTGTGGACAAAATGAAAAAAGACCTCCAGGACGCCAGGGCCCAGGGCAAGGGTCCGTTGATAAACGGAGGAAACTGCCTGGGCATACGCTCTATGCCGGGCAAGTACAATACCCTTTTCATCCCCGAGGAAAAACTGCCTATGCCCAAGGGCAAGGTGGCTCCCCTGGCGCTTATATCCCAGTCGGGGGCCTTCGGCATCACGAGAATCTCCAAGCACCCCGACATAAACCCGAAATACCTGCTCACCCTGGGCAACCAGATGGATCTGACAATTGGCGATTACCTGGAATACCTGGAAAAGGATGGGGAGGTACGGGTTTTCGCCGTTTACGTTGAAGGCTTCAAAGCCCTGGACGGCTTGAAAACCTTTGTGGCTGCCAAAGCGATCACCGAGTCAGGCAGGAGCCTCATTCTCTACCGTGCAGGCCGGACTAGCGCCGGAGCAGGCGCCGCCGCAAGCCATACGGCGAGCATCGCCGGTGACTACGCTGTCACCAAGGCACTATTTGAAAACATCGGGGCTATTGTCTGCGACAGCCTAGACGAATTCGACGATGCGATCCGTACCTTTACCCTGCTGGAGGGTCGCAAGGCAAAAGGCAACAGGCTGGGCGCGCTGTCCAACGCCGGATTCGAGTGCGTAGCTTTAGCCGACAATTTGGGCGGCATGGAACTGGCCAGGTTCAGCGAACGGACGAATGCCGTTCTCGCCCAGGTTCTGGAGGATGCCGGCATTTCGGACATCGTCGATCTCCATAATCCCCTGGACATCACACCCATGGGCTCGGACGACGCCTACGACCGCTCCTTCAGGGCTATCATGGCGGATGTGAATACAGACCTGGGTATTGTGGGTATTGTACCTTTTACCGCCAGAATGAACTCCCTGGCCGCTGACCCTGAACGGCACCGGGAAGACGTGCGTATGCCCGACTCCATAGCCAACCGCTACGGCTCTCTTCTTTCTGAAACCGAGAAGCCCTTTGTGGCTGTGGTGGATACCGGGGCGCTCTACGATCCTTTGGTTCATATCCTGGAAAAGCATGGAATAGTGGTGTTCAGGACCGCCGATAGGGCATTGCGGATGCTGGAGCGTTGGAGAAAGTCGGCGAAAAGTCCGACAAAAAGGCCTGGCATATCCATGTCACGAAGATAACGAAAAAGGGGCGGCCATGAAAGGCCGCCCCCGATCGCCCGGCCGCGTCCTAAAAAAGGCCGCAGCACAAACCGCTTACTTCTTCAGCGTCAAATTTTCATTGGTAACGGTACCCAATGCCTCAAGATGCTTCTGGAAGACTTCTGCGTCCGAGGGGAAGTCAGCTACGTTCTTTCCGATCAGCATGCGGTAATCATCGCCACCGTTGAAGAGGAAGTTGAGGGTGGCCAGGGTGTATTCCTTGTTGGGATCTACGGGCTGTCCGCCCACCATGATGTTGGATACCCGATCTCCGGCCGGCTTGGCGACATCAAGCGTGTAGGTCCATCCCGCCAAGTGGGGGAAACGTCCGTCCGGAGCGGGGAGCTTGCCCACGCCGTTCTCCAGCACCGCGTCCAGCTCCGAGCCCTTAAGCTTGCCGGTCTGGATGTAGTTGCCGAAGGGCATTACCGTGTAGACCTGCTTGAGGGTTATGTCGCCCGCGGGGATGGAATCCCTGATGCCGCCGCCGTTCATGAGGGCGATGTCGGCGCCGGTGATATAAAGCATGCCGTTGGCGATGAGGGTGCCCAGGTTGGACTGCTGGGTGCGGACGATTTCGCGCTTGCCCTCCAGGGCGACTGAGGTGGAGGCCACCTTCTTGGAGAGGATTGCGTCCTGGGTCTTGGTCAGCTCGGCAAGCCGCGCGGTTATAGCCGCGTCGCCCTTGAGCTCGGGAGCATTGGCTACGGTGATGGTCCTGGCGCTCTTGGACTTGACTGTCCTGTTGGTGCCTACCACGAGGTCGACAACGCCCAGGCCTGCGCCGTAGGAACCGGTGCTGGCGATGAGGACGGAAGTCTTGTTTTCCTTGGTCAAGGTCTCAAGCGAGGTGTGGCTGTGGCCGTCGATGATCACATCCAGTTCGGGGATGGCCTGGGCAACCTTGAATGAGGTGGGGTCCGAGGACGCATCGGTGCCGATGTGGGATATCAGCACGAGAACGTCGTACTGGCCGGCCAGTTCGTTGGCGATGGCCCTGCCCTCCACGATCGGATCGGCGAAGGTAACGCCGGCCACGAGCTTGGGATCGGCCTTATAAGCCGTCTCGGGGGAGGCGAGGCCGAAGAAGGCGACGCGGACGCCCTGGACTTCCTGGATGACGTAGGGGGTGAAGACCCGTTTGCCGTCTTTGTAGACATTGGCGGCGAGAATTTTGAATTTGGCTTCCTTCCCGAGTTCGAGCAGCCTATCCATGCCGTAGTTGTAGTCGTGGTTGCCGGTCGTCATGTAGGAATACCCTATCTCGTTCATCATAGTGACGACGATGGCTCCCTTGTCGATGTTCGCGATGGGGAGTCCATGGAGGGT
>DFYR01000020.1:38475-42901 GCA_002383375.1 Spirochaetaceae bacterium UBA4077
TTGGTATGCATGAGCGTGATGCTCACTTCCTGGGCCAGGGGCTCTGGCGCCTTGAATGCCACAGGCGCTGTGGTAGTACAGGCTACGGTCAGCAGGGCAAGAATCACGACCGCCAATCCTGCGAGTCTCTTCTTCATAGGACCTCCTTATAGGGATAAACTTCTTTGGATAATGTAAAGAAAAGTATATTCCCGATTCTCTAAGTGGACAAGAAGAAACTACAGACAATCAGCTTTGGAAAGAAACAATAAAGGTAGGCTAATAAGCAGCGGGTAGTAAAACAATATAAGCCATAATAAACGGCGGCGAGGAAGGAAAAATAAGCTGAAAAGGACTTAGTCTTAAAGGTTCACAAAAAAGCCCTAAGCGTCTATCATGCAAGGCATGCATCAGCTGTTCCGCCGCACTGCCGGTCATTGGGTTTTAATCATTGTTTTCCTGCTCTTCTTTTCCTTGATCCCCAGCTTTGCTCAGGACTCCGTCCGGGTAGTTTTGGCGGGTGCTGAAGGAGGCCTATACAGGATCAGTATCGGCCAGAGTTCGGGCAAGGTCGATCCGCTATGGCAGGGCGGTTCGGTGACTTCGATCGTAGCAGCCAGGGAAGGCTGGTATTTCATCGGTTCCGGAGGGCTGATCTTCAGTCCCGATCTGGCGAGCTTCGAAAACCGCTCGTCGGGATTACCCTTTAAAACAGTATTAGCCTTCAATGACGGCAAGTTTAGCCTGGTTCGCGAAATCGAGACAATCAAATCCCTAGCGGTAGATCCTGCCAAAGAAGGCAGACTTGTCCTCTGTACCAATACCGGAGTCTGGTACAGCGAAGACGGCGGCAGACGGTGGAANNCCCTGGCAGGGATCGGCCTCCCATTTGGTTTGGATAGCCCATTCGATCAAAGGTTTATTCGTGAAGGATCCCGAAAATGGCCAGGGATGGACAAGTGTCTCCGCAGGACTGCCCAAGGCCGCAGGAGCCAATGGCGAGGAAATCTCCAGCTTCACCCTCGTCCCAAAGAACACTGCGCTACCCCTTTCTCGCCTCGGCCAGCTGGATTCTAAGCCTAATGGCGCGTGGACCTTCTATGCGGCTTTGAGCTTTCTCGGAAGACTCTACGAGTGGAACCCAGATTCAAGGACTTTTATAGAGCGATGGAACGACGGCAGGGATTTTGGAAGCGTCGAATCGTTGGGAGCTGCAGGAAGTGAAGGACTCATGGCCTTGATCGGTTCGTCCCCGGCCAGGTTTTACCTGAACCCGAAATCGGATTCGGCAGCGTCCCAGAGTTCCGGTACAAAAGATTCGGCCGGCAGCTCCGCCGCCAATCCTATCGCCGCCCCGGTGATAGACGGAGAATTGTCGGAGATGCTCATCGAAGCCGGGGGGCTCTTGGAAGCCTTCAGCGGTGAGAAACCAAGCTGCATCGTCCTGCTTCCCGATCTCGAGCCGGTTTTCGCGGGCTCAGGAGCGGCGCTTGCGCCGGCCTGGGCGCCCCGGATTAGCTTGAGCGAGCTCTGGCGCTTCTACGATACAGCGCCAATCCTCTCGGCCGAGACGGCAGGCCTCTCCGATACAGCCCGGACAAGGTTGCAGAATACCCAGGCAGCCAGGGAGCGACGCAGGCGTGCAGACAAAAAAGACGGCCTCTATCTGCAGACCGGTTTCGTGATCAACAAAGCCAGTAGGGAAAAATACTTCGCCCTTATACAGGAGAAGGGGCTGAACAGCCTCGTCATCGACATGAAGGACGATTATGGCAGGCTCAGATTTTCTCCCCAGTCAGCGATTCTGCAGGAACTGGGCGTGGTGGGGGACAGGCTGGACATCGAGGAATTCGTCGCCCAGGCGAGAGAAAAGGATATTTACCTCATAGCCCGCATTGTCGTTTTCAAGGATGAAAGCCTCTACAAGGCAAAAAGCGGAAAGTTTGCAGTGCGCGACGCCGGTACGGGCTCTGGCTGGCGTGGAACGAAAAAGGACGGCCAGCTCATGGGCGAATACTGGGTCGATCCCTACTCCACCGATGTCTGGCGCTACAATGTGGAAATCGCCCAAGAGGTCCTGCGGCGGGGCTTTGACGAGGTTCAGTTCGACTATATCCGCTTTCCCACCGACGGCGAAAACCTCGACCAAGCGCGCTATCCGGCCCAAAAGCCCGGAATGAGTCCCGACTCAGCCCTTGAGTCTTTCCTCCGCTTTGCGCGGCAGAGCATAGCCGCCCCAATCAGCGTGGATATCTACGGCGCAAACGGTTGGTATAGATCGGGAACCAGAACCGGACAGGATGTGGAGATGCTCTCCCGCTATGCCGATGCCGTGTGCCCAATGCTCTATCCTTCGCATTTCGAACAGAATTTCATGGCCCAGGCTCCGACGGAGCTCAGGCCGTACCGGATCTACAAGATCGGCAGTCTCCGGAACCTGGCTCTCTCCCGCGGACAGATGCTCGTCCGCCCTTATGTCCAGGCCTTTTACCTCGATGTCAGCTACGATAGAAGCTACTATGGCCCCCGCTATGTGGAGCTGGAGATTGAAGGGGTCCGCGAGGGGGCTGATCAGGGTATGACTTTCTGGAATAATTCAGGAAGGTATACCGATTTGCCTGTTCTCGGAAAACCATAAACAGAAACTGTTAATTTCCTCCAGAATGAGTTATTGTTACTCTTATGGCACTTTTTCGAAACGGAAACGGTATAGCCTGGGCCAGGCGGCGCGCCCTTGTCTGGGCATTGTTCGCCCTTGCTTTCTGCGCAGCCATGAATATCTACCATTACTCGCTTCAGGGTGCCCGGGGGCTGTACCTCTGGGACAAGACCTGGCTTTTCAGAATTCTTATTTTGATGGGGCTGTTGCCACTGGGGCTTCTTGCGCTCTCTCTTCCCTTGGAAAAAATCAAGACCAAGGCTCCTTCCAAACTGCTGCGTGGTTTTTCCCTTGTTTCTTCCTTTTTAGTGAGCCTTGCTTCCCTGGGTATTCTAGCCTTTCTCATCGCCGCCCCTC
Source organism: Spirochaetaceae bacterium UBA4077 (assembly GCA_002383375.1). Taxonomy (GTDB): domain Bacteria; phylum Spirochaetota; class Spirochaetia; order Treponematales; family Rectinemataceae; genus UBA2256. Next base: position 41,471 of record DFYR01000020.1, read on the forward strand.
GGATGGGCGAACTCCGGAAAGCCGATTTAAACCTCATCGATCCCTCCATCAAGCTGGAAAGCTCAAGCCGGCTTTACGACGATCAAGAAATGCTCCTTCGCCTGAGCGTCGGTTCGGATGCCCACTGGGGAACAGAAAAAACCGATTCCAATGCCCGGTCCAATATCCTCGCGACTATAGCAGAAAACAAACCCGACCTCTTTTTTCTCCTGGGCGATACAGTGGAGACCGGATCTTCTGTATCCCAGTGGAACGCCGCCCTAAGCGATCTCTCCGCCATAGTGCCCAAGGTTCCATTACGTCCCCTCATGGGCAACCACGATGCTCTCTTCGGCGGCCAGTATCTCTTCAAGAAAGCTTTTTTCCCAGAAGCGTTTTCCAGCGACTCAGGTTCTCCCTACTATTATTCAATAGAGACTAAGGTGGCCACCCTGGTCGCACTGAACCTGCCCTGGGGAACAGAAAACTTCGACAGAAAGCAGCGAACCTGGCTGGAAGAAGTTTTAAAAACCGCCGATCCGCTCAAGCCGATAATCGTCTTTTCACACAGCTATTTCTACGCCTCGGGCTATGACGATCCAGATCTGGACAAGCCCTGGTACGACCACTACCAGAACATTCCAGCACTGACCCCGATTTTCGAACGCTATGGCGTGGACCTTGTGGTGTCAGGCCACAACCATTACATGGAATTTCTTGAGCATAATGAAGTGCGTTACGCTATAGTGGGCGCTATGGGCAGCAAGAGCGATCCCGTGCCAGCCCACGTATCGCCTGCATCGAAATGGATCGCCGTTGCTACATTCGGACACGTAAATATCAATATTACCAAGGACTATATCGTTGTGGAATTCAAGGACCAGCTTGGAAAGACGCTACATGAAGAGCGGATTCGCTACTTGCCTTCGCTGGAATCGGGCAGCAATGAGAGGAGTCCTCAGGCCTGACCAGGGTTGGCAGTCCTGAGCCAAAAAAGCCCGGGACTGCCTTAAAAACTTCTAGTACCCTAAGTTCTCACCCACAAGTATCACCGTATAATCTGAAAGCGAAGGTTTTCGCTTCAGAATCTGATACACCCTGCAGATTCGCGTGGGATTCTGGCAATCCATGCACTGTCCTGCTTTAACGCAGGGATTTTCTTTGGCCAGGCGTTTATTGTTCATGGGAGATGCATAGGCTGCGATGCGTTCCCAGGCTTCATCCACGTCGGCTACTATCTTGTTGGCTCCCGCAACCACCACATTTTTCTTGGGGCCGAAAGTCAGGGCTGCAACTCTGTTGCCATTGCCGTCGATATTGAGCATTTCGCCCTTCATGGTTACGGCGTTGGCGCTGCAGATGAACACGTCGCAGGTAAGTTGCGCGCGGAGGATGTTCATCTTTTCCTCGGCTCCCAGGCCGGGTTTGTTGTGGTCTAGAACCTGCGCTCCT
>DFYR01000020.1:42929-57101 GCA_002383375.1 Spirochaetaceae bacterium UBA4077
GCGTCAAATCCGTTCTTCACCAAGGCGGCACAGGCCCGTTGAGCCCTCGTTTCCTTGGACCACAGATCAACTTCGGTCATCGCTTTCCTCCGATTCATTTCTTGGATTGGGATTCTATTGTGTAATGGGATGGAAACTATTGCAAGAAGAAACGGCCATCGCCAACAAGCCGCCGGCTATTATGCGGATGACCGGCTGCCTCTTAATCCTCTGTACCGGTCCAGCCCATGCAGCGGGAAATCTCCTCTGCCGCCTTGACCACCCGGGAAGCCACCTTTTCGGGCTCGAGCTCTGGCCTGCTCTCCAAAACCCAGGACGTGCTTATGGCCGAAATGACATCGCCGCGGTAATCACGAATCGGGGCGGCAACGCAATTGACCCCCGGCTCTGCCTCTTCGTTGTCCCTTGTCCAGCCCCGCTTCCTGCATACAACTAAATCAGCCAGCAACGATTCGACATCGCCATGAGTGTTGGGACCAGAATGTTCGAAGGTCTTTCCGCTAAAAAGCACCCTGATTTCTTCGTCCTCGAGGCCCAGGAGCAGGGCCTTGCCCAGGGATGTACAGTATAGAGGCTTTTGCTGGCCGATTATCGAGTACTTTCTCAAGGAGGTAAATTTATCCTCCTTGTCGATGTAGACCATCATATCGCCCTGCCGCCGGGCTAAAAAAACGATAGTGCCTAGGTTTTCCCCCAGTTCGCGCATGTAGGGGGCGGACTCGGTTTTTAACTCCAGGCTGTTGAGGTAATGACTGCTCATCTCGATAAAAGCCGGCCCAAGCCTGTACAGGTTGGTCTGCGGGTTCTTGCGCACATATTCGTGCTGCATGAGGACAGCCAGGAGGCGGAAGGCCGTGCTTCGGGGGAGCTCGGCCACTTCGGCAATCTCTGCTAAAGAAAGTCCTAAAGGTTCGTTAGCGAGGGTTCTGAGTATACAAAAAGTCCTGTCGAGGGACTGGACGCGAACTTCCATGATTGTCTCCTGGATAGGATGGTTAATAATCGACTCCTAGTAGTCTATACTTGACAATAGAAAAAAACAAGCTAATATATGGAACTGAATTCCATATTGTAGAATAATATCTCCGAGTGCATAGGCGCTAAGTTTAAAACAAATAGGAGTTACCATGGATATCAGGGAAGACGTCAATTCCGAATACGCTAAAACCCTCGACACCGAAGGCCTGCGGCGGCACTTTTTAGTGAAACGTATTTTTGTTCCGGGTGAAATCACCATGACCTACAGCTATGTGGACAGGATGATAGCCGGCGGAGCGACTCCTGCGGGGAAGGCGCTTAGGCTTGCCGCGACAAAGGAACTGGGCACTGAGTATTTTTTCCAGCGCAGGGAGATGGGGATCATCAATATCGGCGGCCCCGGATCGATCAGTGTGGACGGTAAAAAATTCACCGTCGGGTCCCGGGACGGATTCTACATTTCCATGGGTTCGAAGGAAGTATCCTTCGAGAGCGCCGATCCGACCAATCCGGCCAAGTTCTACTTCAACAGCGCCCCAGCCCATAGAGCCTGCACCACCAGGCTGGTCACCCTTGATCAGGCCAAGCGCGTGGAGATGGGCAGCGACGCCGAGAGCAACAAGCGGGTGATCAATCAGTTCATTCATCCGGCAGTGCTGGAGACCTGCCAGCTGGTGATGGGCATGACTATTTTCTCCCAGGGTTCGGTATGGAACACCATGCCCGTCCATACCCACGAGCGGCGTATGGAAGTCTATCTGTATTTCGACATGCCCGAAGACAGGGTGGTTTTCCATTTCATGGGAAAACCAGACGAGACCAGGCATCTTGTAGTGCGTAATCAAGAGGCAGTTATAAGCCCCTCCTGGTCAATTCACTCGGGCGTGGGAACCGGAGCCTATACCTTTATCTGGGGAATGGCAGGGGAGAATCAGACCTTTACGGACATGGATAATGTCCCCATGAGCGCTCTTAAATAAACGGCAAAAATCAGGAGGCATATAATGATACTGGATAAATTCAGGCTGGACGGCAAGGTAGCCATCGTAACAGGGAGCTCCACGGGGCTGGGCCAGGGGATAAGCCAGGGACTGGCGGAAGCGGGAGCTGCTGTGGTAGGCGTGGATTATGTACCCTCCCCCGAAACGAAACGCAACATCGAAGCGAAGGGCGGAAAATTCTTGGAGATTGTAGCTGATCTCATGTCCATAGCCCCCATACCAGGCATAATCGAAAAGACTTTAGCCCGTTTCGGGCGCCTGGATATTCTTGTGAATAACGCCGGCATCATTCGTAGGGAGGATGCCATTGATTTTTCTGAGAAAAACTGGGACGACGTGATGAACATCAACGCTAAGACGGTGTTTTTCTTCAGCCAGGCGGCGGCGCGCCAGTTCATCGCCCAGAATTCCGGCGGAAAGATCATCAACATCGCGTCCATGCTCTCGTTCCAGGGGGGGATACGTATACCCTCGTATACCGCATCCAAGAGCGCTGTGGCAGGCCTCACGAGGCTCATGGCTTGCGAGTGGGCCAAGCACGGCATCAACGCCAACGCCATAGCCCCAGGCTACATGGCTACCAACAACACGGCTCCCCTGCGCGCCGACGCACAGCGCAGCGAGGCCATCCTGGATCGCATTCCCGCCGGACGCTGGGGAACGCCCGAGGATGTGCAGGGAGTGGCGGTCTTCCTTGCCTCGGAAGCCAGCGATTACGTTAACGGCTACATAGTTGCCGTGGACGGCGGCTGGCTGGCGCGGTAAATTCTTGCATGTGCCCGATAAAGGGCGCGCAAAGGAGGCAGCATGATAGCGACAAACGTTAAGCACATTAGCAGGTACAAGGGATTGAGCAGCCTTCTGGACAAGGCTATCGATTGGGTTCAGGCCGGAGGCTGGGAGAAATTGCCCGAAGGCAAGATGGAAATAGAGGGCACGTCGCTCTATGCGATCGTGCAACGCTACGACTCAAAGCCCATCGAAAAATGCCGCTTCGAGACGCATCGGAAATACATTGATATACAGATGATCGTATCAGGCACTGAGTTAATGGAAGCCGTTGAGCCTGCGTCGCTCACCGTAAGCGAACCTTACAAGCCCGATGTAGAGTTCTATGCAAGCCCGGTTGCAGGCTCCTCTCACAGCTTCGTCTGCACCAAGGGCGACGCCCTCATTTTCTTTCCCGAAGACGCCCATCGCCCCTGCATCGCCAAGGACGGGAAGTCTGAGCCTATACACAAGATAGTTCTTAAGGTGGAAGTGCAATGAAGGTAGTAAGTTTTGGTGAAATAATGCTCCGGCTCAAGTCGCCGGGGCTCGAGAGGCTATTCCAGTCGCCCCTCATGGAAGCCACTTTCGGCGGTTCCGAAGCCAACGTAGCGGTGGCCCTAGCCAGACTAGGCCAGGAGGCTGCCTTCCTCACCGCCCTGCCCGACAACCAGATAGGCAGGGAGTGCATCAGGGAGCTTCGCTACCACGGTGTGGATGTTTCCCGCATAGCCGTGAAAAAAGGGCGCATGGGAATCTACTTTTTCGAGAACGGATCCAATCAGCGGCCGTCCAACGTCATCTACGACAGGGCGGGGTCTGCCATTGCGGAGATCGAGCCCGGAGACATCGATTGGGAGAAAGCCTTCGAAGGAGCTGGGTGGTTCCACATTTCCGGGATTACACCGGCGATATCGCGCAAGGCCGCCGATGCGTCCATCGCGGCGGTCAAGGCGGCTGCCAAGGCGGGCCTGACGATCTCATTTGATCTCAATTTCAGGGCCAAGCTCTGGAACTACGGTGCCAAAGCCCAGGACGTGATGGGCGAAATCGCAGAATATGCCCAGGTGCTGATCGGCAACGAAGAGGACTACCAGAAGTCCCTGGGCCTCGAGGGACCGAAATTAGCCGCGGACGGAAGGATAGACAAGGCGGAGTATGCCGCGATGTGCGAACGAGCCCTGGCTAGATACCCCAAGGTCGAGTACGCCGCCGTCACCTTGCGCGAAAGCCGATCAGCGGACCACAACGACTGGTCCGCCATGCTGGTGAGCAAAAAAGCCGCTCTGGTCTCAAGGAAGTATTCCATTACCGATATCGTGGACCGGGTGGGTGCGGGCGATTCCTTCTCGGCCGGTCTGATCTATGGCCTCTTACATTTCAAGGACGACGCACAGAAAGCCCTTGAGCACGCTGTAGCCCTCTCTTGCCTCAAGCACTCCATTTCCGGCGACTTCGCCCTCATCGAACCCGGCGAAGTGCAGAAATTGATGGGAGGCGATGCATCAGGAAGAGTTCAGCGTTAGGCGATTTCACCATAAAAGCCCCGTTGCAGCGCTAGGCGATTTTATTGCCTTAGGTAAAGCTTACTCGCGCCCCCGGTTCTTTTAGGATCTCTCCGCCGGGGGCGTTTTCGATTTTCACTCCCTTGAGACTCACCTCTGCCTGACGGATTCGTATCCCCCTGACGGTGGTTTCTCCGATGCCCTGATACATTTCAGACCTTGACGGAGAAACGAGATTTTTATCAGCTACAGCGATGATACAGTGCTCCAAGCTCAAGTTAACGATGGGCGATTCCGGAAGCCCGACGATAAAACCGGCCGATGCCCTGCAGCCTGTTGCCACCAGGTTGGTCACCAGAATATTCCTCATACGGGGAGTCAACAGATCAAAGTCCTGGGCTTCCTGTGAAAAAAGCCTAGCCGCCTCCGAAGCCCTGGCTCCGCATTCGTAGTAGAGATTAACGGTGAGTGGAGCGAGGCTGTCCTCCATGACCAGATTCCTGAAGGACAGATTCTGCACCAGCCCTCCCCTGCCCCTCCTGCTCTTGAGCCGTATGCCTCGGTCGGTGCCTTTGAAGCTGCAATTGCTTACGTCTACGTTTTCTATTCCGCCTGCCGTTTCGCTGCCGATCACTACTCCGCCGTGGCCGCTTAAGAAACTGCAGCCGGCGATGCGTACATTCCTGGTCGCTTTTCCCTCCGCCAGGCCTTGAGGCCCGGAGCCTGCTTTGAGCGCGACACAGTCATCCCCCACATCCACTACCGAATCGATGATCTCCACGTCTTCGCAAGAATCGATATCGACGCCGTCGGTATTGGGCGCATCGGCGGGATTCTGGATGATGATGCCCTGAATCTTTACACGGCGGGAGAATACGGGGTGGACAGTCCAGAAGGGCGAGTCCCTGAGTCTTACTCCCTTGAGCAATACCCCGTCGCAGTCCAAAAACTGGATGAGGGGCGGGCGCAAAAATTGAGTTTCTCTTCCCCCACCCCCGGAGGGCTGCTCTCCCCTGCCCTTATTGAGCGATGCCAGCCTGCGCTCGATGGCTGTCTGGGGGCTTGCTTGCTGGGCAACTTTTTTGGCTCTATGGAGATCCCACCAGCTGCGCCCATTGCCGTCCAGATTTCCCTCGCCGGATATTGTCACGTTGCGCGCCCCTCTGGCCAGGATCAGGGGCTGCATGGCGAAACAGCGCACGCCCTCCCAGCGAGTTTCTATGGGCGGATAGCGTTCTGGCTCAGGAATGAAGCTGATCGTCGCGCCCCGCTCAAGATGGAGAGTCGTGTTGTCAAATAGCTCGATCGGACCGCTACGATACCGGCCTGAGGGAACAAGCACCGTAGCTCCACCCTCGGCCCTAGCCTTGGCCACAGCCGAGGCAAAGGCATTACTGCAGTCGAAATCATCACCCGAACGGGCTCCGAAATCGCGAATGTCGAGTATAGGGTTCATGCCTCTACCCCCTTTTGAGCATATGCGCGGGCATAATGCAGAGCGCCATGGCCTTGAGTGAATTGTTGGGCCGTACCCGTGATTCTGGCAATTGTCTTTAGTGGTTTCTTTTTGGACATTTCTGATATTCATAGGCGCTCGTTATTGTTCTTTCGATTGACAATGCCTTGCTGTGACTCGAGAATGAAAACCGACCCAATAGTAACGAAGTTATAAGGAAGTCCAGGAGGCCGCAACGAAAGAAGGACCCAGGATCGCGTTCATGCTCGCCTCGATCCACTCAGGCTCCGCCACCAAGGTGTGGCCGGAAATCTGGCGGGAGAGCGAAAAGCGCCGCTCCGTTCTGTTTATATTCCCCGGCGGCAGGCTCTCAAGCCAGGATGAGTATGAGTATATGCGTAACGGGGCATTCGACCTGGTAAAGAGGGGCAACTTCGACGGCGTCCTCTGCTGGGCCAGCTCATTAAGCGGCTTTGCCTCCGAATCCGAGGTGGAGCGCTACCTGGAATCCAACCTAACCATGCCGATGGTCACCTTCGGCCTCAAGATAGGCGGGCATCCGGTGGTGCATATCGACGCCTACAGTGGCATGCAGGAACTTATTTTCCACCTGTTAAAAAAACACGGCTGCAGGCGTATCGCCTACCTAGGAGGGCCTAGAGCCCATTCATCCGCCGAAGATCGTTTCAGGGCTTATTGCGACGCTTTAAAAACCCAGGGTATAGGCTGGGACGAAAAACTGACCGTCCTGGACAATCCCTGGACAGAAGGCCGCAGGGCTATGGAAATCCTTCTGGATGAGCGCAAGCTCCGGCCAGGGCGAGATTTCGATGCCCTCTGCAGCGCAAGCGACCTGCTTTCCTTTGAAGCCGCCGCCCTGTTGCGCGAACGAGGGTTTGCCATACCCGGGGATATAGCTTTGGGCGGCTTCAACGATTCGGATGAAAGTAACCTGCTATCGCCCACCTTCACCACGGTCCACATGCCTTTTGAACGCCAGGCGGTACAGGCGTTGCGAATGCTTCTGGAGCTTCTTTCGGGCAAGGATCCCAGGGATAAAATGCTGAAGACCAGCCTGGTCGTCCGCCAGTCTTGCGGGTGCAGCACCAAGGCTGTCCAGATGGCCGCCGGCCGGAAGAGTCCTGCGAAACAGCCTGGCAGTGGTTCAGATTCTCGATCTAACGCCCACTCTGACGATAAAACCGGCCTCCAATCGATCGACAGGGCAGAATTGCTTCGCGCCGCTCTCAAGGCTGTAGGTGCATCCTCCGAGGAGGGTGCTGACCAAATGGAATCGCTGATAGGAGCTCTCCTGGAGCGCATTGGGGGTAAGACGGAAAGCCCCTTCCTGGAAAATATGGGCAAGCTCCTGGATGATGCCATAGCGCAGGAAAGAGAGCTGGGAGTTTTCCAGAACCTCCTTTCGATTCTGAGAAAGTCGCTTGAGCCATATGCGGCCGATCCCATCCGGAATTCTCTGCTTGAAAGCCTTATAGGCCAGGGCAGGGTCCTCGTCTCAGAGGCAGAAAAAAGGCTGAGCACCTACAGAATTTGGCAGGAAAGGAAGCTCGATCATTGGCTGAGCATACTCAGTCATGAATTGCTCTGTACCAAGGATTTTGATGGAATCGTGAACATAGCAGCCCATTGTCTTCCTCCCCTTGGAATAAAAGAAGCCTATTTCGTGCTCAATGGAGAGGACAGCTTGCGACGTATCTTTCTAGGGGGATTCAAGCCCAGGGCGGGTAAATCCGTATCGATCAGGTTGTACCACGGAAGAGGCGGCAACCGTACATTTCCATCGGAAAACCTTTTGCCCGAGGAGCTCTTTCCTCGGGAGCCCGGGACCTTCGCTGTCCTGCCCCTCTATTTCGAGTCCACGTCCCTGGGCTACGCCATACTTTCGGTAGGGCGCAAGGATGCCTATGTCTACGAGGAAATTCGCACCCAGCTTTCATCGGCCCTACGGGGCGTCCTCCTCTTCGAGCAGGCGAACAGAGCCAGGATCAGGGCTGAAAAGGCCGAAAGGATGAAAAGCCAATTCCTGGCCGGCATCAGCGGAGAACTGCAAGAACCTCTGGGTCGCATACACCAAAAGGCGCTCGAGCTCTTGAGCCAGGAGGATGTTAAACCCGGGGACGCGCTGCGGGAGATTGTCACTTCCTCGTCACAGCAGCTGGAATTGACGAAAAACCTGCTGGAGTTCTCCCAAGCCCAGGTGGAGGATCTTCCCTTAAATTCGCGTCTTTTAAAACCCAGACAGATTCTCCAGGACCTTATATCGATCGCTGCTGAAAACATTTCGCATAGAGAATGGGGCCATGTGGGTCTGGTGTCGACAAACTCCGCAGCCCTGGACGAGCTTCCCTTGATCTGGGGTGACAGGGCTCGGCTACACCGGGGAATGGAGATTTTCATCGACTATCTATTCCGTGAATTGGAAAGTCAGGAAGTCCTTCTGGATGCTTCCTTGGAAGAACATAGGCTTAGGATTTCTGCGACAGCCCGCCGATTGGGAGGAGAACCGGGCAGAAAGGCATTGGCGCAACTGCATTCAATCATGGAGACGGATACGGACGGAGCTTCTCCAGGAAGCTCCAATATCTCTCTGGAGCTGGCGAAGCGAATCGCCCTTCTGCATGGGGCTCTCCCCGAATTTGAGGAGTCAGGTGAATTTTTAAGCCTCTCCATCCTCCTGCCTTATCCTTCCCTCGAGTCCTTTTCTCGGATTGATTCCCAGGCCGGTGAAATCCTGGGCATAGGAGTGCTGGGCGGCGCTGAGCCAGAGCTTCTGCGGGGGCTCTATCCCGAAACACCCAGACTGCGGCTAGGCATATCAGAAGCGGCTTCAGCGGATACTTTAGCGAAGCGTCTCGGCATTCTGTATATCGATCCGGAAAACGCCACAACCGAAGAAGCCGCGGCGGCGCGGCTGCTCCTCGACGAAGGCGCGCTGCGCAATCTGGGCTGCATCGTTCCCGGCAGGATAGCCGACTCGCCCGTATTTGAAGAAGGCGAGAGCCTTGGGGCTGTGTTGCGCCGCTTTTTCCCGGCATCGAATTCCCCGGCGGTCATTGTGGCCGGGNNCCCAGGTCCCGGTACTTGAGGAGCTGGAGCGGGACCTGGGCGCCGGCGCGGAGGGCATGCGCGTCCTGAGCTGCCATGGCCCGGAGGAGCTTGCGCTTGTCGCCGAGCGGGAAAAAGCGGCGCTGGTGCTTTCTTCTTCGGGAGAACCCGTCTTTCTATCCACTATCCTCGAGACATCCTCCCTGGCCACCCTCCCACTGTTGTGGCTCCTGGAAAAGCCTGAAGATACGAGCCTTTCAGTCCTGCTCCTGGAGCGCCCTAGAACCCTGGTATGCAATGCGGGCAAGGGCTTCGCCGACCTGCGCGCAAACCTATGCAAGGAAATCCAATCAGGTTCCAAGGTCCTACTTCCCGCGCCTACCGGCGCCATCGTCATAAAAGCCATCGCTTTCCTGAACAAGCACTTTCGCGAGCATATTTCCCGCTGGCGGCTGTCGGATGAGCTGAACGCCAGCGAAGACTATCTAAGCAGGATATTCAGGACCCAGATGGGTATCACCCTCTGGGACTACCTCAATAGATTGCGGATTGCCTATGCGGTGGAACTCCTCTCGGGCAGCTCGGAAACGGTTGCCGAAGTGGCCGCCAAGGCAGGTTTCCAGGACCAGGCGTATTTCTGCAGGGTATTCAAGCGAATCCAGGGCACTACTCCGGGAGCCTTGCGAAAGGAAACTCAGCATGATGTCAGAAAAGTACAATAACCCGACGGAAAATTTGCAGAATCCCGCCCTACCATATTTATTGGAGCGCTATGAGGAATCCAGCCTGGGCTGTAAGCCTTAGCCGGACAGGCAGCTCGAGCCTGTTCTGGAAAAACCTTAAAAGGCATAGGTCGGTCTATCTTCTGGCCTCAATTTCCCTAGTCTATTTTTTCATATTCAAATACGTCCCAATATGGAACGCCCAGATTGCCTTCAAGGATTTTATGGCCTTAGACGGAGTGCTCGGCAGCCCCTGGGTGGGCTTGCAGAACTTCCGGGACTTTGTCAATTCCTATTATTTCTGGGAACTCATTCGCAACACCGTAATGTACAGCATCGGCAAGATGCTGTTCTCGATCCCGGCCGCCATTTTTCTTTCGGTTTCTCTCTACGAGTGCAGGAATTACTACCTCAGGAAAACCGTACAGACCATAGCCTATCTGCCCCACTTCCTTTCCTGGGTTATCATGTATGCCATACTCCTAGCCATACTTTCCCCCTCCAACGGCATACTCAACGATGTCATCAAGCTGCTGGGGGGAGAGCCCATAAGCTTCCTCACGGAAACCAAGGCCTTCCCGTGGATTGTCATTCTCTCGGATACCTGGAAAGAGATGGGCTGGTCAGCCATCATCTTCCTGGCGGCGCTCATGGGCATAGACCCTTCCCTTTTCGAAGCAGCCACCGTCGAGGGCGCCAGCGCTTGGCAAAGGGTACGCTTCATCACACTTCCCTCGATCCGACCGGTCATTGTCATGGTCGTACTCCTGCGCCTAGGCACTATCCTGGACGCGGGCTTCAACCAGATTTTCATGCTGTATTCCCTGCCGGTCTACAGCGTCGCGGACATAATCGATACCTGGATCTACCGGCAAGGACTTTTGGAATTCCGTTTTGGGCTGGCCACGGCGGTCGGCCTGTTCAAAGGCTTGTTTGGATTAATTCTCATCGTCGTATCCAACAAGCTCATAAAGCGACAGACAGGCAGCGGCCTGTATTAGCGGAGCGTTGGGATGAAGAGCGCGATCCGGCTTACTAACTCAGACAGACTCTTCCATATCATTGTAAATACCTGTCTTCTGTTTATTCTTGCCCTCTTTGTCATTCCCATCTGGAGTACGATCACCCTGTCGTTCCGTCCCAACAGCTTTATCGGCTCGGCCCTGGACGGCATGCTCCTGGCTCCCTGGAAATGGTCAACCGCCGCGTATAAAGCCCTTCTAGGCCACCGGGCCTTTATCACATCCACATTCAACAGCTTCCGCATTTTTATCCAGGGAGTGGCCACCTCTCTCTTTTTAACCGTGCCCCTAGCCTACCTACTCTCAATTAAAGGACTGCCAGGACGAAAAGTCCTCTACGGTCTTGTCCTGGTTCCCTACTTATTCAATGTCGGCCTGATTCCCAACTACCTGCTGGTATCCAAGCTAGGCCTGGTAGACCACCTGGCTGCCGTATACCTGCCTGGCGCTATCAGCGTCTACAACACATTGATCATGAAGAGCTTCTTCGAAGGCATTCCCGAGGAACTGAAGGAATCGGCTCGAATCGACGGAGCATCGGAGCTCACGGTGCTCTGGAAGATCATTCTGCCCCTATCCAAACCAATTCTCCTCACCATCGGTCTGTACTACGGTGTCCATTTCTGGAACGACTTTTTCAATGCCATGCTCTATCTTAATGATAGCGCCCTCCAGCCTTTACCCATACTTCTTCGCAACATCCTCTTGTCCTCGGGTATGAACGAATACGTGGAAGTGAATGCCTTTGGTGAGGCTCCTATCGCCGCCATAAAGGCGGCCAGCGTTCTTTTGGCTGCGATCCCCATGCTGGTCGCCTATCCTTTTATTCAAAAATATTTTGTTAAAGGCACCATGTTGGGATCTGTTAAGGGCTAATGCCGGGGCGAGTAGCCCCGTCGCAATAGAGACCAAGGAGGTTTCCATGAAAAGAATGAAAGGAATCCTGTTGTGCTTCGCGCTTATGCTCATTGTTGCGGGATCGGCCTTCGCCCAGGCCGACAAGCTCGTAACCATAGAAATGTGGTATGGCGCGGCCATCACCGAGGCCGGCCCGCCGCCCGACGACTGGGTGGTGTACAAGATCCTGAGGGAAAAACTCGGCATCGATCTCAAGATCACCGCCGAACCCTCCAACGAGAACGATCAGGACGTGAAGATCCTGGCCGCCGCCGCGGCCAACCAGCTGCCAGATATTTTCATGGTGCGAAGAGATCCCTGGCAGGTATTGATCAAGCAGGGACTGGTCGCGCCGGTGGACGACATGTACCCGCTCATGCCCCATAGGGCGCCCAACCACTTCACCCCGGACAGCATCGCCTTTACGACCATACGGGGCAAGAGTTACGGCTTCGCCTTCCCCGGCTCACTGCAGAAGAACGAGGGCCTGGTGATCCGCAAGGACTGGCTGGACAAGTTGGGCCTTAAGATGCCGACCAACCTGGATGAACTCTATGATGTCTGCTATGCCTTCACCTTCAAGGACCCGGACGGAAACGGCAAGAACGACACCTACGGCTATGGGGCGTTCGTGGAGCTCTACGACCAGGAACAGTACCTGGGCCGCCGCTTCGAGCCCATCATGGGCGCCTTCGGCGTGGCCGGCACCTGGAACATGACTGCCGCCAATTTCGGCTTGAACGCCAAGAAGCCCGAATTCTTCGAAGCCCTGCAGTTTGTGAGGAAAATGGTGGAGAATAAGGTGATCGATCCCGATTGGCCCAGCCTCAAGAAAGACGATTTCCGGGCAGCCTGGAAGCAGGGCAAGTTCGGCGTCATGAGGGAGCAGATGGCTGCCCTCGCAGCCGCGGCCAACTACGCGCCCTTCGACAAGAACTTCCCCAATGGTGAATGGACTGCTCTTCCTCCGCCCAAAGGTCCGAGCGGAAAGAGCTCGGTGGGGGTCTATGATATGAACTATCGCATTTACGCGGTTTCGACCAAGGCTGCGAAGGCAGGGAAGAAGGAGGCCATTGCCAGACTCCTCGACTACATGGCGACGGATGAAGGCTACAAACTCATCGGTTGGGGCATCGAGGGCGTCAACTATTCCATCGATGCTAACGGTAACATCAGCGACAAGGGGGTCCCCGAGGACACCAAATTTTCCTCTCCGAAGGGACAGACGGTCACCCAGCTAAGAAATATGGTCTTTTACAATAGCGAGATGGAACTTATTTCGAGGTATCCGTATTTCAAAACCGCAAATGGCCGCACCATGGGACCCCTGCTTTACCTCAAGACATTCCAAAGCTTCCCGTGGACGAACGTGACCGGTTCCGGCACCATAAAGCCTCATCCTAACAATGCGGACCTGAAGCGCTACATCAATCAGGGCGTCCAGGAGTTTGTGCTCGGTAAGCGCCCGCTCACGAAAGAGAATTTTGCAGCTTTTGTCGCGCAAATGGACAAGCTCGGGGCAGCGGAGTGGGAAAAGACCGCACGCCGGGAGATGGAAGAAGCAGGGTATCTGCAGTAAGAACTACAGGGGTGCGCTATAAATCCCGACAGGACAGCCGTATATCTTCAGGTTCTTGCATCGGCTACCGCGGCTGCCCTGGTCGACTGCAGGCCTTCCTCGGTCAGATGGAATTACGAGACGGGGCTCCTCTTGCACGCGCTTGGGGAAGCCTCGGAGCATGTCTTCGGTGGGCTTCTCGATGAGGCTGTTCTAGAGCGCCTTAAGGCGCTGATTCTTTCTGATGGCACGATCAGTGGTTATTCGAAAGAAGAATTCAATCTAGACCAGATCAATGCCGGAAAAGAGCTGTTCCGTCTCTGGAAGACGGACAGCTTCCAGTGCTCCAAGAGAGCGATCTCGATACTTATCGAACAACTTGTGCAACAGCCACGGACGCTCTCAGGGTCCTACTGGCATAAAAAAATCTATCCTGACCAGGTGTGGCTCGACGGTCTGTACATGTTCGGGCCCTTTCAAGCCCGCTGTGGGGTGGAGTTCGGCCTGCCCGAGCTTATCGACGACGTCTGTCGGCAGTTTCTTACTGTTCAGTCCAGCATGCGACATGAGGCGACAGGGCTTTATTACCACGCAAGAGATGAGAAAAGGGAGTCAAAATGGGCGCACCCGCAGACCGGCTGCTCGCCGCACGTGTGGGGTAGGGCAGTCGGCTGGCTGAGCATGGCGCTCGTCGATACTCTCGACTGGATTCCCCCTACACATGGCCAGCGTACCTTGCTGGTGGGTATGCTGGCCGAGCTCCTCGACGCGGTGGTTCGAGCGCAGCAGGCCTCGGGGCTCTGGTTCCAAGTTATGGATGAACCTTCGCGCCGCGGCAACTATGAGGAGACATCCGCATCCGCGATGTTTGNNCGTCTGCGCTGGGACTGCGACTGCGGTCCAAGACCACCCCGCCTTCACCTTGGGGGAATCTGTAGGGTGGCTGGCTTGGGCGGAGACCCTTACCGCGACGGCTCCTTTGGATATTATGTTCACGAACCAATCGTCTCCGACGATTTCAAGGGAACGGGTCCCTTCATGCTTGCCCTCACCGAGGCTCTAAAGGACTCTCGGGGCTGAACGGAGCTGAGTAAAGCAGCGGCAATTTTTAAATTTTTTGCGCAATTTTCTGCACAGTCGCACCGGTGCACTCCCGCGCCGTGACCTTGCGGTGGCCTCGATCGAGATGCTCTGCGAGG
>DFYR01000007.1 GCA_002383375.1 Spirochaetaceae bacterium UBA4077
GGTTGGCGTCGTCGTGCTCCAGAAAGGGTATGAGCGAAGCCGAAACCGAGATGATTTGCTTGGGCGATACGTCCATGTACTGCATTTCCTCGGGCGGACGCATCGTATAGTCGCCCTGGTGCCTGCAGGAAATGGACTCATCCAGGAAGTTTCCTTCCTTATCGATATGGGCCGAAGCCTGGGCTATGTAATAGCGGTCTTCGTCTATAGCCGAGAGGTACTCGATCTCCTTGGAGACGATCCCGTCCTTGACCTTGCGGTAAGGGGTTTCGAGAAAGCCGTAATCGTTGACCGTGGTATAGGTGGCCAGGGAAACGATAAGGCCGATATTCGGACCTTCCGGCGTCTCGATGGGGCACATGCGTCCGTAATGGGTGTAGTGGACGTCCCGGACCTCGAAGCCAGCCCTGTCCCTGGAAAGACCGCCGGGACCAAGGGCGTTGAGCCTGCGCTTGTGGGTAAGCTCAGCTAGCGGGTTGACCTGGTCCATGAACTGGGAGAGCTGGGAGGAGCCGAAGAACTCCTTGATCGCTGCCACGATGGGTTTGATGGAGATAAGGTCCTGGGGCCGAACGGTCTCGGTTTCCTTGAGGGCCATACGCTCCTTGGCGATCCGCTCCATGCGGGCGAAGGCGCTCTTCATCACATTGGCCAGAAGCTCGCCCACAGAACGCACGCGCCTGTTGCCCAGGTGGTCGATATCGTCCACATAGGCTTCGCCGTAGTATACGTCCATGAGATGCTTCATGGTGGCTACGATATCGGTGCGGGTGAGGGTAAACTCGGTAAAGGGAGTCTCGTAGTTGAACTTCTTGTTCAGCTTGTAGCGTCCCACCTTGCCCAAATCATATTTGCGGGATGAAAAGAACATGGAGTTCAGGTCTTTTTCGGCGCCCTCGACAGTGATGGGCTCACCCGGCTGGAGGGTGGAGTAGATGGCGGCCAGGGCGTCGGCCTTGGAAGGCTCGTCCTGTTCGGCGCTCTCCTTTTCCAGCTTCACGTCCTCGCGCTCGAAGCAGTGGAGAATCATCTCATTATGCATCGAATCAGGGTGCTCAAGATCGATGACCTCGACCGTATCGATGCCGAGGTTGGCCAGCTCGTCTATTTCGTGCAGGTGAAGCTTTTCGCCGACCCGGAAGAGCTTCTTTTTCTCTCCGTCCACTTCGATATACACAGCCTTGGCAAGAACCTTGCCGATCACCTTCTCTTTCTGCTCAGGGTTGTCCCCCAGCTCGACGGTGGCGGTCTTGTAGAAGGCCTCAATGATCTCTTCCCTGCTGTTAAAACCGATGGCTCTCAAAAAAAGAGTTCCAAGGAACTTCTTTTTGCGGTCTATCTTGGTGAAAATCAGCTCTTTTTTCTGATCAATCTCGAACTCCAGCCAGCTGCCGCGGTAAGGGATGAGGCGGGCGGAAAAGACGCCCTTCTCGTGGCTGAAGACAACGCCGGGGGAGCGGTGGATCTGTGATACGACGACGCGTTCGGCGCCGTTGATGATAAAGGTTCCCCGATCGGTCATGAGGGGGATGTCGCCGAGATAGATCTCTTTCTGCCTGATCTCGCCGGTCTTCTGGAAAACCAGGTTGACAGTAGCCTTGAGGGGAATGGAGTAGGTCAGCCCCTTCTGCTTGCACTCCAGCTCGCTGTACTTCATGGCGCCCTCGTCCAAACTGTAGCGTTCGAACTCGATCACCATGTCACCGGACTGGCTCTCTATGGGAAAAGTGTTCTTAAAGACTTCCTGAAGTCCCGTCTCGTCCAAGGCCAGACCTTGGCGGAGCTTGTCTCTTTGGAGAAACCGCTCGAACGACGAAAGCTGTATATCGATGAGATCGGGAAGTTCCATCGCCTCCTGGAACTCTTTTCCAAGATATCGGCGCTGGATCTTATGTGCGGTATATGACATCCCTTTCCCCTCCTAGTGATCACCGCGCGCCCTAAGGCACTGAATATCGGGCTTTCCGCGCCCTTACGGGTTCCTGCGTGCGGTCATTCCGGGGCACTGCGCTGCGCGCCGCCGGCCTTAAAAGGCCGGCGGCGCCGAATGCCCCTGAAAAACCGAACTTTCTCCCCTGACATCAGGGCTTTTCAATTGCCCCGCGACGGAGAGAAAGCGACGGTGCAACGACGAGCATTCCCGCCAGGCAAGGGCGCCATAAATGACCGGCTTGTAACGAGCCCTCCCCTGCCGCGGGAATATCCCGAAGTCTTATTTGACCTCGACAGCTCCACCGGCTGCTTCGATCTGCTTCTTGACCTTTTCGGCCTCTTCCTTGGAAACATTCTCCTTGATGGGCTTGTCTCCGGCTTCGACCAGGTCCTTGGCCTCCTTGAGGCCCAGACCGGTGATCGCCCGTACTTCCTTGATGATGGCGATCTTCTTGTCGGCGGGAACACCAGCCTTGAGGACGACGGTGAACTCGGTCTTCTCCTCGGCGGGAGCGGCCGCGGCTGCGGCGGGACCGGCGGCGACGGCCACGGGGGCCGCGGCGGTTACGCCAAACTTCTCTTCCATGGCCTTCACAAGGTCGGCGACCTCGAGAACCGTCATCGAGGCGATTGCGTCGATGATCTGATCTTTGCTAAGCGCTGCCATATTATCTTCTCCTCTTTACTGCACTGGCCGCCCATACGGGAAGCCTTTTAACAAGACCGACAGGAACGGCAGCTGTCCGAAGCCTGACGGTCCTAAATCCAAACAAATCTCGCGCTGATTCGCGAATTACTCCGAAGCTTTTTTCTCCTCGATCGCCTTGAGCAGCCTGACCAGTTTGGTGGGCAGGGCGTTGAGCACGTACACCAGGTTCTGGGCGGGACCGTTCATCGCCGACATGAGCATGGCGATGAGCTGGCCGCGGCCGGGCAGCTTGGAGAAAGCTTCAATCTGAGCCTCATCCATATAGCCCTTGTCCACCACGGCGCCCTTGACCTTGAGGGCAGGGGTTTCCTTGGCAAACTCCAGGAGCAGTTTAGCCACTTCGTTGGAGTCTGAGCTTACGAAGGTGACGGCGGTAGGGCCGGTGAAGAGGGACTCGATATCCTTGGTGAAACCCAGTTCGTCGAAAGCGATGCGGGCAAAGTTGTTCTTGACCACATGGAGTTCCGCGCCCTTTTCCCTGAGCTTACGGCGCAGATCGGTAATCTGCTCCACCGTTAGTCCGCGGTACTCGGCAAAGACATAATCCTTGGACTCACCGATCTTGGTCTTGAGAAGGTCGATAGCCTCGGCCTTGTTCGGCTGTATTTTATGAGCTCTCATCGCCATAACTTACCTCTTCTCGTTCTTGACGGTCGTGACACGCACGCTGGGGCCCATGGTGCAGGCCAGGTACACGGAGGTCACGAAGTCGCCCTTCGCGTCGGAGGGGCGCTTGCGGTTGATCTCGTCGAGAAGGACTGTCAGGTTCTCGGCGATCTTAGCGGCTTCCATGGAAGCCTTTCCTATGGCGATGTGGACAATGTTAGTCTTGTCGGACCTGAACTCGGTTCTTCCTTTTCTGAGCTCGTTCAAAGCCGCGGCCAGATCGTTGGTCACGGTGCCGGTCTTGGGATTGGGCATGAGCCCCCTGCGTCCCAGAACCATACCCAGCTTGCCGACATCCTTCATCATATCGGGGGTAGCGACGGCGACGTCGAAATCCACCCAGCCGCCCTTGATCTTCTCGATCAGCTCGGCATCGCCGGCATAGGCTGCTCCGTTGTCCATAGCTTCCTTAACCCGTTCGGGCTTGCAGAACACCAGGACCTTTTTCTCTCCCCTGAACTGATTGGGCAGTACTACCGTATCGCGGACCGACTGGCTCTTCTTGAGGTTGAGTCTGACATGGACTTCTACGGTTTCGTCGAACTTAGCCCGGGCGGTTCCCTTGACCAGGGTGCATGCGGCTGCCGCGTCGTATTCCTGGGTTGCATCAAGCTTTTCAGCTACTTCGAGATATTTTTTGCCGTGTTTCATTTCTTTATCTCCGTCTCGACACCCATAGACCGGGCTGTTCCGGCGATTACGCGCATAGCGGCAGTGATGTCGTTGGCATTAAGGTCGGGAAGCTTCTGCTTGGCGATCGCTTCGAGCTTGTCGTTGCTAAGCTTGGCGACCTTGTCCTTCTGAGGAATGGCGGATCCCTTTTCGATACCGCATGCCTTCTTGATGAGCACGCTGGCGGGAGGAGTCTTCAGGATAAAAGTGAAACTCTTGTCCTGATAGACGGTGATGATCGCAGGGATAACCAGCCCCGGTTCCATTCCCTTGGTGCGATCGTTGAACTGCTGGCAAAACATGGGCGCCGAAACACCGTGAGGACCGAGGGCCGGTCCGACGGGCGGAGCCGGCGTTGCCTTGCCGGCGGGGCACTGCAACTTGACTATTGCAGTAATCTTCTTCTTGGCCATAGCCATTCTCCTTGCGTGGTATACCCGACGATCACATGTCGTCGGGATAGCGTGCGCGACGATTCACCCTTGTCCGCCTGACAATCGCCTTTCAGGCGACTGCTACGCGAATCGCAGGGCGATTCGCGCACTCCCATCTGCGGAGTAAAAACCCCTTATCTGAGAAGCCGAGCTGCAATGGTCCTTAATAAAAAGAACAATTACATTCAGCCGCTTTTAAAAAGAACTCCAGGGGCGGAAAGCCTGTGCGGCAGTCCGCCCCGTGCCTATATCTTTTCCACCTGGGTCATCTCGACCTCCACCGGAGTGGATCGGCCGAAGATGCCCACCATAACCTTGAGCTTGTTCTTTTCGGCGTTGACTTCCTCTATAACGCCGGAGAAGGACTCGAAGGGCCCTTCGATTATCTTCACCTGCTCGCCCTGGGAGTAGCTCTGCTTCATCCTTACCTGGCGTTCGCCCTTTATCTCACCCGAACGCTGGAGAATCCGGCGCACTTCCTCGCTGGGAATGGGCTGGGGCTTATTGCTCAGATTCGAGCCGACAAAACCGGTGACGCCGGTGATCTTTCTGATCCCGGAGCAGGTAGCCTTCCACCCGTTTTCAGGCAGATCCATTTCCACAAGGATGTAGCCGGGAAGGATTTTTCTGGTAACAGTTTTTTTCTTGCCGTCTTTAACGTCGGTGACTTCCTCGGTAGGCACCTTTACATCCGATACGATGTCCCGGGACAGATCTCCCGCCTCGATCATCATACGGATAGTCTTTTCTATTTTATTTTCATACCCCGAATAGACATGAAGGATATACCAGGATTTTGCCATCAAGCCTCCGCCTTATTTGAACACGGCTTCGATGCCGAGCACGAGGAGGAAATCGATCAGGCCGAGCACGAGCGCTACGGCCACCGTCGAAAAGATGACCACCTTGGTTGAGGATATGACATCTTCTTTGCTGGGCCAGACTACCTTGGCCAGCTCGGCGTATGATTCCTTGAAGAACTGTATAATTTTCTTCATGACGGCTCCTTGTTCCTCAAAAAGGCTCGCGACAGGCCAGGAAGGACTCGAACCCTCAACATCCGGTTTTGGAGACCGGCGCTCTACCATTAGAGCTACTGGCCTAGGCGGGTCGAACGTTCTTGCGGAACGCCCGACGCATATATCCTAAAAGGCCTACCCGAGAGCGGCCTATTTGACCTTGGTCTCCTTGTGGAGGGTGTGCTTTCGGTCCCACTTGCAGTACTTCATCATCTCAAGCTTTTCCTGCATGGTCTTGCGATTCTTCTTGGTGGTGTAATTGCGGCGCTTGCACTCGGTGCACTGCAGGGCGATTATCTCAACCGTTTGTTTCTTGGCGGCCATTATATTGTCCTTTCGCGGCGCGACCCTTTAGTCTTCCGCGCCTGGATTGCTTCTACAAAAAGAGCCCCCGAACGGAATCGAACCGTTGACCTTATCCTTACCATGGATATGCTCTGCCGACTGAGCTACAGGGGCGAGGCGTAAAGCAGAGGGACTGTAGCATCCGAGTAAAATGATGTCAAGCCCGGTGCGCTCAAGATTTCCCCCACGGAGTCCTTCGGGAAAAATGCCCGGCTAGGGCTGCGGCGGTCGGATCTTTGACCAGGATTAAGAGTCCCAGGCCGAGGATGGCATAGAGAATTGTCAGCAGAATAAATGGAAGCCCCAGCGAGATCAGCTTGGAAGCGGAAAAGGCGAACATGTCCAGCAAGGGCTTACGCAGAAAAAACACCGGGATTCCCGCCGCCAGGGAAAAGGCCAAGAGCCTTATCGAGTAGCGGCCGAAACTCTCCAGCGCATCGACCATGCCTTCGGTTTTTTTCCTTATAAGGACAAAGACTAAGATACCGCAGTTCACGGCGCTGGAAAGCGAAAGGGCAAACGCTATGCCCGGTCCCTTAAAGGGAAAGGCAAGCAGGGCGACCAGGGCGATATTGACAGCGAAACTTGCTATTCCTGCAAAGGCTGGGGTTTTGGAGTCCGAACGGGCGTAAAAAGCCGGTGTGATAACCCTGTTGGCGGCGATGAAGGCCAGGCCTGTCTGATGCCAAAAAAAAGCCGAGGCAGTCAGGTCCACCGATTCGGCGGTAAATCCTCCGCGCATGAATAGCAAGGCCACAATCTCCCTGCTCGTTATAATGGAAAAGACAGCCACGGGAACGGTGACCAGGCTTAGCGTCTTGAGCGTCTGCCCCAGCCTTGCAGAGTATCGTCTCCACTCCAGCGCCTTGGCCGCATCTGCCAGCTCCGGCAGCAGCACCGTTCCCGCCGATACGGCAAACACGCCCAGGATAAGCTCCTGGAGCCTGATCGAAAACTGCAGGCTGGAGGCTACTCCGACGCCGGCCCTGGATGCGAAAGCCGTGGACACCAGATCGTTGATCTGGTAGGCAGCCATTCCGAGAATGGTGGGGGCTATCAGGACAAAGACTTTTTTCATGCCCGGATTGGCGAAGGCCCGTCGCGGACTAACGAAGCCGAAGCGCATGCCCGTCTTGAGCAGCGCCGGCAGCTGGCAGGCAGCCTGTGCGAAACCACCAGCGACCACGCCGATCGCCATGGCACGGGCCGGATTGGCCGTCCAGCGGGATACGAGCATGGGCACGGCTATAAAGCAGAGATTGAACAAAATAGGGGCCATTCCAGAAGGGGCGAAAATCCCGTAGGAATTGAGCATGCCCTGGAACAGTGCGGCGATGGAAACCAGCCCAAGGTAGGGGAACATTATCCTGGTCAGAATGGCCGTCTCCCCGGGGTCGGAGCCGAAGGCGAGGACGATCCATGGACTAGCCGCCATGCCAGCCGCCACCACGGCTCCTACCAGGATGAGCAGCACGGTCAGGCTGGAGGAGAGAAACTCCCGGGTCTGCTCGTCCTCGCCTTCGTGGAGATAGTCCTTGAACGTGGGAATAA
The DNA here is from genome assembly GCA_002383375.1 of Spirochaetaceae bacterium UBA4077. Lineage (GTDB taxonomy): Bacteria > Spirochaetota > Spirochaetia > Treponematales > Rectinemataceae > UBA2256. The sequence continues at coordinate 7,329 of DFYR01000007.1, forward strand.
AGGCGACGGATATTGAGTTTTCTGCGAACAGCCTTCTCATGAAGTTGGGAATCATAAAGGATACCGAGAAGGCGTCCGAGAGTCCCCCCGTCCCCAGGAAGGCAGCCTTGGTCATCTCCCGCACCAGGCCGAGTACCCTGGAGACCATCGTCAGCGCGGAGAGCATCCCGGCGTTGCGGACCATCCGCTTTTCGTCAGCGTCTGCCATCCCTTCCCTTTATAAAACCCTCGATCACCGACAGCAGTTTGTCGATATGTTCCTTCCGTATCCAGTAATGAGTAACAAAGCGGCATACCCCGCCTTCGGGAAGGCTGATCCGGATTCCCTCGGCCTTGAGCTTTTCTGCCAACCTTGCCGGATCCACCCCTTCAGGAAGACGGAAGAAGACCATGTTGATCTCCACCGAAGCCGGATCCAGAGAAAAACCCGGCAGCGCAACCAGCCGGGAAGCTAGATATCTGGCGTTTTCATGATCTTCGGCCAGACGACGCGTCATGTCGTTAAGGGCTATAAGCCCCGCCGCGGCCAATATGCCCGCCTGCCGCATGCCCCCGCCCATCACCTTGCGTTTGCGCCGTGCCCTTTCGATAAAACTTCGCGGTCCGACAAGGATAGAACCCACAGGCGCGCAAAGCCCCTTAGAGAGGCAGAACATCACCGAATCCACCTGACTCGCCAGCTCGGCAGCCGACACCTCCAATCGGGAAGCGGCGTTAAATATCCTCGCCCCGTCCATATGAATGGGTATCCTGTACTTGCGCGCCAGGGTCGAAACATCCTTCATATAGTCCAGTGGAGGAACCCTGCCCGAGGAGTGGGCATTTTCCAGGCAGATGAGCGAGGTGGGAGGAAAATGAATATCGCTGCCCCTGATGAGGGATTCTATTTTCGCCACCGGCAAAAGCCCGTCGGGGGCATCCACGGTGCGGGTTTGCACCGCAGCTATAACGGAGGCAGCTCCCGCCTCATGTTGAATGATATGACACTGCTCGCCCAGGATCACCTCGCTGCCCCGAGGACACCAGCTCAGGAGCGCCAGCTGGTTGCCGAAGGTGCCTGAAGGCACGAACAACGCGGCTTCCTTGGCTAGCATCGACGCCGCCAGAGCCTCCAGTTTGTTTATGGTAGGATCGTCGCCATATACATCATCGCCCACCGGAGCCTTCGCCATAGCCTCACGCATTTCCGGTGTCGGCCAGGTCACCGTATCGCTTCTAAAATCAATATAATCCATCGGTTCCATCCTTCGCGTCTTTCAGAATAGCCGCTTGGGCGCTTCGTAGCAAGGCTGGGCCCCCTCGCGTCGCCGATTCCCCACAGCCCGCCGGCTTTTCACTCCCCTCCCCCGCGTAGTATATCAATGCCCATGAAAATCGACCTCATCGCTCTCGACCTCGACGACACCTTGCTTAATTCCAGCCTGGACATCAGCGAAGACAACCGCCGGGCCATCGTCGCCGCCGAAAACGCCGGCATAGAAATAGTGCTTGCCACCGGACGGAATTACGCCGGAGTAAGAAGATACATACCGCTTCTCGACCTGGGCAGGAAAGGCAATTATCTGGTCTGCTCCAACGGCGCGGAAATACTCGAAGCCGCCACCGGCTCTGTCGTCCAGCGCCTTATGCTCTCCAGCGAATTCTGCCATGAAGCCGCTGCCTTCATCGATGCCGAAAACCTGCCCTGGCAGGTCTACATGGACGGAAAAATCTACTGCAGCAGAATCAACGATTGGGCTCTCATGGACGAAAGAATCACCGGCCAGCCCTTATTCGAGGCCGGACCCAGGGATTCGCTCTTTAAAGACGGCCAGATCAAGTTCGTCGTGCCCGGCGAGCCTGAGCGCATCGCCGAACTATATAAAAAAGCTTTTCTCCACTTCAAGGGAAAAGCCGAGGTTGTCACCTCCAAACCCTACTTTATGGAAATCCTTCCCATCGGCGCCGACAAAGGCTCGGCTCTGGACCGGCTCACCAAACGACTGGGAATCCCCATGGACAAGGTCATGGCAATAGGGGATGCGATGAACGATCTGAGCATGATCCGGGAAGTCGGCTGGGGCTGCGCCCCCTCCAACGCCCTGGAAGAGATTAAGGCAGTCGCGCGGCATGTCTCGGCAAAAAGTCACGACCAGGACGCGGTGGCCGATCTGATCTATACTATCGCTTTGTCAGACGATCCTTCGAACGGGACAGCCGATCTAGAAATAGCATAAGGTCGTGCTGTACACCGGCAAAAAATTCATTCTGCAGATTCACAGCAGCCCCGCCGATAAAGCGATAGTGCCAGCTCTCCCAAACATAACCAGTCAACGCTTCCATACCCTTGGGAAAGGAAAGCGAAAATCCGAATTGCCCGGCATTGTCCGCCAGCCAGCGGCCTGCCTTCGTTTCGGCGAAGTCGTCGGTAATAGATCCGAAGTCGACAACAGTCCCCAGCTGGTGCTGACTCTTTCCGGGAGCGGCAGAAACCCGCGAAGCTTCCGTCTCGCCCATCTCGGCGACATTACGGGCAAAAACATTTTTCTGGTATTCGTAACTCCTGTAGGTCGAAGAAACCAGGAGAGTAAGCCCCTCGGCCGACGCAGCCCTGCTCATAACTACAAGGGCGTCGAAGGCCGGCTTTCTAAGTCTGTGCCCTGACCTGGAGAGCGAAAGCCCCGAGCCATCCAAAGCTACTAAATCCCCCGGCTCGTAGTCCGCCGGCAAAGCCATGCTTTTATCAACCCTCTTCAACAAATAGGGATCGGCTTCCATCTCCACCAAAACTGCGTCCACCAAAAAGAGAAAGCGTTCTCGAGCGCCGTCAATACCTGTAAGCGCCGCAGCGGCGGAATCGCCGCTCAGTCCCGATTCCGAAAGGATGGTTTTTAGCTCCTTGAGCCTTTTATCGTCGGCGCTTTCGCAGCCGGCGAAAAGAAGCACGAAACATAACAAAGAAGCGGCGAGGAATCGGTGTTTCATCGCTATTCAGTATACAAACTCGCGGTAGATCTGGGAACCGCCCTGTATCTTGCTTCGGCCTTCTGCTACCATGGTCGCCAAGGAAGGCCCCTCCCTATGACCAAATCGCAATCTACAAGCTTCGATGCACTAAGGATGGAGTTCTCCTCCTATGTTGAAGCGCTCAACCGGCGCAGCCCCTGGCTGAAAGACCTCCAGGAAGAACTGAGAGAAAGCCTGGGCTACCAGGACTATGCTGTTGAAACCCCAATAGTCTACAACAAGGCGCTGGATGAGATTGGCCCGGGGGATCAGCCTTGTTTTATTATCGTGGCTGACAATCCGGGAAAAAGCGAGCAAAAAGCCGCCAATCAGCGCTATCTGGTGGGGCAGTCGGGCAAGCTGGCAAAAGGCTGGTTCGATAAGGAATTAAAACTGGATTTTTACAAGGCCTGCATAATCATAAACAAGACTCCCATCCACACGCCCAAGACGGCCGAGCTGGGTCGCCTGCGCAGACTTGCCCAAGCCCGTTCGAAGAATCTTGGACAAGAGCTGGACCTGCTTTTGGACGAAAGCCAGCGTTTCATGGCAGGTCTCGCCTTCAGGCTGCACAAAGTCCTGGACTCCGTCGTCTGGATCTCAGGGTATGGCGAACTAGGGCCGGGCAAACTCTTCTCGACCTGGGCCCAGGAGACCAAAAAACTCTATGCCGATGCCGACCCGAGGCTGTGTCAACGTGTATGGCTGTTCAGACACTTTTCCATGAATCAGTTCGCCATAGAATACCAAAAATCGACGCCATCCGACGGGCCGATGGCCAGGCTTGAAGCGGTGGGAGCCGCTAACCGCAAGCGGATCCTGGGATGGTAGATCGAGTTTTGAGTCCTAGATGTCTTCGAATCCCTTACGCCTATAAACCTAAAATCTCGACCAGCCAGTCGCCCATGTTCTGTAGGGCTGTTTCCGAAAAGCTTTCTTCGATCTGGGAGTATTCGTCGGGCAAGCCAGTCTTGGCGTTCTGGAATAGATGGTTGAGCCCCGGCAGCTCGATAATGCTGTAGCTCGTATTGCCGGCCTCCTCGAGCGCCTGTCGGATAGCCCGGAGATTTTCGCCGTACGGCACCTGCAGATCCTTTGTGCCGTTCATGGCCAGCACAGGAAGCTTCAGGTCCCTCAGATATGCCTGTGGATCGAGCACCAAAAAGGTCCTTAACCAGGGCGAAAGCAGCTGATCCGCCACCAAGCCTGCTTCCTGGCCGGCCCTGGCTTTCACGGTTTCATCCGCGTCGGCAGGCAAGAAGGAAAGAGAGACGGAGATCAGCTCCTCTCGGAGGTTTTCAGCTGTATCCGGGCGCTTGGCTACTTTATAGAGTGCTTCATTTATCGCCCTGGCGCCTTGAATAACCTCCGGGCCGAGACCATAGGCCTCAGCCAAAGCCGCCTGTTGCTGATAGAGCAGTTCCTCTCCCGAGACTCCGGGGCCGGCCAGCAGCACGGCAAACGCCAGCTCAGGCAGCTTCGAAGCCGTCATAACAGCGATAATCCCACCCTCGCTGTGCCCTATGATCCCGATCTTTCCAGGATCGATTCCAGGGTATCCTTTTAAAAATCCCAAGGCCGATTCGGCGTCGGCCGCAAAGTCCAGGGTTGTCGCAGTCGTAAAATCACCCTGGGACTCGCCTACTCCTCGGTCGTCCAGTCTGAGGGTAGCGATGCCCCTTCGGGCAAGGTAATCGGCGATCACCCAGAACGGCTTGTGGCCGAAAATAGTCTCATCCCTGTCCTGGGCTCCCGATCCGCTCACCAGCAGCGCCGCAGGGAAAGGCCCCGAGCCCTCGGGCAGCGTCAGGGTTCCAGCCAAAAGAGCGCCGTCCGTCGCCCTAAGGTTGAGCTCACGGCTTAGGTACGGGAAGGGCGGCTTTGGCTCCTGAGGCCGCAGCTGAGCTTTTACTTCGGCAGCCTGGAGCACCGATGCATCCTCCCCTGCGGGAGGCTCGGCTTTTTTGATAGCGCCTTCAGGTTTCTCCGCTCGGCTTCCTTCCTTAAGCTTCAAGGTCAGCGGAAAGCTTCCTCCTCCCTGCTTCCAAAAACCTTGGATGCTGCCTGCTGCGGAATTCAGCCTGCCTTCATACGATCCGCCTATAGCTTTCACGCTGAGGATCAGCGTCTGTCCCTCAAAAAAAACAGTTGCGACTGGGATTCCCTTTACTCCCTGATCGGGACTGTCCATCGTTGCATCAGCCCTACCTTCTTCATTGATGCCGATCGTAAAGACCAAGCGCAAGGAGGTCGATCCCACCGAAAGACTTCCCTCCCAGGTACCGGATAGTAGCCAGAGGCTGGACTCCGGGTCGCGGGGACCCTCCGCATAGGGCGGAACGCTGCTTAAAATGAAAGTGAGTAGTATAAATGCTACCTTTTTGATTGTCGGACTCAGCGTAGCCGCTCGTCCAAGCTTGGATGGACGCTGCCGTTTCTCCTGCCTGCAAGAAATTTTATTTGTTTCCTTCATAGGAGCAGTATACCATTCGTACAACGGCGGAAAAAGGAAGCGGCGCGTTTATCAGCCTGCATTGACCAGCCAGGTTTTCTCGCCTAGGCTCTTCCCATGGCTCAGACTTTTTTCACCGGCAAGTCCGCATGGATTACAGGAGCGTCCTCAGGCCTCGGCCGCGCCCTCGCGCTGGAACTGGGAGCCCTGGGCGCCAAGCTCATCATCTCAGGACGCGACCAGGCTGCCCTCAGCCGAATCGCCGCTGTCCCAGGCATCGATGCACGTATTCTCGCTTTCGATCTCGAAGACAGTATGGCCAGGGCAAAAGCGGCGCATAGTGCCCTTGCTGCCTTCGGATCTTTGGACTTTCTCATCCTCAACGCTGGAGTCAGCCAACGTTCTGCTTTTACTGAAACTTCAGAAGAAGTCTTTTCAAAGATTATGGAGACTAACTTCACCTCGTCGGTGGAGATAACGAGAATAGTACTGCCCGTCATGCTGCGGCAAGGCAAAGGCACGATACTCTGCGTCTCAAGCCTTGCGGGACTCATGGGCGCCCCATTGCGGAGCGCCTATTCTGCATCGAAGCACGCGTTGGCCGGCTTCTATGAATCAATAAGGGCTGAGCTCGAAGGAAGCGGAGTAAAAATTCATATGGTCTATCCGGGATTCGTCAACACAATGATATCGCACAACGCGCTCGAAAGAGACGGCGCTCGGCACGGAATTCTCGATCCCCTTCAGGCAAAGGGCATGGCTCCTGCCTCGGCGGCGCTGAAAATCCTGAATAGCGTTGCTGCAGGCAAGTTGGACATCAGGGTAGCCATGGACGTCAAAGCCCGAATCGCTCTTTTTCTGTCTCGTCGAGCTCCTTCCCTGGCGGCCAAGCTGCTACACTCCCAGAAAGGGCTGTAAAACCCCTTTCCCTTGCAGCTGCTCTCTTGCAGGCCGCCCTGCTTCCATATACATTCAAATTCAGGCATATAACTAAAAGCCTACAGGAGAAACCATGCTCTGCCGTAGAGAACCAGCGCCCTTGCCGATGCCTCCAAAGCCTAAAAAACCTTCCGTACTCGTCATAGGCGCCGGTCTCTCCGGACTAACAGCCGCTGCCCTCCTGGCCAGGCGTGGTTTATCGGTTTCCGTTGTGGAACAGCAGGACAGGCCTGGAGGAGCAGCTTCCGCCTTTCGCAGGGGAGAGATCACCTACGATGCCGGAGCGGCGATGATGTTCGGTTTTGGCCAGCGAGGCTTCAATCCCCATAACTGGCTGATGGCAGAGCTTAATCAACCTATTGAAATGTACAGGCACAGTTCGATGTACCGGCTTTTTTATGGCGAAGAGCCGGTAACCTTTCTGTCCGATATGAGCGCCTTTATAAGCCAGCTGGGCAGGCTTTTCCCCAATGCCGGCCAGGAAATCGAAGCCTTCTACGCCTATATAGGCCAACTCTACGAAAAAACCATAGCGCCCGTTACGGTCTTCGAAGCGCCCGGCGACATGTCGCTGGCAGAAATGCGCAAGAATGCCAGCACCGATATCCTCTCACAGCTAAAAATGGTCAAGATGCTCTTCACCAGCGCCGAATCCATGATGAAACCCTATATCGCCGATCCCAAAGTCCGGCGTTTTTTTGACAAACTAACCTCCACCTACTGTTACACCACGGTCAAGGAAACCCCGGCAGTGCTGGCAGCCACCATGTTCGTGGACAACCATGTGGGCGGGGCCTATTATCCGGCCGGTTCGGCTATGGCTTTGGCGGCCAGGCTTGAAAAAGCCGTAGAGGAAAACGGAGGGCGCTTCCTGTACAGGACTAAAGCCGTAAAGGTCCTGGGCGACAGGGAAAGAATATGCGGAATCCTTACCGATACGGGAGAAGAACTGAAAGCCGACGCCGTCCTTTTCTGCGGCTCCCTGCGAAGCTTCGCCAAAACCATGGATCCCGACCAGCTTCTGCCTCGACGCTGGAAGAAACGAGTGCTCGATTATGAAATGACCATGCCCAGCTTTGTGGTCTATGGCTGCGTGGATCGCTCGATCCTGCCGCCGGACTGTCTGCCGGTCCAGATGTTCGTGGACAACCGCGAAGCCCTGGACGAAGCCGACGTCACTCTCTATCTGCCGTCCCTGGAAGATCCCAGCCTTGCCCCGGAGGGCCAGTCCACCTTTATAATAATCGGCCCCTCCCTGCGTAGCTGGCCTGAGCCTGACTCTCCCGAGTACGGTAAGGAAGCATACCGGCAAGCCAAGAAAGAAGAGGCGCAGCGCATGCTTGCCCTGGTTGAACGCCGTATTCCCGGCTTTACCGCGGCGATTCGCGACAGTTTCGAGGCGAGCCCCAGTACTATCTGGCGCTATCTGGGCAAGGACGGAGGCTCTATCGCAGGGCCCAAACAAAAAATGGGACAGCATCTCCTGTTCAGGCAGCACTCCAAGGGTCCCCGGGAAGGCTTGTTCTTCGCAGGAGAATCGACCGTGATGGGAACCGGCACACCGGCGGTGACCGTTTCGGGAATTTCTGCGGCAAACAGAATTCTTCGTTCCTTTAAGCAGCAAGCGTACACGTCCTCGAAGACTCCCGTCGGTTCAGCGGTTACGATCATTGCCGCCGGGACCAGGGGCAACCTGCCCAAAGGCGAACAGGCAGTCGAAGCCTCACGCTGCCGCTGGTGCGAAAAACCGCCTTGCGCCGCCGCCTGTCCCGCGGATTTCCATATCCCCGGCCTTATGAGGAGGCTCGAGCACGGCAACAGGGTCGGAGCCGCAGCGAATTTAAATCTTGTCCCAAAAGCCTGTTCTTCCTGCATAGAGGTGGCTAAGGCTTCGAACAAGCCCTGCCCCTGTGAAGCGGCTTGCATTCGACGTAAGGAAGCTGCGGGGCCGGTACGGATATCCTGGATACTACATAGCCTTGAGCAGTTGCATGGTGGCGGCGCCCAGGTCCAGGCAGACACCATAATGACGGCGCGTTGAGCGCATTCATAATGCGCATGCCAGGCGCCGCCATCACTCCTACCTTTAGCGCCGCCGAAACCTACATGAAGCTAGATGCTTTTTAGGCTGTCAACGAGTCTTCGGCTTCAGCCGCAGATATACCTGCTTGCCCGAGTCGGTCGGGCTCGCTCTCTCGTCGATTTCAAAGAGCCCCGAAGCCTTTATAAGATCGCCCAACTTCCTGAATCCGTAATTTCGGGGATCGAACTCGGGCTGCCTGTTGGCGATATAGGTGCCCACGGCTCCCAAATATGCCCAGCCGAACTCGTCGGCCGCGTCCTCTACGGCACTTTGCAGAAGCGCCCGCATCCTGCGATCGGTCTTAATGTCGTTCTGGCTTCGGGAGGTATTGTCCTTGTCGCTCCGCAAGGCACTTTCCTTTTCCTCCTCCTCGTCCTCTCGCAGAATCTCGGTGTAGATGAACTTATCGCAGGCCGCTACGAATGGCTTGGGCGTCTTGCGCTGGCCAAAGCCGAGGACCATCTTCCCGTCCTCCCGCAGTCTGGCGGCCAGCCTGGTAAAGTCCGAGTCGCTGGATACGATGCAAAAGCCGTCCAGATTTTCGGTATAGAGCAGATCCATTGCGTCGATGATCATGGCACTATCCGTCGAGTTCTTGCCCGAGGTATAGGAAAACTGCTGGACCGGCTGGACAGCGAACTCCAGTAACTTATCCTTCCAGGATCTTAGATTTGTATTAGTCCAGTCGCCATAGATGCGTTTTACACTGGCCACGCCGTACTTTGCGATTTCCGCCAATAAACCCTCGATTATTCTCGCCTGGGTGTTGTCGGCGTCTATAAGCACTGCCAGCTTGAGCTGGCTCTGTTCACGTTTCATGTCGTCACTCCTCGCCGCGCCGCGCATATCTTCCTCCCTCGCATATCACTTCAGGGCAGCAGCAGAATCTGCATGTCGCAGACATTAGTTCCCGTGGGTCCCGTCTTCAGCAAACCTCCCAGGGAAGCAAAAAAAGTATAGGAATCATTGTCGGCTAAAAACTCGCCTGGGTCTAATCCCATCACCCTGGCCTGGCCGGCCATGGAGGGCAGGGCAAAGGCGCCCGCAGCGTCGGTGGGACCGTCCGTCCCATCCGTTCCCGCAGAAAGGAAAGCCAGGTTCAGATCCTGGACCTTGAGGTCTTCCAGAGCGCAGAGGAATGCCAGGGCCATCTCCTGGTTTCTTCCTCCCTTTCCCTTGCCCCGCAGTGTAACCGTAGTCTCGCCCCCCGCGAGAATGCAGGCAGGCCTGGCCAAAGGCAGGCCATAGCGCTCAATGTCCACCGCTATGGCGGAGAACACCCTGGCGATCTCCCGGGCTTCCCCTTCCAGCCTCGAACTTAGAACGAGACAGGAATAGCCTCGCTTGAGCGCCTCGGCTCTCGCTTTCTTCAAGGCCAGAAGATTGTTGCCCAGAATAAAGCTCCTAGTCTTCGCAAAAATCGGAGAACCCGGCTTGGGCGTGTCGGGTCTCGCACCTGTGAGCCCCTCTTCAATGTGCCGACGAGCCTTAGCGGGAATACTCTCCCAAAGCTTCCGGCGCCGCAGAATCTCCGCCGTATCCTCCCAGGTTGAGGCATCAGGCACGGTAGGCCCCGAGGCTATGGTGTCCAGGTCGTCGCCCATCACATCCGAGAGCACCAGGGACACAAAGGTGGCAGGATAGCAGGCCTCGGCCAGTCTGCCGCCCTTTATGCCCGAAAGATGCTTCCGGACAGCGTTCATCTCCCCAATCCTAGCCCCACTGGCCAAGAGAAGCTTCGTAGTCTCCGCCTTGTCTTCCAGGCTCAAGTCCTCGGCGGGCAGACAGAGGAGGGCCGAGCCACCGCCTGATATCAGCGCCAACACCAGGGTAGGCTCCCCTGCCGATTCCCAGGTTCTCGCCCGTTCAGCCAGAGCTAGGACTTCCCTTCCCGCAGCCATCGACCTGGAATCCGGCACTGGATGCGCCGCTTCAGCTAGCCGCACGCGCCTACAGCGACTGCTGCCGATAGCCTTGGTCACCACGAATCCGTCATCGATACGATCGCCCAGGATCGCTTCCAGGGATACGGCCAGTTCGCACGAAGCCTTGCCAAAGCCCAGGACAAGTACATGGCGGTACGTATCCAGGTCCAGGCTGAACTGACCTCTATCGTAGGTTATTCTAAGCTCGTTCCCCTTTCTGGATATGCAGTGTTCCAAGAGCCGGCCCGGAATCACTCCCTCCAGAGCCCTGGCGAAGATAACCTCGGCATCTTCCCTGGCGTCGCGCATCAGCGCCTCCCCCTCATGCCTAGCTTTCTTTTGGCCACTTCTATGTTCCTGGCAGCATGGATATTCCTGGATACCTCAAAGGCCTGTTCGAATAACTTCAGCGCCTCCTCAGGCTTGCCCAGGCTCTCCAGATACAGAATCCCTGCGTTGTTCAGCGCCGGCCAGTTGCTCTCATCCAGGGCTATCGAGCGCATAAAGGCTTCCACCGCCTTTTCAGCCTCGCCTGCCGCCTTGAGCTCCTCCGCCTCCTGAAAAGCCTTCATGGATTCCCTGCTCGAGGCGAAGGATTTTTCATCAGCACAAATCCCCAGACGTTTTTCCATTAGCGGCCGCAGTGCCGCAGCGCTGCCCCCCGCTCCGGCTTCAGGTTCAGCCAGCGCAAGCCTATAACGTTTTTCAGCCTCCTTTCTCCTGCCCCTTGCATAGGCGATGTCGGCCAGAGCCGCATGTCGGTGAAAGGAGCGGCCGTAGAGCTTCTCCTCCCTCGAAAGGTAGGTTTCCGCTCCCTGTGCATCGCCCTTGGCCATCAGGATGAGCCCCAGGTTGCGCAGAACACTCAGGGAGTTGGGATCTTTTTCTTCTAATTTACGGAAATATCGTTCGGCCTTAGCGTAATCGCCGGCCGCAAAGGCGCTCAGTCCCAGACGTTCTCTAAACGGCGCGAGTAGACTCTGCATGGGTTCATCTTTTCACGAAACCGCGGCCTCTGTACAGGGCTGCCTTCTATCCTCCATCCTCCAGCCGAAGTCTGCAGGCCACAGGCAAATGATCCGAGTAGCCCGAGGATCCGGTCCAACCCAGCGGTGATCCGGAGCTGTCCAGCAGTTTCGGATCGTTTCCGACCAGAAAAGAATCGAACTCGAGCCCCTTTGCGTCCCCAAAACCGGGACCCAGCAAGAAGCCGTCCAACCGCTCTTTTTCTCCTCTGAACACATAACTGTACCCGGCCTGACCCGCCCAAGGTGAATACAGCGCCAGCCTTCCCCTTCCTGCCGTTGCCGCCGAAGTGTTGCTCGCCACAAGAAGCGCCCCTTCGAACCATTCCTCATCCAGCGCATCGTAGCGGCTGTCGACCGCCTGTCCCGGATCGGGCATCAGTGCAGTGGGATAGCGTCGGCCACTGCGTTCGAATTCGTCAGGCGACTCGTTAAAATCGCCGCAGGCCATCATCAGACCTTCGGGACTCACGGCCGCCAACTCTGTCATTCTCGCCCTCAACAAGCCTGCGGCGGCCCGGCGCGCCGACTCGGTAGCCTCCTCGCCCTCCTTCCTCGACTTCCAGTGACAGATAAAAATACTCAGCCGAGAAGGAGCAGCCTCCCCGCCCAACTCCAGCTGCGCCTCCAGAATATCCCTGCCGGGCCCGAAACCGCTCGACTCCTCGAGGCGATGGCTCCTAACCCCGACAATGGGGAATCTGGAGAGGATGGCGCAGCGTATGGGCGATGTATCCGGGCCGCCGCAGGCCGCCCAACGGTAATTGGCTTTTTTCAAAGGTCCTGAGGCAAGATCTTCCAGGACTGTCAGCCCCTCGACCTCCACCAGGCAGAGAATATCGGGAAAACTCCCTTCTCCTCCTCCAAGGCAGCCCAGGGCTTCACCCACATTCTCCAATCGTTTTCTGTAGAGTTCGGCATTCCACGTTCCTGAGCCGAGACTGAACTCAGGGTATTCCAGCCCGTTGTCAGCATCGTCGAACAAATTATGGACATTGTAGGAGGCGATAACAAATAACTTCTGCTCTTCTTGCCAGGGAAGACTGCAGCGAAACCCGCAGAGACAGACTGCAGCAAAGGCCAAGAGAATCCGCCGGCGCATATCCCAGCTCCTCGAGGGCAAGCCTCAGACAAGGCAAGCCCTCCAGGATACCTACGCGGCAAAATGTACGGCTCGATTCAGAAAAAAGTCTTCGTTTTTAGATTAGGCGGGCAGTTCGTCCCTGTTGGCTATTGTCTTGGAGATGAGCCCATAGGCCAAGGCTTCCTGGGCATTCATCCAGTAATCCCTGTCCGTATCCTTGGAAACCCGCTCCAGACTCTGCCCCGTCGCTTCGGCTATGATCTCGTTCAGCCGGAGCTTGGTTTTTTCCAGCTCCCGGGCATGAATTTCAATATCCGAGGCTACACCCTGGATTCCCGAAAGCGGCTGATGTATCAAATATGAAGAATTGGGAAGGCCAAAACGGCGCGCCTTGGGTACAGCCAGAAGAATCAGCGCCGCGGCGCTGGCGATGAGTCCCATGCCGACAATGCGCACCGGAGCCTTCACGAAGCGGATCATATCGAAGATCGAGAAACCGGCGTATACATCCCCGCCGGGCGAATCGATGAGAATCGTAATAGGCTCCGAAGACTGGCTCTCCAAAAGCAGCAAATGCCGGATAACCTTTTCGGACAAATCCTTGTCCACCTCTCCGGTCAGCAGGATTGTGCGGGTTTTAAGAAAGCGTTCCGAAAGCGCGTCCTCCGGCCGGGCCGGGGATTTTTTCTCTTCCTCCGGCTCTTCGGCGGCGTAGCTATGCAGCATAGGGTTCATAATCACTCCGATATTGTTTAGCTTTCGCCTTAAGATACTCTTTTTTTCTTGGTAATGACAACGGCGGGCTTGCCCCGGGCCCTTTGTTATATTAGATTTTTCATATCTTTATTGATGAGGTTGCCCATGCTGAAGCGAAAATCCCCTTTCCTCTTTCTGGTTTTAGTAGCCTTCTTCAGTCTGAGCGCACCGGCATTCGGAGCATCCAAAGCCTGGTACGCCCAGCGTTTGACCAAGCTCGGATTCTACGTTTTTGATACTGCCTTCACCCAGCCCGATTTCTGGGTTACCAATCTTGCAGGGGCCCGGAAAAATCGAGACTCCCTCAAAGGCAAGGCAGTGCTCCTCAACTTTTGGGCTACCTGGTGCCCTCCCTGCAAAGAAGAAATCCCCAGCATCGACGCCCTTTCAACTGCCATGAGGGACAAGAATTTCCAAGTCTTCGCGGTAAGCCTGGGTGAAGACGCCGAGACCGTTCGGCGTTTTGTTGATGAACAGAAAGTCAGTTATCCTGTCTTCCTGGACCCCAGAAACACCCTAGCCCGGAACTATGCTTCCCAAGGCATACCCACTACCTACATACTCGATAGAGAAGGCAGGTTCATCGCAGGCATGGTGGGAAGCTATGATTACTCCAACCCCGAATTCATCGCCATAATGGACGAGCTGTCCCGCCGATGAATACCCCCGGCTTGTTTTCAGCAGCCTTGGCAGGGCTATTATCCTTCCTCTCACCCTGCGTCCTGCCGCTCATCCCCGCCTATCTGTCCTTTATCTCCGGTTCCAGCGTAGCCGCACTCTCGAAAGGAGAGGATAGAGCGAGGCTCTTCGGCCGAAGTCTCGCCTTCTCGGCCGGTTTTACCCTCGCCTTCACCATTCTTGGCGTGGTCTTCTCCGGCTCTGCCATGTTCGTTGGCGGCAACAAGGCATCCCAGTACATCGGCATACTTGGCGGCGTCGTTGTAATCGTACTGGGCGTAAACATGCTCTTTGATTTCCTGAAATTCCTAAGCGCCGATTCCCGCCTCATCGCCACGTTCACCGGCACCAAGACCAAGGGCTTTTCCGGATCATTCGTTCTGGGGCTGGCCTTCGCCGCAGGCTGGTCACCCTGCATAGGCCCCATCCTCGCCTCCATCCTCCTTATGGCCAGCAGGGAAGGCAAGGTCGACAACGCCGTCGCCTTGCTGCTCTCCTATTCCCTCGGTTTTGCCCTACCTTTTCTGGCATCCGGACTCTTCTTCGAAAAACTGAAACCTCTTCTTTCTTATTTGACCAAGAAAGGAAAGACCGTGAAGACGATCTCCGGCATCGTTCTCATTATTTTAGGCGCTGCGATGGCGCTGGGAAGCCTGGGATCATTCAACGCCATGGCGGCACAGCTCGGCTACAGAATTGAAGACTTTATCCTCGCCTATCCCCTCACCGCCCCTCTCCTGGGCGCTGGCTTCTGGCTCCTCATCGCTGTCCTCATACTATGGCCGTTCTTCCGAAATACCGCCTCCACAACATCTTCTAATAACAAAGCACCTTCCAAAAGCCCAGTATCGTCCAGAAAAAACCGTGGCCGCGTCGCTGCCGCTGTTTCAGCCCTCGTTCTTGCCGGCGCAGAGCTGGCGGGACTAATTTCAATCCTTAGCCTGTTTGCCCGCTGGCTCAGCTTTTCGGGGATTTGATGCCCCACTCCCTGCCCCAAGCGATTATCCTGATGAGCCTGTCGAGGTGGAATCATACGCCTGCCCGGGCCCTGCGCAGATAAAAAAGTGGCCGCCAAACATCCCTAATCGGGCTTTCCTGGGCAGCCACTTCTCCAATAAGTTTCAAGGAACTAATTACATCTTCAGTCCCGCCGACAAATCCCTACCCTTGCTTTTGTTCGTCGCATAGACTATCGCAAACACCACAATCAGCAGAATCACCGACAGCGCGCTAGCCTCCCCCATCTTGCCGTCCGCCACCGCCCCGTAGATCTGTATCGGTACCGTCCTCGTCCTGGCTCCGTACAGCAGAATCGTCGTACTCAACTCCTGCAGCAGGGTCGAAAAGGTGAGTATCGAGCCCGAGATTATCCCAGGCAGTATGAGCGGCACGCTCACCCGCCAGAAAGTGTAGATCCAATGAGCCCCCGCAATCGTGGAAGCCTCCTCCAGCGAAGGATTCAGCTGGGTCAGGCTCGCCGCCACGGATCGGTACACGTAGGGAGTTCGTCGCACCATGTAAGCGATTATGATAATCGTATACGTTCCGCCCAGGGGAATGGCGCTTTTGCCAGAAAAAGCCGACAGGAGCGCCACCGAGACTACAGTGCCGGGAAGGATGAAGGGGGCCATGACGGCCATGTCCAGGATGCCGGCTCCCTTTGGCTTCCGTCGCTCGGTGATATAGGCGATGATGCTTCCCAGAATCGCCGTGAGCAGGGTCGCGACCGTGGAAAGATACAAGGAATTGAGCAATTCCTTTGGCGAGTTCTTGGGAATCTTGCTGAAGTTTGCCAGTGTAAAGCCCTCCGGCAGGAGTCCCTGCCATTTTTCGAAGAAGGACATGACGATGATCACGATCTGGGGCGCCAGTGATACCAACAGCACCACCAGACAGTATAAAAAGGCGATAATCCGCAGAACCGGATGCTTATGCTGCTGAATCTCCACGTGGGATGCCGAGATCGTCTCGTATTCCCTGCGGCTCACCACATATTTCTGGAACCAGAGCACCGCTCCGGTGATGAGAACGTTCACCACCGCTATGGAGGAGGCCCCGTTCAGGTCCCAAAAGCCGTTTACCCTGAAATAGATCAGTGTCGGCAGGACATACTGGTCCCCCCCTATGATGGCGGGAATGCCGAAGTTGCCTATGGAGCGAATGAAAACCAGGAGCGCCGCCGCCCCTATGCTGGGAATCACCAGCGGGAAGGTGATCGTCCTCAATACCCGCCAGCGGCTCGCGCCCATGAGCATGCCCGCATCTTCCAGGAGAGCGTTGGCCGAGGAAAAAGCCCCATGGCTCAAAAGAAACACAAAGGGATAATAGGTCAGGCTCATGCAGAAAATCATGCCAAACATGCCGTAGATCGGCGGCAACTCCAGCCCCAGAGGCGCCAGGACGATATTGAAAAAATACCGCAGTACCCCCTGCCTGCCCAGTAGGATAATCCAGCTGAAAGCACCGATGAACGAAGGCATTATCACCGGAAGAATCCCCAGGGAGAGCAGAAGCGACTTGCCCGGAATCTTTACCCTGGCCACGAAATAGCCCATGGGGACGCCGATGAGCAGCGAGCTGACCGTCACTGAAATACCGACGATAAAGGAATTTTTCAGGCTTCTTTGGTAGAGGGCGGACGTGAAGAATTTTTTGAAGCCCGAAACCCCGAGGGCTCCGATATCAAACTTATTGCCCGACTTCATGAAGGCGCGGAGAAAGGTCGTCACCAGAGGCCAGAATAGGAAGACGCAGAGAAAAGCCATGGGAATCAAAAAGACCAGGTAGGGCGTCAGGTCCTTTTGGAGGAATTTCTTAAAGCCTCCCTGCTGCCCCTGGGAAATCGAGCTATCCAGATTTCTTTCTTTCATTCGCTTTGTCCTTCCTCGGGCAGGTAGAACGAAGCCAAGCCTTTCTTAATAGTAACATACACATCGTCGCCCTCGGCGATCCCGGCCACTAGGCCGGGCATGTCCACCTCGAAAGGCTGGGCAGAAATCGCGGAATCGACGCTCACTTCATAGCGGACAAACTGGCCCAGGTGCTGAATAATATTCACTTTTCCGGCCATCCCTCCTTCACCTTTGCGCAAGCTCACCGAAAGTTGCTCAGGCCTGGCGCCTACCAGTACCCGGCTGCCGACCGCGGTTCCCTGGGGAAGATGATTCCTGTCCTTTCCCACATCAAGCTCAAAATTGGGACCGATGAGCTTTGCCCTAGCCTCTACTCCATCCCAGGCTGTCAGCTCGGCCTTGAAAAAATTCATCTTTCCGATAAAGTTGGCCACGAAGGCACTGTTCGGCCTGTTGTACAGCTCGTCCGAGCTGCCGATCTGCTCCACCACGCCCCGTCGCATCACCGCCAGCCTGTCTCCCACCGCCATCGCTTCTTCCTGATCGTGGGTCACGAATATGGTCGTTATGTTCGTCGCCTTCTGGATACGCCGAATCTCAGCCCTCATATAGCGTCGGAGCTTGGCGTCCAGATTGGCTAAGGGCTCGTCCAGCAAAAGAAGATCAGGGTCATACACCAGCGCCCGGGCTATCGCCACCCGCTGCTGCTGTCCCCCCGAAAGCCCGGCAGGGCTCGGATTGCGCTTCAATTCCTCGGTGAGTCCCACCAACTCCATAACTTCGGTCACCTTTCGCCTCACCTCGGGCTCAGGCGTCTTGCGAACCCTCAGCCCATAGGCCACGTTTTCGAAAATATTCATGTGTGGATAAAGGGCAAAGCTCTGGAAAACCATGCCGATATTGCGCCTGAAGGGCGGTATGCTGGTCATATCCCTTCCGCCATAGAAAATTTGACCACTGCTTATGCTCTCCAAGCCGGCAGTGCTGCGCAGGAGCGTCGTCTTGCCGCAACCCGAGGGACCGAGGAGGCAGAAAAGCTCGCCGGGGTTAATTGTAAACGATACCTTCTTCAGGGCTTCGACGGGATTTTTGCCTCCGGCGCCGAACACTTTGCTCACATCGCGGTAATTCAAGTCGAGACTCATGGGTATCCTCTCGGGAAAGGGTCAATAGAACAAATGCCCCGCGGGCTAAAGCTCCGCGGGGCGCTGGTCGAACAGGGAGACCGACCGAGAAATCTTTCGATTTCCCAAAGCTTCCCCGGTCGGTAAAATCACTGCAATCACATCATCCAGTCGGAGAATTTTCCGCTTAGATCCTCCCGGATTTCGGCGGCTTCGATAGCATCATACGGAATGAGCTTTATCTTGCCCAATGCCGGTAAATACTTCGGTCCAGGCAGGTCTGTAACCACGACGCGGCGGTTTCTTGTGTTCAGGATGATCGTATAGGCCTCTTTTGAGGTGACGAAATCCATCCAGAGCTCAGCGGACCTGGGATTGGGACCGTTGGCAATGATGCCGCTCGCGTCGAAGCGGGCGCCGGTGCCATCCTCGGGATAGACATAGGTAACAGGAGCCCCCTCGCCAATATACTTGGCGATGTTTCCCTCACCCGTAGCGGTGATGGCATACTCGCCCCTGGCAACAGACTCAGGCCCCACCGTGGAGCTGGCGGTAAAGGTAGCCGCCTTGGCCAGCTTCTTGGCAAAATCCTCGCCATAGAGCTTGTAGGACATGTAGAGCTGCGCATAGGCCGAGCCAGAAAGCGCCGGATTGGCCAGTATAATCTCTCCCTTGTACTTAGGATCGACCAGATCGGTCCACTTACGCGGATAGTCCGCTTCTTTGAGCAGCTTGGTATTGATCATGAAAGCTTGCAGCGGCATGGAGAATCCGTAGTACTTGGGTACCGCGGCGACATCCTTCACATCGGCACCCAGGTAGTTGTGGTTCACCGACTTGTATGCCCTGAAAAGATCATAGGCCCCGTCGAAAGATTCCTTGGCGATTCCCAGCAGAATATCTCCCTGCGGCTTGGGTTGCTCGGCGTTCAGCCTGGTCAAAAGCTCGCCCGAGCCTGCCCTGATCACGCTTACCTTGATATCCGGATACTTTTCATTGAACTTGGCCACGAGCGCCTGGGCCTCGTCTTCGGCAGCCGCGCTCCAAACAATTAGGGCCCTCGTCTGCTTGGAAGCCTGGGCAAAGGCTCCACCGACAATCATAGTGCAGATTAGTAACGCGATAAGAACTTTCTTCAAAACGTCCCTCCTTGTGGATCGATCGGGGAGCATCCTCGATCTTCATTTATATCGATGCGACAGTAAAAAAAGTGTAGCACGGGTAGCCGATGGGCGCAACAAAGAATGTAGACTCAAAAGGCAGCATGCATGGAGTAATGCTGAATCCCGCATTTACATTTATGACGAATGCCGGGATAATCAGGATAGAACTACTCGGAGGACAACACACAATGAATACCTGTATCTATGAAACTGTAGAGATAATGGGCGCCAGGGCCGCCGAGCTGGGCGCCGCCGCCATTCGCAAGGCTATCGCCGCCAGGGGCGCGGCCAACATCATCCTCGCAACCGGAGCCAGCCAATTCTCCACCCTCGCGAGCCTGATCAAGCAGCCGGGCATCGATTGGAGCAAGGTAACCTGCTTTCACCTGGACGAGTATGTCGGCATGAGCGACACCCACAAGGCGAGCTTCAGGAAATACCTGCGCGAACGCTTTGCCCAAAAGGTGCCGAGCCTCAAGGAATTCGTTTACGTAGCCGCCGACGCCGCCGACCTCAAGGCCGAGCTCGCCCGGCTCTCAGGGCGGATCAAGAAGCAGCCGATAGACGTGGCCTTCATAGGAATTGGCGAGAACGGACACATTGCCTTCAACGATCCTCCCGCCGATTTCGAAACCGAAGAACCCTATATCGTCGTCGACCTGGATGAAAAATGCAGGCTTCAGCAGGTGGGCGAAGGCTGGTTCAACGGCCTTGCAGACGTTCCTAAACAGGCGGTATCCATGAGCATCCGGCAGATCCTCAAGTCCGCCATGATAGTCTGCTCGGTACCCGACCAGCGAAAGGCCACCGCGGTCGAGATGGCCCTCAACGCTCCCATTTCCCCAGCCGCCCCCTGCTCCGTCCTGCGTCTCCATCCCGTTTGCTACTTGATGCTGGACATGCCAGCGGCAAGCCTTATTCTCAAGGGCCGCTAACTTGACTCTGGGATGCTTCGTCTGCGCTTAAACCGCGTCGATGAAGGCCCATCCATCGCCTTAAATATAAAAAAGGGGCGTTTCCCCCGCGGGAGCGCCCCTTCGCTATTGGACCCAATTGCTTCAAATATAAATACTCCTATAAATACTCCGCTAGACCCTGTTCCACATAGCGGTCTGTAATGCTCCTGATCAAGGCCACTGCCTCCTGGCAGTCCTTTTCAGAATTCGCTACAACCTCCCAGCGGGCAATCCCCTCCTCCGACCTGGTGTTGCGCTGGGCTACCTGGTACCAGGGAGCCGACAGTTCACTGTTTTTATCCAGAACCGCCGGCAACCCGCTGCGCATGAGGGTGGCATCCAGACTCTGGCCGTCCTCCATCGTCTTCATAATCAGAAGACCACGGTGGGCGAACTCGCTTTCCACCTCCGCCAGGCTCTTTTCCAGCAAAGTATCATCCTTGAAGTGACAAGGCCATTCCCGCTGCCGCACCAGCCCGGACTGGGCTTTGATCGCCCTCTCATAGCGTTCCGGATGCTCAGCCCAGATCCTGGCGCTGAGCAGACTGAAGAACAGCGTATTCTCAGTCGCCGCGAAGCCCGCCCTAAAGTCGTCCAGATCCAGCGGAAAATTCATGTAATAGTGGGCCGATTCCTCCGAAGCGGCCAGATACTGCCGTACGAATCCCTCCCTGAGCGCCTCTTTAATAAAGGAATGTCCGTTGCGGATAATCGTGACATCGAGCCCCTGCCGAGCCTGTGCCTGGAGCGCCAGGGGATTGGTTTTAACATCGGCGTAGATTCGCGGCCTCCAGGCAGCGGACCCGCCAAAGGCCCCTTTTGCGTACGCCCCTTTAAAAATTCCCAGGATTTCAGGCAAAAGCACCGAAAGATTGAAGCTTGGCGAAAGCTGTTCTCCCCGGGGATCCAGAATATCCATCCTGTCCCCGTCCCCGTCAAAGCAAAGCCCGCAAAGAAATCCCCCTCGGGCCATCATTTCTTTGCTCTCCTGAATACTCTTCGCCACCCCCGGATTGGGGTCGCCTGCGGGAAAGCGCCCGTCGGGCACCAGATTACGCATCCGCAGCGCTGCCCCCGCATAGCCGAAAGCCTCGGCAACCTCTGGCCCCGCCGTTCCGCCTAAAAAATCCCCCAGGATCGGCAGCCCGGCCAACCCGTCTTTCCCGACCCCGGCCAATCGCAGGGAGTATTCGATAAAAGGTTCGAGGTAATGCCGCACCTCGACCTTTCCCCGCTTCCTCCATGCGCCCGCCGCAGGAGCCGCATACTCCTGCCCCCGGCCGCCTGCCACCGCTGCCCCTTCCAGGTAATACGTGAGTATTCCCGTTATTCCCCCCGCCGGCCCCGAATCCATGGCAAGAGTCTTCATCCCCGGAGCCATCAGCTTCAAGCCGATATACTCCCCGGGATTATGGCTGGCCGTGAGCATCACCGCCGCGCAGTCTGGATTCCTCATGTGACTGTAGTAGAACTGACAGGTGGAGATCGGAAGCGGATTCACCAGAACGTCAATACCCATGTCGGGCAGCAGCTCCAGGGCTGCTTCCATGAGGGACGGAGCTGCTATCCTTCCGTCCCTCCCCAGCATTATCCGCCTTGTGCCTAGTACTTCCAGCGAATAGCGTCCAATGGCCGCCACCAATCGCCTGATTAGCTCGCCCGTCAGCCGGGAACTCTTGGTCCTTATGTCATAGGCCTTGAACATCCCAAAGTTCAAATCCTGCTTCAGAGTCTCCGGCAACCCCTTGGCCAGTTCAGCATAGGTCATAACAGCCTCCGGCCCGTCATGGACTCTTGTACGATACGGGTATTGCCAGCCAGATCCTCCACAGCCTCAACAATCAAGTTCGCCTCCGATGCAGCGACAATGCTTAGAACCTCTGCTAAAGGAAAGCCATTCTGCTCTAAGCTGAAATGATCGTCCCGGTATCGCCCATTCCTCGATGAATTCGCATGGAGATGGCAGCTGGCCACCTTGCCGCTTCCAACGATCGTTTTCAAGCCTTCCAGGTAATCGAAACCGAAGGCAAAGGAGGTGATATAGAGATGCCCCACGTCCAGGCAGAGCCAGAGGTCTGGATCCAGCGCCGCAAGCTCAAGCATCTCCTCGGGGCTGTGGAATAAATACCCTACCCTCGGATTCAGATTTTCCACCGCCAGCCTGACAGCGCTTTTGGCATAGCGCCGCGCCAAGGCTACCAGCCGTTCCTTGGCCCTTTCGGCATAGGGAATGTACCCCGGGCTCAGGCGGTATTCCGGCCCGCAGATAGCCCCATCCTCATGGCGTATATCCTTGATGAATTCCGGTCGGGCCAGTATCGGCTTTCTGGCCTCATACGACGATGGCATAGCCAGATCGGTCACATAGCCCGCATGCAGTACCACGATCTTCGCCCCGAACTCCAGGGCTGTCTGTAGTGTCGCCTCCATGTCGGCCAAGCTCTGCGCCACAACCTCAGGATCGGCGCTGGCCAGATTAGGAAAAAACTCCGTGGAGGGACAGCAGGCGTGAGCCGATACCACCCTGCCCCGTATCAGCGGGGTCGCCTGGGCCAAATACTCGGCGCTCATCTGGTAGGAAAGCTCGAATCGGGCATCCTGGCCAAATTGTTCTATATATTCTTCAATCTCTTTCAGGGACTTCATCCCCACAAGGGAGGCCCCCGTCACAGCCCCGTTCTTGCAGCCGGTCGTCAGCGCATTTGTATTCGTCACCCTATCGGCTCCCTGCTCTTCATGCTGAATTCCAAAGGCCTTTATTTTAGGCTGATTCATATTTATTGAATATAGCATCGTCGATGAAAAACAGATAAGCGATTGCCGAAACGCCTGCGGGCCCGGTAAGCGTCGACCCAAGCCCCACCCCGACCCCCCACTCGACCTAGCTCGTTGTTCCCCACGCCTCCTCGGCCTGGACAATTATTCCTTCACCGCCCTCGTGGCGTAAAATGTCGGCACGCCCCAATCCTTTAAATTTCCACTGGAATTATAGTCCTGAAAAATGTCGGTAAGCCTGAAACCCGCCTTAAGCTGCCCTCCTATCTGCTCTTCAATGGAGTGCGAAAACTGAATTCCCCAGTCGCCTTCGATGGATTCCCTGTACAGATTGGGATCGGCGAGCGGATCGAAGGGGAGGTTATGAACAATGTTAGTCTCGTCCTCGTCGAAAAGAAAATTTATGCCGTTGTCCAGCCCCGCGAGCAGTACCCCATTCTTCCTCAAAACTCTGGAGCACTCTCGCCAGACGTGGAACACGTCTTTGACGTAACAGTTCGAAACCGGATGGAAAATCAAATCGAAAGACTCATCGGCGAAGGGAAACAGCTTTGTCATATCGGCTTTTACGATATCGACCTCATAGCCCTCCCGCCGAGCCACCATCCTTTCACTTTCAAGCTGGCGGTCCGAGTAGTCCATCACCGTACACCGGGCGCCGGCCGCCGAAAATAGCGGAATCTGCTGCCCGCCCCCGGAAGCCAATCCTAAAATCCTCTTGTCCTTCAGGTCGCCGAACCACGTCTTCGGCACTGGTATCGTCGGTGTTAAAACCACCGACCAGTCGCCTTCTTTCGCCTTTATAAAGGTTTCATGGTCAATCGGCCTCCCCCATTCCCAGCCCGCCTCTACCCAGGAATCCACAAATCGAGAATTTATCGAACTGTACTCCTCAGGTATTTTTTCCACTTTTCCCCCATGTGTTGATTAAAAATTCATTCGCCGCATCGAACTTGTCGATGATAGCGTGTCCCGTATCTGCAAGCAAATGCACCTCGGCATGGGGCAGCAAGGCCGAAAGCCGCTCTACCGAGGTTTTCGTGTCTAAAAGCGTGTCCCGGTCCCCGCCAAAATACTGCAGCGGCATCCTGAGCGTCTTGAGCTCTTCGTCCGAGAACCTCGGCAGGCCCTCGTTTACTGGCCTGAAATGCTTGGACACCAGCGCCTGATACTCGAGAATTTCCTCGGGCATCTCCACCTTGTGGTAGATAGCCTTGTTGAGCATTCGCTGCCCCCGCTTTCCCAGCAGCAAAAAGAACATAGCCTTGAAGATGAATCCAGGCCTCTCTGGCCCTATCCCGCCCGTACTTATCAGTGACAGCGCTCCCGCCCGCTCGGGGTATGTAATCGCGAAATTAAGCGCATACCAGCCGCCCAGGCTCATCCCAAGAAAAGCAGCCTTTTCAAGCCCCAGAGCGTCCAAGGCACCCCGCAGCCAGAGCGCCGGCGATTCAGATCGCAAAGAGAGCCGTTCCTGGCTGCTCAAACCAGGCTCGCCGGGTATATCCAGACAATACACGCTGAAATGCTCAGCAAGAAAAGGAATCACTCCCAGCCAGGAAGCCGAGTTCGAAACCGAGCCGTGGAGGAGCACCAGCGGCGGCTTGCCCGCCCCGCTCTTTTCCAGCACGAAGGTGCTTCCCCTATCCGTTTCTACAGTCCTTTTCACCAGGGCAGCGCCCAGGGCCGAATCTAAATGCACTCTATACGCCGCCTCGATCAGCCTTTGCCCCTCTTCGGATTTATACACAGACTGATTCATGATGCTCCTCCCTGACCGCCCGCCAGCCTGGAGAACATGACCATTATCTCGCCTATAAAGACTGGAGTCCCGTACAGAACATATTTAGCCTTCTTCGTCTCGGGATAGTAAAACCAGTCGAAGCGGGAATTGCCCCAAGAGGGATCCTTGCAGTTCAAGGCTGCCATCAAGGTATTGGAGAGCCGCGATGCCTCCTCGGAATTCTGCTCGTCGATTTCTATCACCGCCGATACCCTCATGCGCGCCCCAATGCTGCCAAAATCCACTGGCTCGGCAGCCCTGGCTGGGACGGCTAATTCGGCATGAGAGTATTCCTTGAGAGCCTCCTGGCTTATGCGCCATGAACGGCCAATCTTCTGTGCCCTGATCTTTCCTTCGTGGATAAAGCGCAGGATCGTCTTAGGGTGGAGCTTTAAAATCTCCGCCAGATCCCCTATCGAATAAAATGTCGCGTTCATACAGTAGTCACTCCCTTATACCCATGATACCAGGCATATTAGGAGTATAAACACATATTGTCAAGTAGTATTAAGTAATATTAAGTATTTTTAAAGATAATTTGGTAATTCAAAGGCGTGCAACCGAAACATCATCCCTACTCTACAAAAGCCCGGCTGGACATCCTGAATTCCTCCTGGCTGTATTGATACTTCTTTTCCTTGTGCTCGAAGGTCTTGTCGAATTCCTCTGCCTTGTCGGCATCGACGTTATAGACATCGCTTTCCTGGTAGCGCCACCTACCACCGGCAAACGTGCCCTTCTCCAGTTCCAGCACGAGCAGGGAATAAGGAAACCTTCCATCCATCGAAGCAATTCCATAGTCCTTGGAGCTTTTAAACCCGAACTTGCAGTAGTTCTTCGGATGCCCGTAGATGATAATTGCCCGCTCACCCCGGGTTCTCGCCTCATCGATGGTTTTCCAAATCAGCATCGAGCCTATACCTAAACGCTGAAACTCGGGCAGCACGCTCACCGGCCCGAAGGTAATGGTATCGAGGTATTCTCCCCGCCCGTCGATTACTTTAGAAGCCGTATACATGATGCTGCCCACGATCCGGCCGTCAGCCAACGCCACATAGCTCAATTCGGGAATAAAATCACTGTGATCCCTCATCACATGGGCGAGGTAATGCTCGGTACATCCTGGCACATAGAGGTTCCAGAAGGCTTCCCTGATTATCGTTTCGACAATTCGATAATCCGCTTCCGTCTCTCTCCGTAGACTAATCATCGTTCACCCCCTACGCCGGCTCGTGTATCAGTAAAGATCCTTGTAGCCTCTGCGAGCGTATTTCCATGATACAGGGTGCAATACTTGCGTATTATAAAACCGATCCATCAGTGGCCTGCTTCCCTCCGCTGGTATATCCAGTCTAGCAAAAAGAGCAGCCCTATGATCGTCAAGGAGCCGGAAATGAACAGATAAGCGCTGAAATGTTCCTTGCCCCCGGTGAGTAGGTAGTACGAGATGCCCAAGCCCAGGTAGAGGAGTAAGCCCAGAAGCTCATAGTTCCATGCGACCAGGAGTACAATGATGAGTATGTAGGAAGGAATCAGATGAACCAAAAAGCCGAGCAGCTCCTGAAAAGAGAATCCTTCGCCGGAAAAAACATCCAGCGCGAACATGCCGATAAAAAGAATAATTCCTATGCCCAGAATTCTCGACAGGGCAAAGAACCACCTACCTGCGCCTTTGCGTATCTTTTTTGCTTTTCTCGATCCTGAAGATTCGCCCTGCTTCATAATTACCTCCCCCAGCTTTTCAACCATTGAAGCAGCCTGTCTATCACTTCATCTATCGTGTAGCATTCAGAATCGCTCTGGCCCTTTCATAGTCTCCATCGCTTACCAGGAGGGTGGCGGCTATGACCAGGGCTGCTGGACGCTGTCCTCCCGCATCGGCAGATTGAATCACATAGGGAATATTTTCCTTATCCAACAGCAGAGCGAAAGACTCGGCTTCGAATCTATTGCGGCATTTCCTGAGAACGCGCATAGACGGCCTCCTTAAAAAACCTCATCGGTGGTCTTTGCCACTATACCCTTCGACGCTAGTTCTTTTTCCATTCTCCCATTTTTTCGGCATACTATTATCTCATCAACCCCGTGGCGCAACAACAGATCCATTAAGCCGGTATCTTAAAATGCGTTCCCGTGACTTTTCTTCAGGTATGGATCGGTTTTTCGCATATCCAGCCCCTCGTATAACATCCATGGTTCCGGATTTTTTAATCAGCGGAATCCTTTCCTAGAGTTTTTTTTCCAGAAACACCGCATCCTCGATTGGATTCTCTACATACTGTCCGATTACTTCGAACCCGAATTTTCTGTAGAGGATCAGCGCCCTGTCCATCCGCTTCAACGAATCCAATCTCATGCGCGAATAGCCCCTGCACTTCGCTTCCTTGATTATCTCATCCACCAGCCGCTTGCCGATGCCCCGCCCCTTGTAGCCGTCCTTCACAAAAAGCCGTTTCATCTCGCAGGTGCCGTCGCCTATCTTTTTTATACCTACGCAACCGACCACCTTATCCCCTTCCCTGGCGACGAGAAATACCCCTTCAGGCTCTCTGTACTTTTCCGGAAAATGCGCCAATTCCTCGTCCACATGCTGAAAACCCAAATCCACATTGATCCAGTCCAAGTATTCCCGGATCAGTCCCTTCGCTTCTTCGATCGTATTCTCGCTCAGTTTTTCTATTTTTATCATTTCCTGTTTTCCCCATACCCAACAATCAAAAAGAACAACGCTTCTATCCCTCGCTTTACTTGATACCGAACACAACGTCCACCCGCTTCGTCGCCGTGAGGATCCCCGGCGAAAGCGCTATCCCACCTTCCATATCCTTGGCCATGAGTTGAACCTCATAGCCCCGCCCGTAGTCGGTTCCCGGAGAATCCTGGGTCGATACAACCGACAAGACCGGACCAAGTCCTACATTCATCCGCTCGGCAATTTTCTGTGCAGCCCGCTTCGCGTCATCCAAGGCCAGCATATCTGCCTCGGACGCATAGTCTCCATACTTCGAATGGCTGAAGGATAAACCGTGAAGAGTGGTGATATCCAGTTCCAGCAGTTCCCTCGAAAACTCCTCGAACTTCGGTAGATCATTATAAGAAACCACCGTGCTCTGGGTGGACGCGTTACCTAAAAACGTTGGCTCCCCGCTGCCGTACTGGTTGCTGTATTCCTTACCCGAATCGACATAGCTCGTCACGGTATCCTTATCTTCGATACCGTACTTTCTGCATACTTCCGTTACCCGCAGGGTCGAATCCTTCGTTTTCTTCGTCGCCTCTTCCAGTGTCGGACTCAAGTTTTTTACCGTAATCGTGAAAGACACCGTATCTGGAATGAAGGTTACCTTTCCAAGCCCTGAAACGCTTATGGTCCTTCGCTCTCCCTGGCAAGAACCCAACAAGGCAAGTAATATCGCTAACAGAGCGTATTTCAGAATTTTCTCGAATATACAATTTACTTTTCGTTTCTCGTTGTGTTCTTTCATTGTAATAATCTCCTATCAGGCTGCTCCAGGCTATTACCAATCCATACCTTCAATAAAAGTCTACAAACCCTTCTCTTCTCTCATCGAGCATTAAGTGTTCTATTTTCTCAATATAAGCTCTATTCCCCTGGCTCTCGCCCTCTCGTAAAACAATCCCTTTACCGTATCTGTTTCCAGCTTTTGGTGCTTTTCTTTTTCTTTCACGATTTCGATGATTTCATCAAGATCATTAATCGCTAGGAGGCTGATCGCCAGACAGAAAAAACCCTTAGACCGTCCATCGTTGTGAGTCTTTAAAAAATATTTCAAGTATTCCTTTTTCTTCTCGAGATCCCGCAAGTAGTTCTTCAGATCCGACTTGACCGTATCATTATCAATCAACACATTATGGTAGGATATGAATGAATCTTTACCGTCTCCCTCTATCCTCGCAAATCTCTCACAGGGGTATTTTTTGCAGTCGAAACAGTACTCCACATTCCCGTTCTCTCTGCTGCAGCGTATCACCGCACATGAGGGATGTTTCAAATTGAACTCAGGCCCTCCGCAGCCCGGGCAGCGCGAAGATCCTTCAGTGTTGTATCTAGGACACAATACGCAGTTCAATCCGCAGAGAGAAAAGCCAGGTGTTATTCTCTTATAGTCCTGCATGTATGCCACCGATCATTTCAATTCGTTCTTTATGCTGTACACACTCTTGATTTTTCCCGACCGCATTTCATTGACCCAGTATTTCATACCCGAGGCCTTAGCCACAGCCTTCGAGGCTTCGTTCTCAGGATCTATTATGGCAATTATTTTTTCGAGTTTCTTTACTTTAAAGCCGTATTCTATCAAAGCCTTCGCGATCTCCTTCGCATAGCCCTTCCCCCACTTAGACTTATCGATATAGTAATTTAATTCGACATAATCTTTGTCTTTGATGGTTTTGGGAATAAAACCAGCATGTCCGACTAACTCATGGGTATTCTTGAGCTCCAGCGGCCATAAATCGTATTCATGTCTCTTCGGGTCTTCCGCCACCTTCCTGAACTCATCGATCAGAAATTGCTTATCCCTCGGTCCGCCGATAAACTTCGTATGTTCTTCATCCATCCAGAAATCCACTAAAAACTTTATGTCCGATTTTCTCTGATACCGCAGTACCAAACGATGTGTCTTGATTATCGTGTCATCCATACTATTCTCCCTGCTTAGCGCTCAAAGCCGCCGACCAAATGTTGAGTCAGTAAAATAAGGACCCAATAAGCTGCTTCCCGGGCTTGCCTCATTTGTATCTCGCCTCTTGCCCAAGTCCGCGCTTGCTCGATCGCCCGCTTCGTTCTCTTATTTGCAGGTCTTTGTTCAGTAAAAAAATGCAGCACATGTTCAGCACAATCAGCCGCCCATAATGCGAGTTTCCGGTGAGTATCGTCATCAAGCAAGCCTCCCCGACGAATCGTAACTAACCTGAGATCCCCGGAGCCATTGTGAGCACTCATATCTTGCTTCTATCCTTTTCGCTTGATGATCAACTCCGCAAACTCTTTCCCATAGCTTTTCCCTTGGCCAGCTCATCGATCAATTTATCTAGATATTAAGAGTTTTTCTATTTGCCTCTATCGCATCAATCTTCCCGCGAAGATCGTCGTTAATAACATGCTTTACATTATTAATAAAATCAAACATCACAATAACATCATACCCTTCAGCGGCAACTTCGTCCGCATCATCAATAACGTAATGCTTCATACGAAGGCTTGTCGTTTTTACTTCTTGTATAGCCGATAAAACCTTAACCTTGCCAGGATAGAGAATTTGCTTTTTAAACTGAGTGCTCACAGAGGCCATTATCGGTCCGACATGCAATCCTTTAACCCTCGCTGATATGCCTAACAGCTCAAAATACAATACCCGTGCAGTCTGGATATATCTCATAATCGCAATATGATTTACATGCCCCAGTGCATCCAAGTCGCTCCAGTCTATCCTAAGTTCGGTCGCTGCAGAATACTCAATCATTTTACACCTCTTTTAGCGATATCATAGTATAAT
>DFYR01000004.1 GCA_002383375.1 Spirochaetaceae bacterium UBA4077
CGAGTCAGGTTGAAGCAGTTGTTATACGCTTATTTTTTTCATCATTAATATAGCATTCCGTCAAAGTTGTTTCGTAATGCATCACCAATTTTTATTAATCTTTTCTTTCTTGTTTCATCGGTTTTGGCATCGCAGTAGAATCCAGAAAATCTTTTTTGTTTTGATAATGGAGCTTGATCAAATAAATCAAGAAGCTCTTTATCATTTGCTAATGAAGCTTTTAATGTTTCTATACATTCTTCTATGTTAACTGTTTTCTTCTTGATATTTCCTTTATGACAAAAAACGTCTTCTCCGGCTTTTGTCATTAAACTAGCTTCTATCATTGAATTATATATTTTGATATTTTTATCAGACCAGTTTTCATTATTTATTCTTCGCGAAAAGTATTTGATGTATTTTTTATCATCAATTTTCTTCATTACACCATCTATCCAGCCAAAACATATTGCTTCTTCTAAAGCATCATTTGAAGAAAATGATTTATCTCCCTTTATAAAGTAAATCCATACTCCAGCATTGTCTTCATGATTACATTCCAACCAGCTTCTGAAGCTTTTTCTGTTTTCAAACTGTAAATATNNTTTTATTCTTCGGCAAGTTGGTCAAGTTTATAATTTTTCTTGGTGAGCCATACGTCATTCTAACATTAATTAGACTTATAAATTTATGGAGTGCGGATTCTTAGAAAGTTCAAAGTAAGAGAGAAGATTTAAGTATTGGATTATTTAATTACCATTTGAATAATACATTAGAAAATAGGAAAACAATCAAATTTAAAATTACACAGATCCATGTAAAATCGCTCAGGAGAGAATGTCGGCGGGACTGATTACGCCCGAAGGGCCGCGGTTGAGCACATGAGTGTAGATCATAGTCGTTTTAAGGTCGCTGTGGCCGAGCAACTCCTGGATAGTTCTGATGTCGTAACCACATTCCAAAAGGTGGGTGGCAAAGGAATGGCGGAAGGTGTGGCAGGACACCGGCTTGCTGATGCCTGATTTGAGCGCGGCTTCGTGTACCGCATGCTGGAGTACCGAAGCGTCCATATGATGGCGGCCTTCCTCGCCTGTTGTAGGATTTTTCCAGCGCCGTCCTTGGGGGAAAAGCCACTGCCAGGCAAATTGCTGGCTTGCGTTGGTGTATTTCTTCGAGATCGCGCAAGGAAGCTGAACCTTTCCCCAGCCTTCATGTAGATCTTGGCTGTGAATTTTCTTCACATTGGCGATGTGTGATTCAAGTGATGGCTTTAGCGTGCCGGGCAGCATGGTAACCCTGTCTTTGCCGCCTTTTCCGTTTCGGATGAGAATTTCGTTTCTGGAAAAATCGATGTCCTGGATTCGGAGCTCGAGGCACTCGTTCAAGCGAAGTCCTGTGCCGTACATGAGCTTTGCGGCGATAAGCGCTGAGCCTTGAAGCTGTGAAAGGAGGGTTTTCACTTCTACCTTGCTCATAACCACAGGAAGGTGTAAGGGTTTTTTAGCGTGTATTACTTCACCAATTTCTTCAGGCGGATTTTTAAAAACATACCTGTGAAGGAAAAGGAGGGCCGCAAGGGCTTGGTTTTGGGTTGATGAACTTACCTTGTATTTAATCGCCAGATTGCTGATAAAAGTATTGATCGTCTTGCCGGGATAGAGCGATTTACTATTCGGAGGATTGGTTTTCAGATAGATAGCGCACCAGTGTCTATACGCTTCGATTGTGCGCTTGCTGTAATGGCGGGCAAGGAGGGCTTCTTCCAGGCGGGCGAGTAGTTCCTTTTGGCCAGAATCTGCCTGAACAGGTGATTTATCGTCTTTAAAGATTTCATCGGGACCGATCGTATTGCCTGGATTGATGGTGCCGCCAGTCTTGTTAGCGTTGCTAGGCTTAGCGCCGGTGCTGGCGTTTGGATAATCGAAGAGGCCGGTGGCGAATAGGGTATTCAGAAGTATCTCGGCGATGTAGCTGTTGTTGGGGATAAGCCACTGATGCTGTTCGGGGTACCAAAACCGTCCGGGTATCTGCTTTATGGCGTTGAGCAGGGTTCTGTCATTAGGGTTGAAGGTGAAGGAGATTGCTAGATACTCGGGCCTATCGGCCTGTTTTATCGCGAGCAGCATTGTTTCCTCTGATGTGATAACGATTGCCTTTCTACAGATCAACGTGTTGCTCACCCTCGGCTGATTCAAAACCTGGTGAAAGAAAGGGGACTTTCTGCAATCCTACTTGTCGGATAGCAATTTATTCGTAAAGCTCACGTCGCTTTCGAGCTGCTCAAGCTTGGCTTCCTGGTCGGCAAGGCGTTTTTCCAGTTCTGCGATTCGCCGTTCGTATTCCTTGAGAATGCCAGGATCGGTTTTGGCTTTGGCGATTCTAGATTTTGTGAGATAGTCGCCGATAACCGCGATTGCTGTCATGGCGGTAAGGCCGCCGACAATGATTAGGGCTATGAGCATTGAATGCCTCTCAATGCGTTCAACGCTGTTTCGATATGGGTTTTTAGGACGAATAGGTGGTCGTGATGGTAAGCGGCTACAATGTTGGCGCTGATGCCTGCATTGGCCAGGGTTGTGGCGACGGCTGCGGATAGACCGACCGCATCGAGGCTCGAGTAAACCTGGAGGGTGATGCGCCCGAAGATGGATTCATAGGTCAAGCCGAAGGCGTCGGCGCGTTCCTTCTCCAGGATAAGTGTGATGCCTTCGGCTTCCTTTATGACAGCCCAGGGATCGAGCGCCGCCAGCTCTGAGCCTTCGGGCATCCCAGGAACGGTGCAGAATACGAAGCTGCAATCCGAGGCTGAGGGATTCAGGTCTTTAAGGAGTAAGTCTAGATTTTTACCTTGCTGCATAGCACCCTTTTCTGCCACCTTCGCCCATCTTGGATTCGAAGATGGGGAAGAAGGTACATGGTTATTCAAAAGTGCGGGTTGTGAGGCGAGAGGATACGAAGACCTTTTTCGCCGAAACAGAATAAAAGTCCTGCTCGTATCTAATTTTACGTTTTTTTAACAGGCTGCAGACCTATTTTATCGTGTCGAGACTCTAAGTCAATCGCAATATATCGATTGCTACTGATAATATTGGAAATAAACGGCGGGTTTTGCTGCCGAATACGGAAACCTAGGCCTAGCGCGGTGCCGGCGATTGCGTCCTTCAGCGGGATGAGGGGCTTTGGGAGGTTTTTCTAAAGATCAGCAGAATTTTAGTTAAACTCCACGGTGGTACTCCGATACGTGAAGACGCACCTTCGCAACAGAAGGCGCGTCTTCATTTAACAATTCCACAGTATGCACCCGGGAAAGCACGCTCATCCGCCGCGCTGTCCGAGGGCAATTATTCTCAAGGGTGATTAATTATCGTGCTCCACCCATACCAGGTTGTCGAGATTGTAGCCTAGGGATGCGGCCAGATCGAGGTATTCTTTCTTGATCTCCTCGGGGATGGTCTTGCTGCGCGAAAGGATCCAGAGGTACTTGAGGCTATCGCCGGCCACGAGGGCGAAGTTGTAGTCCTTGTCCAGGGCGATGACGTTGTAGCCCGAATAGAAGGGTCCGAAGAAGGATACTTCCAGGGCGGCCCGAGTTTCCGCTCCTACAAAACGCGCCTTGGCTTTGGCTTCGGTCCACTTGCCCTTGACGTAATTGTAGCCCCGGTTAGTCACCGATACTTTCCCGTCGTCCCGGAGTCCATATTCGGCGGTGGTGTTGCTCAGGTTCTTTTCGAAGGCGAAATCGAACCGGGCGATCTCATACCATTTGCCCAGGTATCGTGCCTTATCGAATCCCTCGACAACGGGCGCTTCCTTGAGCAGGGGAGCAGTCGCGCAGGAGAACAGGACCGCTGACAAGCCTAGGAAAAGCAAAGCGTTCTTTGAAAACTTTTTCACATGGATCCTCCGTTATTCGTGAACCTTAGCTGTTTTGCCAAAATCATTCAACCCAATGGATCCTGTTATTCTGTCTCACGACCACAGCCTTACCAGCCGCCAAAACGCGGCCAGGTTTTTAAGGGGGCGTCGGCGTTTTCGGGTATGACGAAATAGGAATCGAACTGGGCTGCGGTGGCGCAGGCGTGGTTGGGGAGGATGCGCAGCTGTGTTCCCACTGGCAGTTCGGGCAGGCTGCTCTTGGATCCTGGCCGCAGAGAAAGTATACCGTGTTCCTGGTTTACCGAGTTGACGATAAGATCGCCAAAGGCTTTGCCATCGACATCGCAGACCAGGCCGTAGCCCTGATCGACCGCCTGTCTGGCCGTGCCCCTGTCCCGGGAGAGGGCCATCCAGCCGGCGTCCACGAGAATCCAGCCCCTGGAGCGCTGGTGGCCTATGACGGTGGTGAGCACGGACAGGGCGATGTCCTCCATTTTGCAGACGCCGATGCCCGCCATGACCAGGTCGAAGAAGACGTAGACGCCGGCCCGCACTTCGGTCAGGCCTTCGGTGCTGCGGATCGCGCTGGCGGTGGGGGTGCTTCCCGCGCTGACAATGGGACAGGGAAGGCCGGCGCTGCGCAAGGCTTGCGCGGTTGTTACCGCGGCCAACCGCTCTTTTTCGGCGAACTGGGCATGCGCCTCGCGGCCAACGGCATTGTAGCTGTCGCCGGCGTGGGTGAGTACGCCGCGCAAAAGACCCCCTGCATGGAGGATGCGGCCGATTTCTATGAGCAGCGGATCGCCGGGCTCGAGGCCGCCGCGGTGGCCGTCTGAGTCTATCTCGATGAGGGCAGGGATTGGACTGCTGTGCGCCTTCGAGGCTTCGATAAGAGCCTTGGCTTGCTCCGGAGTATCCAGCAATACCTTCAGGTCGCAGCCCGCCCTGTGCAGGGCAAGAACCCGGGGCAGTTTTTGCGGGCTGATGCCCACGGCGTAGATGAGGTCGCTGATTCCCGCCTCGAAGTATACTTCGGCTTCTTTTAAGGTCGAAACGGTGCCAGGGCCTTTGGGCGTGCTTATTAGCCGCAGGGCTACCTCCACCGATTTGGCTGTCTTGAGATGGGGCCTCAGAGAGACCTTCGCAAGTTCAGGCCTGCTGCGCATCCGGACGATGTTTGCCATCATCTTTCTCTCGTCGATGATAAGTTCAGGGGTCGAGAGGGCGGAGAGTTTTTCTGCGGTGTTCATTACGATCGCTCCTTGTCCTTGATCCTGTTGATCAAAACGTTCTTGTCATCCTGTCCCGCGTTGGAACCCTACAGCAGCCTGTCGAGCTGGGAGAAGACCTTGCGGAAAGCTTCGGCGTAGAGTTCGATGGCTGGTTTGTCGAAGTGCTTGAACCAGGGCACCGAGAAGGAATATTCGGCAACGCTTTCGGCATTGGGCAGGCTGCCCCTGGGCTGGCGTAGGTCCCGCTCGGCGAAGGCAGTCATCGTGGGCTTGCCCAGGCGAAAGAGATCGAGCTCGTTGAAGACCGGATGGAGATGCAGGGGTCCGTTCTTGATGATGGAGCAGACCGAGACGCCTTCGGCGCGCAGGGCTTCGCAGATTTTTCCCAGGGTGCCGGCGGGATAAGCGCGATGATTGAAGCGGCCCTGGGCGTAGTACCAGCCGCCCATGGAGGAGGCCCTTCCCTGGGCGTCGGGGCTGTAGTCGCAGATGTGCGGGGCCAGATGGGGAACCTCGGCCAGGCATTCCCAGAAGTAGCGCATAGCCTTGTCGATCTCTCCGATACGGTGATCATAGTGCTTAAGCTGGACCCGGCCCACCGCCGAGCTCATCTGGTGCATGCGGTGCTTGTAGCCGCCCACGGGTATTCCTGCAAATTTCATGAGTTCGGGGTCGGTGAGCTGGTTGTCCTTGGAGAAGAACTCCGAAGCCGAGCCTGTGCGTTCGTAGAAGCCGAAGGAGATGGCCCTTTCGAACATGGAGCGGTCGTTGGTGAAAAGCATGCCCGCCTCGCCGATGGCGAAGGCCTTGGCTGTCATCAGGCTCATGACGGAGATGTCGCCCAGGGTGCCGCAGGCCCTGCCCTTGTACTTTGATCCTTGTGCGTGGGATGCGTCTTCGATTACCACCAGACCGTGTTTTCGGGCTATGGGGAGGATGCGGTCCATGTCGCAGGGATGGGCTGCGTAGTGTACTACCATAATGGCCTTGGTGCGCGGGCCTATGCGGTGTTCGATGTCGTCCGGATCGATGCAGAGGCTTTTTTCATCGATCTCGGCGAAGTTGACCGGGGCGCCCAGGCTCAGGGCGGGAGCGGCGCTGGCCCAGTAGGTCATGGAGGGGCAGATTATCTCGTCTCCGGCCCCGAGGCCGGCGGCGTACATGGCGCCCAGGAGGGCGGCGGTGCCATTGCAATAGCCCAGGGCATAGTCCACGCCCAGCCAGGCCGCCATCTCCCTTTCGAACTGCTTGGTTATCTCTGTGCCGCTCATGCTCCGGGCATGCAAGACATCCAGAACGGCTTTTTCATCCTCCTGGGTGATTATAGGCCAGAGAAAAAGCTCCTTGGGTTCGGCCTTTATGCTGGGCTCGCCGCCCAAGATCGCCAGCTTGTTCATGGGGCCACCTCCCTCTGTAGTCCTTTAAATATAGCATGGATACGCTTTTCCGTGTCCGGCGAAAGCGCTGCTGGGGCTCCGTAGTAGCGGTAGGCCGACTCCACTTCGTAGCCGCCCTGGGAGAATGCTTCCTCGCTGGGTATGTAGCCCACCGTGCCGCCTGCGTAGCCGCAGACTAGGAGCTTGGCCGGCAGGGCGCGGCTTTTCAAATCCATACCGATGCGGCAGAAGAGTTCGCCGGGAACCGCGAAGAGCTGAAGTTCCTTGCCCAGGGCTACTAGGCCGAAGCGGGCTCGAGTCGCTGCAGGACCTTTGTAGCGCCCCTGGGCGTCGAAGCTCTGGCTTTTTAGACGCCTAGCCCAAGCCAGGAAGCTTTGGGCTTCGAGAAGTGGAGCGCCGTGAGTGGTTGCGAAATCCTGGGCCGTGGAGGCGGCCGGAGCGGATGGGGCGCCGTGGGTGGCGGCGAAAGCCTGGTCTGCCGGAGCGGATGGGGCGCCGTGGGTGGCGGCACGGCCCTGGTCTGACGGAACGGATGGGGCGCCGTGGATGGCGGCACGGCCCTGGTCTGACGGAGCGGATGGGGCGACGTGGGTCGCGGCGAAACCCCGGGGGGCCTGCGAAGCTGCTGCGCCTTCCGCCGCGCCCTTCTCGACTGTGTGGATAAGGTTTTCACAGTCGCGTATCAGGGCTTCGAGCTCAGCCTTTATTGGTTGGGCGGCATAAGGAAGCAGGACGTTTTTTTTAGCCGCGGTCAGCCTGCAGGATTGCAGCCAGCGGATTTTTTCGCCCTTGGCCAAACCGTTTTGTATCGAATGAGCCAAACCCGCCTCTAAAGCCTGCGCTATGCCGGCGGCAATTCGCTGGGCATCCTCGTAGCGACCTTCGGCAAACTCAGTGCCGTCTGCTGTTGTAATGTTGGGCCGAACATCGCCGCAGGCGCCCTGGAGGGGCAGCGCGATCGCCCCGCCGAAAGCTTTGCCCAGAATGGATGCTGCCAGGCCGGGATAATCGGCGGAGATGCTGGACAGGGACACTCCCAAGCTGGTGGGATGGAGTGCCATATTGAAGAGAAGCGCTTTGGGCATTCCCCGGGCATCGATGAAGAAGAGGCTCGACAGGGAATCGTCCAGGGGGCCTGCGGGGTTGGGTTTCATGATGATCTTGCCGCTGCCGGGATCCGATGATCTGCGGTTGATGCCAAAGGGTTGGAGCCTGGTTTCCAGGAACAGCGGGGCTGCGGGCAGCATCGCCGCGTTTGCCGCTTGCGCTGCTTCGAGCATGGCGGCCTCCAGGCTGAGCAGAAAGGCTTTGTCCTGTTTTAAAAGGCCCAGGTCGATGGCGGCCGGGGCGGTATGGGAGTGAGTGGCAAAGAGGAAGACCGCTTTTTTTTCGATGCCGCAGAGGGCCGCCAGTTTGCGCTCCAGTCGCGACGCCCAGGCTTTTGAGAACTCCAGGACGTCGGCGGAGACTAGGAGGGCTTGCCCTCCTGGGGCCTTTAGGCGGCAGGCCCTCACCTTGAGGGGATCTTTCTGGTCATCGGCTTTGCCCGTTCTGGCAATGTGACCCTGGAGGAGGACGCCCAGTCGGGGAGGGAGTTCCGCCTCAGAAGCACCGCAAAAGAGGCAGCCGGCCTCATCGATTACCTCGAGAACATCAATGAGGGGAATGCCGTTGTGGTAACCCGAGTCCAGGTCGGGAGTGGCGGGAATGGCCGGCAGCACTGTGCCTTCGGCCGAGATAGTCTGGACGGGGATCCCCAGGCGGGAGTGACCTATGTAGGCTTTTTCGATGGTAGCGATAAAGGAGGCGGCGACCTGGGCGCAGCGGAGCCGTTGGGCATCGTCGCCGGCGGCGAGGTAGAGTTCGGCGAAGGTCCGGGCTGCCTCGAAGCTGGACCACCAAGGGCAGGCCGAATCGATGGGACTGCCGTCCTCGGCGTCGATGCTGCGATAGATGCCGCCATGGGGGGCTCTGCCGACAGCCGCACAGCGCCAGGCGATTCTGCGCAAAAGCTCGAGGGTTCGGGACTCAGGTAGGGGCCTGAGGGCGCGCCTGAAAAGCTGGAGACTGAGGCCGACGAATTCGATTGCGTGGCCGGGGTTGGTCCTGACGCGCCCGTCCTCCACAAGGGGCTTACCCTGCCCGTCCAGCGCTTCGACGAGAGCAGGCTCGCCGGCCTTGTTCGTGTAAAGAAAATTCAAAAGGACACTGCTCAGGATTTTCTCAGCCCGCCCGAGGTCTTCAGCCCGGCCCGAGTGGTTGTAGAGGAGCTCGCAGGCGCCTAGGGCTATCATCTGGCCTTCGTAGCCTCGCCGGGGCGCAGGCCGACGGAACTGCCCGCCGGGCTCGAAGAAGATCTGGTCGTTTCTGCATCTGCCCTGGACAGCCTCGTCCACGGCATGGCGCAGGAAGGAAGCGATGCGTTCCAGATCGTCGTTCTTTCCCTGGGAAAGGGCAAAAGCGAATAGCCCTTTGAGCGCGAAGAGATGACTCAAGGTGACGGCGTCGTTTTTATCATCATCAAAAAGCGGCTGACCTTCTGGATCCATGACAAAATAGAAACTTGGCGTATTCGCATGCACAGGAAGACAGACGGCAAGGAGCTTTGCATAGAGGGCTTCGCCCATCGCTCTAAGGGCATCTGAAGAAGGCAGCCCGGGAGGTGATTCGCGCATAATCCAGCCGATATGGGCAGCCAGGGATTCCAGGGCTCTTCCCTGGATCCAGCCATAGATTCGATTGTTTCGGTAAAATTCGATTGCCTGGTCGCGCTCTTGCCCATCACGCGGATCGAACTTCATATCGACCCAACCCAAGCCAGTGCCGGCCTGGAACCGCTCCAGCGTTTTTGTCATAGTTGGTCCGCAAATTTTTAGTATGCTGGGGCTAAGGCTCGCAAGGCTCAGTCTTGCCTGCCATAGGTCGGGCAAGGCCAAAGGAAAGGGAGTTTCGCTCACACCGCACCTCATGGCAAGGCCGGGCTTGTCTACACCGTGCCGACCCTGAAGGATTTTTTGAAGTGATTGCGCCTGAAGCGCTCTACCCAAACGACGATTGTCGCGACTACCAGTCTAGGCACGATAAGCCAGAAAAGTCCAATGCCGATTCCCGCATAGAGGATGCTGTCCTCCAGAAGCGAATGGGAGATTGCCGCGTGGTGGTTGAAAAGGTCGCCTTCCTGTTTTTTAAACCCGCCCCTATCGTATTCGGACTTTATTATGCCCGCGCCATAGGCATAACCGACAATATTGATGACGATCCAGAGGAAGCTCGCTTTTTCGGGCAGCCCGAAAACCTTCATAAATGGCGCCATGATTTTTGAAAGAAGATCTATAACCTTGAATTCCTCCAGAAGGCTCTGGACGATCATGATGATAAGCACAAAGATGCTTACCTTTACCACTGTCCTGAGGCTGGATAAGCCCCAGTTTGCCAGCATAGACAGAAAGTTGCTTTTGTCGCTGCTCAAGCCGGCTGAATAAATCACCTCCCTCAATGAGGCAGGCAAGAGTAGGTTCAATGCCAGGGCGATGACGATAGCCATGCTGATCCGAAGCACTGCCATTTTCACCGCCGAAGAGCCTGCGGATTTCATTACCGAGGTTTCAACGATGAGATTATGTGCGGTCAGCGACATGAGGGCGAGAATCGTTGCATCCCTCATCGAGAGCGAAAGACTTCCCATGACGGCTATCGCTGAGTAATTGTTCAGCAGTAAGGCTGAAATGAATACCAAGGCAGCTTCGCCGGGTAGGCCGATGAGTTTCATGAGAGGCGCCAACAAGCGGGCGATATGGTTTAAAAGCCCGCTCCACCCCAAGAGAGCGACCACCAGGCTTGTGGGTAGCATTATTCTGAGGAGAAACCAGATGGTTTTGAGGGATTTTTTAGCACCCTTCGCGACAGCGCCGCCTATCCTCACTGTAGGATTCTTATCCATTCACCCTTCCATAGGTCTTTGAGCCTGAGTATGGTAACACGAGCCGGCGGGAAGGGAACAGGGGGACAAGGCACGTGCACTAGGCAGCTTCATTGCAAGGGCAGTGCCGCTGCGTACTGCTCGATACAGCGATAATGAAGCCTGCAACGAGTATGCTCAACGGCGCGCGGCGGAGAGCGCTCTCATCGAACCTGCAAATTCGCTGTCTTTGAGCAGCGCTTCGATCGTAGGTTTTAGCCTGTAGCGCCAGTTGGAACCGCCCGTGGTACCGGGCACGTTGATCCTTTCCTTGGCTGGATCCGCTTCACGGTAGTCCTCGCTGGCGGCCAGGAGATCCTGGAGGGGGTGTACGAGGATCCTTGAATTGACCGAAGCGAAGCCGAGAAGGAGGGTATAAGCAGCTTCAGCGGTGAGTGAAGGTGGAACCGACATTGCATCGGTCTTAGCTCCCAGCATATCCCAGAGAGCTTGACGATCGACTTCTTCTTCCCACCATTGCCGCAAGTTGCTGGAGTCGTGGACCGACATGCAGGCGACAGAGTCTTCAGGATATTCATCTAAGGGTATGTAGGGAGCTCCTTCTATATCCCAGGCTCTGTGCCAGCGCAAGACCCGCAGGCCAGGTATGCCCAGATTGGAGAGAACGGCGGGTACGCAGGGAGGAACGGCGCCCAGGTCTTCGGCGCAGGCCTGCATGGAAACGCTGTCGATGAGGGTTTTGAGGATTTTTTCGCCATTCCGTTCCCATAAGGCCATGGATTCGGATCTTCTCAACAGGATCAAGCCTTCTAGACGCTGCCGCTCATCTTCCCCGAGGCTCTTCCAGGCTTTCGTATCCCTGTATTCCCAGGCGGGGACAAACTGCCCGGATGACAGTTCCTGAAGGCTTTTGTCCCTCCATGCGACGAGAAATTGTTCTTTGCAGCGATCCGCGGCTTTTTGGAATGCCGCAGACGAAGCTGTCTCGGCATTGTAGCCTTGCATTACCGCTTGTACCGCAAAAGTAATGTCTTTTCCTCCCTTGACCTGGGGCGAGAAAAGAAAGAGTGGCTCATTGTCGATTCGCTGAAAAAGTATTTCCTGGATCCTGCGGGCTATTTCCACCGGCAGGCCCGCCAAGGCATCGCCAAGGAAGGATTCGGGTACATGGGGCTTCGACAGCCAGCGGATCCGCCCTGCGTCAAAGCCGAGAGCGTCGAGTTCGTGATAGAGAAGAGGATATTCGGGTTTAAAATGGCCAAGGATTCCGTCGGCTTCGTGTATGTCCACCGCCCAGATTCTGAAGAACCCTAATACGTGATCGATCCTGAAAAGGGAATAGAACTGATCGGCCGAGCGTAGGCGCTCCTTCCAGAAGGAATAGTCTTCCTTTTCCAGCAGGTCCCAGCGATAGAGTGGGAAACCCCAGTTCTGCCCCAGATGCGAATACATGTCCGGCGGAGCTCCTGCCGTATAGTCCAGGTCGAAAAGCTGCCGGCGCTGCCAGACTTCCGCCGAATCCATATTGAGCAGGATAGGGATATCGCCCATGACATCGACGCCAAGACCGAGCGCGTAACGGCAAGCTTTGGAATACTGTCCTTCGGCGCGCATCTGGATCCATGCATGAAAGCGCAAGGGTCGAGCCAGCTCAGGGTCGTTCCATAGTTTTTGAATAGCCGCTTCATCGGGATTCCGATGATCTTTCCACTCCCACCATGGCTTGCCTGCGTTGCGCCGCTTTAATTCCACAAAACAAGCGTAGGCTTTTACCCAGTTCCTCGACTCCGCCCAGCGTTCGATCTGATCGAAAAGGACTTGAGCTCGCGACGAATCGGAGAGCAAATTCCACAAGGATTCCAGAATGGATATTTTTTCGCCGAGTATGTGTTCGTAGGGTACGCCTCCCTGCTGTTCAGCCCATCGACGAGCATTGATCACGAGGGCTGCTGCCTTATCCTTCGTCTGCTTTATGATGTCGCGCAACGCAGCTTCGCCTTTGGTGATAGTGGCATTTGGTTGCAGCGTTTTGTTGCCCGACTGCCAGTCTTGAAGGGGTGAAAGGCTGAGTTCGGGAAGCTCAGTGATTCGAAGGTATATTGGATTGAGAGCGAAGGCTGACAAGGCGCTGTAGGGTGAAGTTTCGAAGCCCGTATCGTTGACCGGCAGAATCTGGAGCAGATTCATGCCCCATGATTTAGCCAGTGCGGCCATGCGTTCGATATCAGAAAATTCACCGCAAGCTCCCTCGGAGGTGTTAAGCGACAGCAGGGGCAGCGCAAACCCGATCGAGCGATTGCCGGCATTGATTTGCTTCATATCAGCTCCAGAGAATCTTAACGGCAGCACGGAGGCTGGGCGCCTGCAGCCACTCTTTTTTCGCGCCCGGCTCGACCGGCCCCAGCGTACGTGAAAAACCGAGGGCCTTTGCGGCCTTGGCGCGCTTAGCCATCTGCCGTACCGGCCTGAGTTCGCCGGCGAGCGAAAGTTCGCCAGAAAGGGCTGCGTCCTTTGGAATGCTTTGATTTGTCCTGGCTGAATAAAGGGCGGCGGCCAACGCAAGATCGATGCCGGGTTCGGTCAGGCGCAGTCCGCCGGCTACGTTGATATACAGGTCCTGATCGGAGAGTTTAATACCAGTCTGTTTTTCCAGGACCGCTGCGATGCGCGCCACCCGAGAGGCGTCCACTCGGTCGGAATATACCCTGGTGAGTCCTGCTTTGGCCGGCACCGTGAGCGCTTGGATTTCCACAAGGAGTATGCGGGAACCTTCGTGCACCATGGCGATAGCCACGCCGGGAGGCAGTTCTCCGTCGCGGCGCACCAGGAGGATCCCCGTGGGATCGGTAATTTCTTTCAAGCCTTTCGGCTCCATTCTATAAAGGCCCAGCTCGTCGGTGGAACCGTAACGGTTTTTAGTAGCCCGGAGAGCGCGCAGTTCTCCTTCGGCCTGTTCGAACGCGAGTACTGCGTCCACGATATGCTCCGCCGCCTTTGGGCCAGCGATGAATCCGTCTTTTGTTACATGGGCGACGAAGATGATTATCGAATCGTGATTTTTAGCCCATTCGGTGAGTTCGAGAGTGCAGTATTTTATCTGGTTGGCCGATCCTGGAACGACTCCGGCGTCGGGAGAATAGACGGTTTGGATAGAATCGATGACGACGAGGATGGGTCGTACGGCCTCCATGGCGGAAATTATTTTATCCAGTTCAGAGGTGCAGAGCACTTCCAGCCCTTCTATGAGCGCGCCTAGCCTGTCGGCGCGCATGCGAATCTGCCCCGGCGATTCCTCGCCGGAAATATAGAGGAGCCGGCCCGCCGATTTTATGCTTGCGCAAATCTGTAAAAGGAGCGTGCTTTTTCCGATACCAGGCTCCCCTCCCAGCAATACGGCGGATCCGCGCATAAAACCGCCGCCGAGTACTCTATCTAATTCCTCGCTGCCTGAAAGTATACGGGTTCCTGAGGAGGGATCGATGGATTTTATGGGAAGGGAATAACTTTCACCTTTGATTTCAGGCCTTTTTGAGCGGGCCGATTGTGTCTGCTCGAGAAGGGTATTCCATTGTCCGCACTCCGGACAGCGTCCCAGCCATTTAGGCTCGGAATGTCCGCAGTTGGAACAGCGATAGAGCGTGGCTAATTTCCTCATACTATAGCTATCGTATCCGAGCTGTCGTTTCGCTTCAATGGATCCAATTAAAAATGAATTTAAAATATTCTCTTGTCATGTCATGGATTTCTGCATTATGATATAAGTACGGAGGTTTCCACGTGGATAAAAAAGCTATAACTTCGATGAAGAAGCTCGTGAGAAACGGACGCGACCTAGCCGAAATTATCACTAAATATCTTTCGGTACTCGAAGCGGCTATCGCAACTGAATCCCCCGAAGCCACTGCCAAAAAGACTGTTCC
The DNA here is from genome assembly GCA_002383375.1 of Spirochaetaceae bacterium UBA4077. Lineage (GTDB taxonomy): Bacteria > Spirochaetota > Spirochaetia > Treponematales > Rectinemataceae > UBA2256. The sequence goes on from DFYR01000004.1 coordinate 14,324, forward strand.
TGCAAAAAAGCCTGTGGTAAAAGCGGGTGCTAAAAAGCCTGCTAAAAAGGCAGCCGAAAAAAAGGAAAGTCCAGTCAAGGCGAAGGCAGTAAAAAAAGCGGCAAAACCTAAGGTGGAAAACGCTAAAAAGGCTACAAAAAAAGGCGCGGTTGAAAAGAAAGCAACTCCTAAAGCTAAAGCCGCTCCTAAAAAGCCCGTAGAGAAGAAGGCGGCTGAAAAAAAACCTGCGGTAAAAAAGACTGCCGCCGCCAAGGTTCCGAAAAAGGTTCCTGCAACGGCTAAGGCATCGGTCGAGAAGCTTGTTCCGGTAAAACCCGCCGCTGAAGCAGTCCCTGTCGTCCCAGCGCAGAATCCCGCGGTCCAGGAAAAGCCTAAAGCCGTTCGTCGCGGAAGACCGCCCAAGAAAGCAAAGTAAAGGGTTTTTTCGAAAAAGCAATCTCTTTGTATCACGGATCGAGATGGCGTTGTGCGCTTTCGAGATCTTGAAGGTCGGACGCCATGCGTGATAAAAATGCTGTCAATTCAGTGCGCGGTTACCGCGTGGTTCTAAAGCCCAGGGAAGAGCTTCGCTTAAGGCGGGGTCATCCCTGGGTGTATGATAATGAAATAGCATTTGTTGAAGGGGATCCTCCTGCCGGCGCGGAAACCGCGCTCTTTGACAGCAGAGGGTCTTTTATTGGCAAAGGTTTTTTCAATCCTTCATCGAAAATCAGACTCAGGCTTTATTCCCGGACTACCGAGAAGGCAGACAAGGCTTTTTTCATAAAATCGTTCAACCAAGCGCTCTTTTGGCGGAGGCGCTTTTTCGACGATACAAAAGAAAGCCTGCGGCTCGTGTTCGGCGAAGCTGATAATCTGCCCGGATTGATAGTCGATCTATTTATCGGGCGGGCGGATGCTGGCGATACAGAACCGGGAGCGATGGGCAGATGGCTGTCATGCCAGTTTCTAAGCCTAGGAGTCGAGCTGCGTAAGGCTGAGATCGTACAATCCTTAGTCGAGGTATTCGAGCCTGACGGGATTGTGGAACGTTCCGAGGCTCCCGTACGGGCGCTGGAAGGTCTCGAGGCATCGTCAGGGCTGCTCTACGGATCCGTCCCCGAGAATGTTCTGATAAAAGAAGGTAACGCGGTCTTCTTGGTGGATCTATCCGAGGGGCAAAAAACGGGCTGGTTTTTGGACCAGCGTGCAAATCGCGCCGCGGCGGCCAGGTTCGCCGCCGGAGCGGAAGTTTTGGACGTTTTCTGCAATCAGGGAGGGTTCGGGATTCTGGCCGCGATGGCCGGCGCAGCCCATGTTACTGCGGTAGATTCTTCGCGCGGGGCACTGGCCGCCGCGGCGCGCAACGCAACCCTCAACGGCGTAGAATCTCGGTATTCAACGATCGAAGCGAACGCCTTTGATTACCTACGAAATCTCGAAAAAGAAAAAGCCAAGTTCGACCTCATCATTCTCGACCCGCCGGCCTTTGCAAAAAGCCGTTCCAGCGTCGAGCAGGCGTATAAAGGGTATAAGGAAATCAATCTCCGAGCTATGCGTCTTTTAAATCGCGGCGGACTTCTAGTGAGCTGTTCCTGCTCCTACTGGTTCGACGAGCAGCGTTTCCAGACGATGATCGAAGACGCGGCCTTCGACTGCGGCAGGAAAATACGCCTCATAGAAGCCCGCACCCAGGATATGGACCACCCAATCGTTTCAGGATACCCCGAGTCAAAATATCTTAAGTGCAGGATTTTAGAATTGCGTTGACATTCAGCGCCGGAAAGCCATGCGAAGCGTTGCGCGATTTTAACCTAGTTATAAAAGAGGCCGACTTGTTCTCACAGGTCGGCCTCTTTCGGCTAAAGCGCGAGCGCTACAGCACCAAGGTTTTGCTCACTTCCTCGAGATAGACTCCGAAGAGACGCGAAAGCTGGGAAGCCTCGCTATAGGAGGTGCCCGCCTTGGCGTTGAAAAACTCCATGAAGGTTTTCATCTCTTCAGGCTTATTCGAATAAAGGGCTGAGGAAAAGGCTGCTCTGTAGAGGCCTTTTTCGGCTAACTCCATAGTGGAGAATCTGCCGAACTCCTTGCGCGCCTTTCCATCCACCACGGCAGTCGAACCTTCGTAGCCGATGGTGAAAATAAAATCTTCCCGTGAAATCACGCTCGCATTCCTTTTTCAGCTGACGGGAGAGAAGGAATCCTTGCCGGCTCCGCACATGGGGCAGACCCAGTCTTCGGGAAGCTTCTCGAAGGGCGTCCCGGCGGCGACATTACCGTCGGCGTCGCCTTCGGCGGGGTCGTAGATGTAGCCGCACACTTCGCATACGTATTTCTGCATCACTGTCTCCTTATTTTTCGCTAATATCAGGCTCTCCAAAGCCCGTGAAGGTTGCAGTACTCCCTGGCGCTTACCTTAGTCGCCTTGCAGGGAAAGAAGGCTCTGGGCTCATCGCCCGGCTTGAGCTCAGCCCGCAATACTTTACCGTCCGCCAAGAGCTCGATCCATTGGATATAGTGCTTTTCTTCCATAGGGTGGAGCACAGAGCCGACGGTTACCCACCATCCTTCGGGGCTTTTTTCAATCACGGGAACGTGTTTTTCCTTGGCAGCGTCCACCGTATTCTCCGCCATGAGCTTCATGGGCTCACCGCAGCACACAAGCTCGCCGCCGCCGGCTTCAAGCACTTCCACGATGTTCCCGCACTTAAGGCACTTGTATACCTGTCGCTTTACGACCATCTATAGCCTCCTTATTATTGAGCGGGTTGAGAACAACCCGACCTGATCCTACCAATTTTCCGCAAGGACCTCGAAATAAGCCTGGGGATGGGCGCAGGCAGGACAGGCCTTGGGTGCCGAAACGCCTTCATACAGATATCCGCAGTTGATACATCTCCAGATCACAGGCTTGTCCTTCTTGAAGACGGTACCGGCATCGAGATTAGCCATGAAGGCTTCGTAGCGCTTAGCATGCTGCTTCTCGGCGACAGCGATGGCTTCGAATACGGAGGCGATAGCATCAAAGCCTTCTTCCCTAGCCACCTTGGCAAAGGAGGGATACATCTCCTTCCACTCGTAGTTCTCTCCGCCTGCGGCTTCAGCCAGGTTTCCCCTGGTGCTGCCAATGACTCCCGAGGGGAAGGTGCCGGTGATGGTAGCGGTGCCGCCCTCCATAAACTTGAACAGGCGCTTGGCGTGCTCTTTTTCCTGATTGGCAGTCTCCTCGAATACTAAGGCCATCTGGACGTAGCCTTCATCCTTAGCCTTGGATGCGAAATACGAATATTTATTTCTCGCCTGGGATTCGCCGGCAAACGCCGCCATTAGATTCACTTCGGTCTTTGTTCCTTTGATGCTCTTCATTCCTATCCTCCTTTTTTGTTTATACCACTCCCTATAGGAAATTACATCCTGCTGGAAAGCATAGTGATCATTCATTATACAGACAACTGAATATATTGGCAAACACAATTATGCCGAATTATTCAAAAGCGGAAGCGTAGGGTCGTGTACAGGGCGTTTCAGATCCGGAGGTACCCATGAAAGCGATGTATTGCCTGGAAAGGGCGGTGAGAAACTCCGAAGGAACACCTAACTACGACATGAGAGAGCGAATGCTCCGCGACGGCCCCAGGAGCCTTTCAGACAGAGAACTGCTAGCCGTCGTCCTGGGCACAGGCTGCGCGGGACGGTCGGTATCGGCACTGGCGACTGATGTTCAAAGCATCATAGACCGCGGCAAGCCCGATCTAGATCTGATTCTCCTGGAACAGCTTTCCGGCATGGGAAGCGCCAAGGTTTGCGCCATTGCCGCGGCTATGGAACTGGGCCGCCGCTATCATGCGATACGGGACAGTCGCATCGCCATGCCAAAGGATGTATTTCCCCTCATCTCGCATTTCGCCGACCGGAAGCAGGAATACTTTATCTGTATTTCTCTGAACGGAGCCCATGAGGTAATCTCCGCCAGAAGAGTAACCCAGGGATTGGTCAACAGGACTGTCGTCCACCCCCGGGAGATCTATGCGGATCCAATCACGGACCGGGCTTGTGCCATTGTTGTCGCTCACAACCACCCATCGGGCAATATAGAGCCTTCGAAGGAGGATGTGGATATAACGAATCGATTGCGGGAGGCGGGGGATATCGTAGGGATTCCCCTGCTGGACCATATCGTTTTCAGCGCAACGGCGTACTACAGCTTTGTCGAGCATGGGCTGATTAGCCCCTTCAAGGGGGAATGATACCGGCACACTGCGTGTATGGTCGCGGCACTGGCGTGCGGCACAATGCCGACTCGGCGGCGTGGCGGCACGGCGATGCCACACTGCGAAAAGGGGCACGGCATTGACACTCAGCGCCGCGCCAGGACAGGGCGCGGCGCCGGCGTATCTTCTATATCAGATTATACCTAGTTTCTTGCCCGTTTTTTGGAATATGTCCAGCACGCGTTCCAGCTGATCTCTTCTGTGGGTGGCCATGTAGGAGGTGCGCAGAAGGGCCATCCCCTGGGGCACGGCGGGGGACACGACGGGATTGCAGTACACGCCCGCGTCGAAGAGCTCCTTCCAGAAGCGGAAGCAGGCTTCATCGTCCCCTATGATGACGGGAATGATAGGTGTCTGGGTGGCGCCGATATTGAAGCCCAGGTCCCGATAGCCTTTGAGCATGAAGGCGGCGTTTTCCCAGAGGCGCTGGACGTGCTCGGGCTCGGTCTCCATGACTTCCAGGGCGGCGAAGGCTGCCATGGCGTTGGGAGCCGGGAGGGAAGCGGAGAAAATAAAGGAACGGGCCGTGTGCTTGATGTAATTGATAACATCCTTGTCCCCTGCGACAAAACCGCCCAGGGAGGCAAAGCTCTTGGAGAAGGTACCCATGATGATGTCGACCTGGTCGGTAAGGCCGAAGTGCCAGGCGGTGCCACGGCCGCCGCCGAGGACGCCCAGGGAGTGGGCATCGTCCACATACAGCCGGGTTCCATGCTTTTTGCAGACATTCACGAGCTTCGGCAGATCGACAATGTCACCGCCCATGGAGAAGACGCCATCAACCACCACCATGGTGCCATGGGATTTCGGAATTTTTGCCAGAATTCTATCCAGCTGGTCCAGGTCGCCATGCACATGACGCTTGATTTCGCCCAGGCCCAGCCTGCAGGCGTCCACTATGGACGCATGGTCGTCTTTGTCGGTCACGACCACATCGTTGCGGCCTATCAAGGCAGAGATAGCGCCCAAGTTGGTCTGCATACCGGTGGAGAACACCAGGGCAGCATCCTTGCCCACGAAGGCGGCCAGGCGCTCTTCCAGTTCAATATGGAGCTTGAGAGTGCCGTTTAGAAATCGGCTGCCTGTGCAGGAGGGCCCAAACTGCTCGAGTCCCTTCATGGCTGCCGCCCTCACTTTAGGGTGAGTGGTGAGGCCCAGGTAATTGTTGGATCCGATCATGATGATCTTGCGACCGTGATATGAGACTTCGGTTCCCTCTAATCCGTCCAGGGCCTGAAAATAAGGGTATATACCCTTTTCCATAACCTTTTTATCCAAGTCGAAGGAGAAGCATTTCTGAAAGACGTCCATGAAGGACCTCCGATTGAGCTCCGGGGCTGGGCTCCGGGCAGAGTACTCTACGCGCGGTGACGGACTAGGATGAACTTGGGACAAGCCACTCTAGGCCGTAAAAAGTTATTTTACCGGGGATGTGAACCCGAGTCAATCTCGGGCCATGTGTACAATTCAGCCTTTGCGTGCCTTTGCTTTCCCCATTCTTAACATGGTCTTAAGAACACTTCCTATCGTGGAGCCCCTCTGTTTTTGCGTTGGCGCTAAAGGCAGATCGGAAAACGCGAACACATCCTTTTCCTTGCCTGCTACCAATAAGTGATCGTCCTCTCTTAATCGATATTCCCGATCGAAGTCCTGATAGCTTTGCATGTCCTCCCTTCGCGCAGCGATAACGTTTATGCCCATCCTCCTCCGCAGGTCCGCCTCAATGATAGTCTTGCCCACTAAATCCTTGGGATTATGGACTTCGGCGATGACAAGATCGCCGCCGATAGGCATGAAATTATAGAGCGATGATGCCAGAACGAGTGGCACGATCCGAGCGGCTGCCTCCCTGTCGGCGTTGACGATCCTCGTGGCGCCGACAAGCTTTAGAATTTCATTTCGACTTTCGGAATCTGATTTTACGATTATTTCAGGTACTCCAAGTTTCTTGAGTTGATAAATCACCAAAATTGAAGCTTCCAGATCGGAGGGTATATCGATGATGGCGACGTCGACAGCCTCTGTTAAAATCTTGACAAGTGAATCCTCGTCCAGGACATCAGCCACATAGGCGGTCTGAACCATATCTTTTACCCTGTCGATAATTTGAGGGTCCTTATCAATGGCAATAATTTGATCCGTCACCTCAGAAATGCTCTCCAACATGCTCATTCCAAGGGCTCCAAGCCCTATAAAGGCGTAATTTCTCATATTCTCCTCCCGCTACTCATATAAGAACCTCGGCGTTGGGAAGTTCAGCATACCCGTCGACATCCCTCTTGGTTTTTGGCAATGCGAGGGCAAAGAGCCCAACTCTTCCTGCAAACATAGTCAAGATTAAAATAATTTTCGAGAGATCCCCGAGCCCAGCAGTAATGCCCTTGCTCAAGCCCACGGTGCCAAAAGCGGATACTATTTCGAATACCGCATCGGCAAGGGAAAGGTTCGAGCCCGCTTCCACAATAATCAGCAGTACCGACGCTGCCACTATGATGAGCAGGGCTTTTACTACTACTCCGACTGCCTTGAAGATTAACCGAGGCGGAAGTTTTCTCTTGCCGTAACTGACAAGATCGCTGGAATCCCTATATCGAAAGGCTGTGATGAGCAAAATATAAAAGGTGGTGGTTTTTATGCCCCCCCCGGTTGAAGCGGGCGAAGCTCCTATAAACATAAAAAGGACGGTGAGTAACTGTGAGCCTTGGCTCAAGCTGCCCTGAGAAATCGTATCGAAGCCGGCGGTTCTCGGCGTGGTGGCTTGGAAAAGACTTGCCAAAAGTTTTTGGGGGAAACTCAACCCGGCCATTGAGTAATCGCGTTCGAGGATAAAAAAGGCTATTGTACCGGCTATAAGAAGGCCAATAGTGGTCTTCAGTACGATCGCGGAATGGTAAGAAAGGTGTTTCCTTTGGCCGGTCAAGGACTTTCTGATATCCTTGATGACCAGGAATCCCAGGCCTCCGGTTATTATTAAAAACATAGTATTCAAGTTCACTAGAGGATCGTTGATGTAGTTTTCAAGGCTATTTCTATATGTAGAAAATCCAGCGTTGCAGAACGCCGAAACGGAATGAAACAACGCATCGAATATGCCAGAACCTTTACCGTCAAAAGCGAGTAAATATAAGAAAAATCCCACTGCCTCGAAAATGAGAGTGTATTTTATAATCGCTTTGATAATCACTTTAGGTTTGTACTCAACTTCCGAAATACTGTACTCGCCGACTACTCCTCTCCCGACTATCGATATGCGTCTACGGGAAGAGCTAAGGAAAATCGTGCTGAAGGTGATTATCCCCAGGCCGCCTACCTGGATAAGAACCATGATTATGCTCTGTCCAACAAGGCTGAAGTCAGGGGTATCAACGGTTATGAGTCCGGTAACGCAGACAGCGCTGGTCGCGGTAAAGAGAGCGTCGATATATCGGAGTTTTCCGGGGGCGAATACTCCAGGAATAGATAAGAAAAGCGATCCGATCAATATTACGGAGATGAAAAAGGAAAATATCAAGACTTTATCGCTGGCTATTCGCAGTCTCAATGCGCGCACCTCTGGACTTGGATAGTATCATTCCTTAGCAAACGCTTCCAGGGTTCCGGCTAGGATGAAAAATCGAGTCTGCCTTGGTAGGACCCTCGTTACACAGCAATTGGCCTTTTATCTTGCGAATTCCCCTTGCAGGGATTATAGTAGAAGATCCATGAAAGTCGTCATCGTTGGCGCCGGCACCCTTGGTCTGCAGATTGCCCGAGAGTTGGCAGCGGAGAACCGCGACGTTGTAGTCCTTGAGCAGAATCCCGACATAGCCAAGGGTATCGCGAATGAACTCGATTGCCTGGTAATTGTAGGTAATGGCGAGAACCTGGATGATTTAAGCGAGACAGGGCTAGAGGATACGGACTGGTTTATCGCTCTCACTGGAAGCGATAATGCAAATATCGTAGCCTGCGGTCTCGTTGCCGAGACTTTCAGTCGTCCGAAAACAATCGCCCGGGTGCGCAGTCCCTACTTCACCTCTCTTCAGAGCCGCAAACGGCGAATTCTCGGCGTAGATTACATCCTCAACCCCGAGGCTGAAACCGCCCAAGCTGTCGCCAGGCTTATTTTCAGGGGCATGTCGACCGAGATCATCGATGTGAAAGAAGCCGGGATACAGCTCAGAAAGCTTCGCGCCTCTGAAGATTCGCGCTTCCCCGGTAAATCCCTGAGCGAAGTCCGCTCTAGCATTGGACGGGATTTTATGGTTCCTGCTGTTATCCGCCAGGGAGAACTGCATATCCCTTCGGGAAATTATACTTTTGAATCGATCGACGTCGTCTTTTTGCTAGGAGAGCCAAAAGAACTCGACAGGCTTTTTGGACGCAGCAGCCGCTCCAGCCTCAAGTTGCGGCGAATACTACAATTTGGCGCCGGTGCTCTCGGAAGGCAGGTGCTCAGGGAGTTGGGGGTTCCCGTTTCGGATAAGGGAAGCACAAGGCGAAAAATAAAGGAAAAGATGCCCAATGCCTTATCGCTCCTTGGCAATCCGACTATCAAGGTGATCGACGAAAATAAAGATGCGGCAAAGCAGGTCGCCAACGAGTTTTCCGATATAGAGGTGGTATGCAGGGATCTTTCAGATGAACTAATTATCGAAGAAGAGGGCGTCGGAAGGGCCGATGTCGCCCTATGTCTCACCGAATCCCAAAGCGTCAATTTAGTCACTGCGCTAACTGCAAAAAAATCAGGAGCTTCCAGAGCCCTTGCGGTGGTTTACAACGATTTATACATGCGCCTCGAGGGGCTGGTCGACATCGATGACCTCGTCAGCCAAAAATCCGTGGTTGCAGGGGCGATATTGGATATTGTCCGCAAGGCTAATATTCGAAGGCTTCATAACTTCGCCGAAGGCCGCTTCGAGTTGGTAGAGCTCAGCATTGGAATAAATTATGCGAAGGCAGGCTATCCGATAGTCGATCTAGGCATCCCGCGAGGAATACTGGTCGCTTTCGTCATCCACGAAAGCCGTACAATCATCCCCACCGGAGACACTGTCATTCAGCCAAAGGATATTGTGGGATTGGTGCTCTCCAAGGAGCAGATAAGCAGGCTGGAAACACTCTTCGGAGCTTAATCGATGCATAGCAAGTCGCTTTTTAGGGTTCTTTCCGTCCTTGCGGGGATAATTTCGCTTTTTCTCCTGCTAATATTCGTTTTTTCCTTGATAGAACGAGAGAGCCTAAAAACTGGACTTTCATTTATAGTACCGGCGGCGGTGGGATTCCTCTTCCTCGGGCTAATGCTTTTTATTACGCGAAAGGACGACAAGCCTTATCTAACCAATAGAGAGGGCTTCCTTTTCGTCACCCTCAGCTGGGTCACCGCTTCGCTTTTAGGAGCATTGCCCTACTTTTTATCCGGCTATATTCCTTCATTTATCGATGCGCTTTTCGAGACGATGAGCGGCTTTACAACTACCGGAGCAAGCATTTTAACAAAGGTTGAAGATTTCCCTAAGTCCTTGCTTCTATGGAGAGCCACGACCCACTGGCTGGGGGGCATGGGGATAGTCGTCCTGACTGTGGCGATATTCCCTCTCCTGGGATTTGGTGGGTTGCGTCTCATGGAGGCCGAATCGCCAGGGCCCTCGGTGGATAAGATTACCCCGAGGATTTCCGGAACCGCGAAGATCTTTTGGCTTATTTACGTTGGTCTAACGGCGGCCGAGGTCTTACTCCTGTTCGCAGGAGGAATGCCTTTGTTCGACTCGGTCAGCCACGCCTTCGCCACTATGGCTACCGGCGGCTTCGGCGTGAAAAACGCGAGCATCGGCCATTACGATTCCGCGTATTTCGATATCGTAATCACGGTTTTTATGTTATTGGCAGGGATTAATTTTACACTTCATTTCAGGGTGTTGCGCGGCAAGGCTAGGCTTGCCCTAAGAGATCCAGAACTCAGACTCTACCTAGGAATATTCGCAGTCTCTACGCTTCTTATCGCCATCGATCTCAAGAGCCACGGAATATTCGGATCCTTTGGGAAATCACTACGTTTCGCCGGATTCCAGAGTTCTTCTATCTTGACTACGACCGGCTTCGCCACCGCCGACTTCGCCGCTTGGCCTTGGGCTTCCCAGGCACTTTTATTCTTTCTCATGTTCATCGGAGGTTGCGCCGGCTCCACGGCTGGCGGCATCAAAGTAATCCGGATATTCACGTTAGCGAAAATGGCATTTACAGAAATGCGATATCTCACCAACCCACGCGGCGTTTACGCGATTTTTGTCAACGGAAAATCCCTGCGTAAAAACGTAGTCTACGATACGGCAGCACTAGTTTTTCTCTATTTTTCCATTATGGTCTTATCTTTCGTCATAATCGGGCTTGGCGGCTTCGATATCACTACCAGCGTCACCGCTACACTTGCCAATCTCGGCAACATCGGGCCTGGTTTAGCCCTTGTCGGGCCAAGCTCGAATTACGCTTTCTTTCCTTGGTGGATTAAGCTCTGGCTTATCTTCATCATGCTCGTGGGAAGGCTTGAGGTATATACTGTCTTAGTCCTGTTCACAAGGCGTTTCTGGAAGGCTGCGTAAGCCCGGGCACAGAATGCATCAGGCGCGCTAAATCCCTGGCTCTTGTCGAATCACTTCTCAGTGGTATTCTGTCTAACTCATCTAAGACAACTGTAATCAAAGCCTGGCGACGTAATGAACGCCTGACGGCGTTCATTTTGCAGAATGCCACGGTTATAGAATCCCTAGCTCTCGACGAATCACTTCTCCGTGGCATTCTGCTTAGTTTGTCTTAGACTAATTTTATTTTTCTAGCCCTCCTTCTTAGAGGGCTTTATAAATAAAAAAGCCTGGCTTAATGAACGCCTGACGGCGTTCATT
>DFYR01000016.1 GCA_002383375.1 Spirochaetaceae bacterium UBA4077
GTCTTCCTCCACCGTCTCGTCCAGGGCTCGAAGCAGGGAAAGGCAGAGGCTGAGCAGGCTCTTGTACTCACCTCCGCAGCCTTGGGTTTTTATGGCGATTTCCGCCATCACCGATGCCGACCAGAGCTTGGTATAACTTTCGCGCAGCCCCTGGAAGGATTCCAGAATCGTCAGGTCGTTCAGTTTTCTGTAATGCTTCACCGGATCCGAATAGACAAATGCCTGGACTGCGACGAAGGGAGCGGCGGCGGAGCGCAGTGAGCTCTTGGCCCCACCGAAGAGGAAGACGTCTATAATCCCCTCTTCGGCGGTGAGAAGGCTCAGTATGCGGTGCCCGGCAGGGCTGTCCTTGGCCCGGAGTATCAGCGCCTCGTATCGTTCCAGCCTATCGGGCATAGAGCGTCCTGGGGTCCACGCTAATCCTCATCATCGACGATCCACCAGCGCACGCCCCCAGATTCACCGCGCTTAAAACGTTCTTGCCTTTCTTTTTCGATGCGGATCTGCTCTTTTCGTTTGTATGAACGGGACCAGAACCAGGAAGCGCCGAAGCCGCCCAGATGGGCGAGATAGGCGGTGCCGCCGGCGCTCAGGCCGGAAAGGCCGCCCAGCACCTGGAGCAGGAACCAGAAACCGATGACCAGCCAGGCAGAGAGTGCGGTGGGGATGAAATTGAATAAGAGGACGATTACCTTGTTGCCCGGGAAGAGCACGAGGTAGGAGGCGAGGATGGCGGAAATAGCCGCCGACGCGCCTACCAGGGGGACTTCCGCGGCCGCGCCTCCGGCTATTGAGGCCGCCAGGACATGTACGAGGACTCCCAGACTGCCGGCGATGAGGTAGAGGGCTAGATAGCGCCGTCTTCCCACGCGGCACTCGACGTTGTCGCCGAAAATGCCAAGAAAAAGCATGTTGCCAAATAGATGGGCAAATCCTGCATGGGCGAACTGACTGCTTATAATGCTGAACAGTCCTCTTCCGCGGATAATTTCCGACGGTATGGCAGCCATCGCGAGGGTGGCGGCTTCGTTTCTTCCAAAACGCTGTATGAAAACAAACACTGCCACGTTGATGAAGATGAGCAGCCAGGTTGTAAAGGCCGGCTCTCTTCTGCAATTATTCTGATCGCCTATGGGTAACACGTTTTTCTCCTGCTGTAATAAATATAGTGTAATCGCTGGGTTATGGCTACAGAAAAGCTGCGCCGCACCGCTTTGCAGCGATGGCATATCTGATTTGGCCTTTTTTCTTGTGGTCAGCTGTGGCATTCTGCCCGAGTTGAAGAGCGCCTTGTATCCATGGTAAAAAGTTCCGATGACCCAAGCGTTGATTTTCGATCTGGACAACACCCTGTATTCCGAAGCTACAGGCTTAGAACTGAAGGTTCTGGAAAAAATAAACGAATATGTTTCCGGTTTCATGGGCTGGCCGCTGGAGGAAACCCACCAAAAACGGAGGGAGAAGGCCCGCCGCTACGGAACGACGTTGGAGTGGCTCGTATTCGAAGAAGACTTGAAGGACGTGGACGGTTATTTCGATTATATCCACCCTGAAGGGGAGGAGAGCTGCTTTTCGCCCGATCAGGCGCTTAAGGCCCTTCTGGATGCCCTGGACTATCCCAAAATAATCCTGACCAATGCCCCTATGGAGCATGCCCTGAGGGTGCTCAAAGCCCTGGACATAGAAAGCTGTTTTTCAAGGATTTTCGATATCCGTTACAACGGACTCGTGGGCAAACCCCATCCCAAGTCATACCTTCGCGCGTTGGAAGAATCGGGCTTCGAGCTGGATTCTACGGTATTTATTGACGACAGTCCGAAATATATCCGCGGTTACAAGGCTCTGGGCGGAAGGGCGATTCTCAAGGACGAGATGAACCGTTTCGCCGATCTTGAGTTTGAGCGCATAACTTCCCTTAGCGAATTGCGGGACATCCTCTGAACTAGACCTGACCGGACAAAGACTAGCCGCCGCGAAGAACAGTTGCTACGAAGAACAGCAGCTGCGAAGAACAGTTGCTGCTAAGAACAGCCGCTGCGAAGAATAGCCGCCGCGAAGAACAGCCGCTGCGAAGAACAGCCGCTGCGAAGGTCGCGGCTGATATCTCATTCGCTCTTAACCGACGTGCCCAAAGAAAGCGCTACAAGGGTTACGGCAAAGGGAATGGCCAGAATGAATTCGCTAGGGATCCCAAACTGGCCTTGGGCATAATTGGAAAAACTCTCGGCCAGGGCGAAAATAAAACATGCCAGCGCCGTCCTGCCCGGACGGCGATTCCCCAGGTAAATAGCCACAAGGGCTATCCATCCCCTGCCCGAGCTCATGTTAGGCACGTAGGCTCCCAGGGGGAGGGAGAGGGACGCGCCTGCTATGCCGCAGAAAAAGCCTGAGAGAACGATGGCAGCCAGTTTGTAGGAATCGGGCTTGAAACCCGCTGCTGCCACGGCCTCAGCCCTTGCTCCGGTGGCTCTGATCCTTGTCCCCAAGACGGAGCGATAGAGAAGAAGTGCAGCTCCAGCGGCGAGGATCCAGGAAAGATAACTGAGGCTGTGCTGGGAAAAGAGTACTCCGCCCAAGAGAGGCAGCTTGCCAAAACTCTTCTGGAATATCCGTGCAGGTTCGGGGATCGGCAGCGCGACAACGCTTTTTGTGCCGAACCAGCTGGCCGAAAGAACCGCCGTGATGCTGGGAGCGAATATATTGGCGGCGAGCCCGGTAATGAAGGCATTGGCCTTGAGCCTTAGCGTGGCGCTGCCGTAGAGCCAGGCAATTGCGCTGGAGGCAAGGGCCCCGGCTAGTATCCCCAGGCTGAGGCTGCCTGTCGCGGAAGCGGCCGCAAAACCAAAGAACGCTCCGGCCAGCATGAGGCCTTCCAGGGCAATGTTAAGCATTCCTGCGAGTTCGGTAAAAAGTCCGCCGGCTGCGGCCAGCAAGAGAGGTGTCATGGCTGCCAGGGCGCTGGCGAGGATGCCGGTTGCGGTATCGAGCCAGCTCATGGTTTTCTCCTGTCGGCAGCTCTGTCTTGCAGCGCGGACCGAAGGGAGGATCCTGGAAGCCTGAAGAAGGATAGCCTTGTGGCGGTGATGAACAGGAAGATAACCGCTTGGATGATGCCGACCATCTCTGGGCTGACTCCGGCACCCATCATGACGCTCTTGGATCCGGCATCGAGGTAGGCATAAAAAGCCGCGGCGGGCAGAAGGGCTATGGGGTTGTTGCGCGCTATAAGGGCTACGGCTATGGCACTCCAACCAACGCCGGAAGAAAAACCCCGAAGCATTCTGCCGTATGATCCAAATACCATGAGGGCCCCGGCGAGTCCGTGGAGGGCGCCGGAGAGAAGCATCGGCACGAGGGCATACAGGCCCTCATCGATGCCGGCGTAGCGCGCGAAGTCCTTGTTCGCTCCGCAGAGCCGCAGTTCAAAGCCAAAGCGTGTTCGGGCAAGAATGAATTTTCCTATGAATGATACCAGGAGGGCGGCGAATATACCTGTGCTCAACGAAGAGGGTGGGAGAAGCTTAGGCAGGGTCGCGGCGGGCGGAATCGCTTTGGTAGCCTGAAAATTGCTGGAAGGATCCTGGAAGGGACCAGTAATGCAGAAATCCACCAGGAGCACCACGATCGACGAGACTAAAAATGACGAGATAAGCTCGTCCACCGCCAGCCTTCGCTTTAAAATACCGGAGAGGGCGCCGATCAGGCCGCCCGCCGCGGCCGCCGCCGCAAATGATACTATCCAAATCATCAGAACCGGTTTTTCTTCCAGCGCGAGGGCTGCCAGCACAGCGGCGAACGAGCCGGCGTAAATCTGTCCCTCGCCGCCCAGGTTGAAGTTGTGCGATTCGAATGCGAAGGATATTCCCAGTCCTGCCACGATGAGCGGCACCATAAAAGCAATCATGTTACCTAGGTAGTAGCGGTTTGTCAGGGGGTTAATGAAAAACAGCGCGAAAGAATCTAAGAACGATTCCGAAAAAAACAAAAGCAGCAGGCAGGAGGAAAAAAGCGCGGCTAGAAGGGTGAAGACAAGGCTGTTTCCGCGATCGCCCAACGCGCGTTTATTCATGTTCTTTATTCCCTATGGGGGTAAGCCTGTCATCATCGCTATTTAGGCCCATCATAAGGGCTCCGAGTCTTGCCTTGGTAGCTTTTGGTCCGTTGGACACCACGCCGGCCAGGCTTCCCTTATGTAAAACCGCGATCCTATCCGACAATTCCAGGACCTCGTCGATATCTGAAGATAGGAGAAGTATCGCGCTTCCTTTGTTTCTCACTTCGAGGATCCTTTTATAGGTGCGCCTGAGGGATGCGTAATCCAGACCCCAACCAGGTTCGCAGAGCAGGCAGAGCTTTGCCGGTGGTTCGGACAGTTCCCTGCCGAGTATCATTTTTTGTATATTGCCGCCAGAAAGTTGGCTGACGTTGCTTTCAGGCTTGGCCTTGACGCTCAATACCTGAATCGCCTTGAGTGTCCGGGCCTGAGCCTTGCTCTGATCGAGCAACCCGTGAGGGAAAAAATAGTCCCTGTCCAGGGCGACGATGTTCTCCGCCACGGACCTTTCGGCGCAAGATCCTCGTCCGATTCGGTCGGAGGGAACATAGGCTATGCCGCCTTCAAGCCAGGGAGCTTTCCGCAATTTAGGGTATGGTTTCCCGAGGTAGAAGATACTGCCTGAGTCAGGCTTCAGCCTTCCGGCAAGAAGGTCTTCCATTTCCTTGAGTCCGTTGTTGGCCAGGGCGCAGACTCCCAGTACTTCTCTTTCATTCACCGAGAATGAGATATCGCGCAACGCGCTTGATTTTTTCTTTTGTCCATAGAGGTTCAAGCTTTGCAGTTCAAGCACTGGATGGTCTTGTCCTGACGGGAGCGTCTTTATTTTTTTTCGAGGCGATTCGTACTCGCCCATGATTAGGTCGGAGAGAGCATGGCTGCTTATATCGCTTGTCTTGAATTCTCCCAGGGACTTGCCGTCCTTCATCACACTCAGTCTATCGGCGATTGCTTTTATCTCTCCGACCTTGTGAGATATTATGACAATGGTTTTTCCCGATGCCTTGAGCTGCTTAAGGACCGTAAAAAGAGCACGGATTTCCTGGTCTGTCAGCACCGAGGTAGGTTCGTCCAAAATGAGAATATCACAGTTCTTGTACAGCAGCCCGAGAATTTCCACCTGCTGCCGTTCTCCCACAGAAAGGCTTTCCGCGTTTCTCGTCACATCAATGGAAAAACCGTAGCGGGCTGCGCAGTCAGCGGCGGAACGTACAATGCCTTTACGGTCCAGAAGGCCGAAGGCAGTCCTGGGTTCTGAGCCGAAGAGAATGTTCTCGGCGGCGCTCAAGCCCGGTATTGTCATGAAGTGCTGATGAACCATTCCGATGCCCAATCTCGCCGCGTCGGAGGGATTATTGAATTTTACACTCTTGCCCTGCACCAGTATCCGGCCTGAGTCGGGGCGCTCAAGACCTGCCAGGATCTTCATGAGGGTAGTCTTGCCCGCGCCGTTCTCTCCCACGACGGCATGGATCTGACCAGGGAGCAGAGAAAGGCGGGCCTGGATCAGGGCCCAGGTCCCGCTGGAGGGGAAGTACTTGTCGATGTCTTCGAGCTCTACGCTCTTCATGATCGCTTCTAGAGTCTGGGAGCTGGAAAACTAAGAGTGCCCGACGATATCCTCGCTATGAGTTCGGACATCCGGCTGCGGATGGATTCGGGAAGGTTCTGGGTATAGCTGGGATGCTTGTCCAAGAGTTCAATATAGCCTTCCTTGACGCCCACGATATCAGCCCTCCCCCAGGGGGTGGCTTTCTGGGCGAATTCCTTGAGCTTGGCATAGCCCAGTTCTTTCTGTCGCAAGGCGATGCAGCCAAGGATGGTTCCAGGCGCTCTTGCGTACTCGTCGCTGTCAAAAAACACAAGGTAACGGTTAGCGTCCTTTGTAGCCTTGACGACTCCCTGGCTGGCCGAACCGCATATGGGAAGAATGACATCCACACCCGAGGCGATCATGCTCTTGGCCAGGTCGGAGGCCTTGGTGGCATCGTACCAGTTGCCCAGTACTCGTATGTCCAGGCTGAATGAAGGATCCACCGCCTTGAGCCCCTGCTCGAAACCCGGAGCTATGAGGTTATCCATGACAGGGTAGTGCTGCCCGATGATCATTCCGGCCTTTTTCTGTACGTTGGCGCCGGGCAGACTGCTGGAGGAGACGAGGCCTGCCAGGTACCCGGCAATGTAGCCCTGTTCGGTTTGGTTATAGAGGACCGTGTGCAAGCTGGGTATGCCGGCCTTATACCCGTCCAGGCAGATGAATTTCTGGGTGGGGAAGAGGGGGGCGATAGCCTCGATGAGGTCAGGCAGGGAAGGATTAGAACTGAGAATTACGTCAAAGCGTCCTGAGCCGACAAAACTGGTCAGCTTTTCCTGCCATTCGGCCTGGTTGAAGCCCGCTTCGAAAATTCGTACGGAAGATCCGGGATTTTCGGCGACGAACTGTTCTGCTCCAGATGCCAGGGAATCGTAAATAGGGCTGCCCTCGCGTTGCCCGGGGATGAACACGCCGATTTTCAGGGGTGCGGCCATAAGGGGAAGAGCGAGGAATATGACTAAAAAGACTGCCAGAAGGCGGCGGGACATAAAAACCTCCGGTGCGGGCTAGAATCGGCGCACGGCTAAAGCTTACGTAACGTTAAATCTTACGTTAATTTCATGATAGCATATTTTCAAGAATATTCAAGTAGGCTATGATGAGAGTAGATGAAGACTCAGGATGACAGTCTCAAGATCGGCGAGCTCTCGTCGATGTTCGCTCTCACGGCGCGGACCATACGGTATTACGAGGAGCTGGGCCTCCTTAAGTCCAATGACAGGACCGAGGGCATCCACCGCCGCTATCCCGGCGTCAATATAGTCTACCTCAAGCGGATACAGCAGTTGAAGGGCTACGGATTGAGCCTGGGCGAGATAAAAGAATTTTTCGATCTGGTGGAGCGGGATCCCAGCGGCGAGAGCTGCAGGGCGCTGCTTCTGCAGACATATCAAAAGCTCATGGTTCTGGAAGAAGAAAAAATTTCGGAATCCAGAAAACGCCTGGCAGAGCTTCAAGATCAGACGGCATTATTGAAGGAGCTGGACAATTTTTTCTCCTGTCCAGGGCCTGAGTGTCTTGATTGTCCGGGTGGAGAGTTCTGCGGTGAATACGGTCCGATCGGACCGTCCGGGGATGAACTATGATTCTCGCCATCGACATAGGCACTACCAGCGCTAAAGCGGCTTTGTTCAATCCCGACGGAAGCTGCCTGGCCCTTGAGCGGAGGAGTATCCAGGGACAGACAGGAGCCAACCCTCTGGAACAGGAGATCGATCCTAGGCAGTGGGGCTGGGCTTTGGAGGGACTCCTCGCAGCTCTTACTCAGGGTAGGACCGGCGGATTGAGAGACGTGCAGTGCATTGCAGTCTCAGGCAATGGACCGACGCTCTTTCCTGTGGACGCTAAGGGGTATCCGCTTTATAACGCCCTGACCTGGATGGACAGAAGGGCTTTCGATGAATCCAAGGAAGTGGAAGCCACGCTGGACAGGAAGCTCGATCCGGCTTATAACCTGCCCAAAGCGCTCTGGTTTAAAAAAAACAAGGAAGCTGTCTACAAAGAAACCAGGCATTTCATGTCCTGCCCAGAATACATCTGCGCCCTGCTCAGCGGGCGCTGGGTAAGCTTTCTGCCCGCGCCGGGCTACGAAAAGATAATCTGGGACGATAAAAGCCTGGAGCTTTTAGGCTTAGACAAGGATAAGTTCCCTCCTTTTGTGCGCCTGGGCGAAATCGTGGGAGGAGTGAGCAGCAGGGCGGCCGCAGCGACGGGGCTGCCCGCGGGAACACCTGTGGTGGCCGGAGGGCCTGATTTTATCGTCTCCCTCATAGGTACTGCGACAACCAGACCTCGGCGTGCCTGCAACCGCTCGGGAACATCGGAAGGCATAAACCTCTGCTGGGAAAAAGGCCTTAGGCGGCACAAGGGGTTACTCTACATGCCCCATGTCGTTGAACCCTATGAAAACATATCCGGCGTGATTTCTTCTTCTGGAAGAGCCCTATCCTGGTATATGGAGAACTTGAATCCTGCACCTATAGATCAGGGGGAGTTCTTCGGCCTGGCTGCGAAGGCTGCCCCGGGAGCCGATTCGCTGCTGTTTCTTCCCTATTTAGCAGGTGAGCGCGCCCCTATCTGGAATCCCCAGGCCAGGGCCTGCTTCATCGGCCTGTCGCTCCGCCATGGCCGAGCCGAGATGGCCAGGGCAGTGGTTGAATCCATCGGCTTTGCCATGAGGGATGTTATGGAAGTGATGGCCTCCACGGGAGCCCGGGTCGAGGAGCTCAGGGTGACTGGCCAGCCTTCCGGCAATGCCATGCTTAACCGGATAAAAGCCGACATCACTCAGGTGCCGATCAAGGTTCCCGAGTTTAGGGAAGCCGAGCTTTTGGGCGACCTCTGTGTGGCGCTGACAGCCCTCGGACAGTTCCCCGATCTAGCTGCTGCGGCGGAAAATCTGGTAGGCTTAGGCGAGTGCTACGAGCCTGATGTATCTAAAAAGATTCTCTATGATGAGCTTTTCGCACTCTACAGAGATAGCTATCGATCCCTGGAAGCAGTTTTTGCCGGCTTGTCGGAGCTGCCCCGGTAGTCATCTGCTTTGGTGGTCATCTACCTCCCAGGTAGCCGCCCTGGGCGCGGAATGGTCCAATGCGCTGCGCATGAACTTCGGTATGCAGGAAAAGGTCAAGCAGCGCTTTGATTAGGAGGGAATCGAGATTCCATTATCCCAGAGAAATGTGCATCATAGTAAGGAATGAAACAAAAGCCCGGCTTGACTGAAAGCCGTTTGCGGATTTAAGGTTGGCCGGAGAAGCATAAGGTTTTATTGCAGAGCATCCCTTTAGGTGAATAAGTTTGAGGAGGAAATAATGCCCGAGACCAAGGTACTGATCAATTTATCCAACCGCCATGTGCACGTGAGCAGGGAAGATCTGGATATCCTGTTCGGCAAAGGCTATCAGCTCACCAAGGCCAAGGATCTTACCCAGCCGGGGCAATTCGCCTGTGCCGAAACAGTCACAATCAAGGGTCCTAAGAGTGCCTTCGAGAACGTGAGAATTCTCGGGCCGGAGCGCAAGGAAACCCAGTGCGAGATCCTGGCCAGCGACCAGTTCAAGCTGGGCGTACCCGGTTGCCCTGTTCGCGAGTCGGGCCAGCTGGAAGGCAGCGCAGGTTTCGAGATCATCGGGCCTGCCGGGTCCATCAAGAAAGACAAGGGGCTTATCATCGCTGTGCGCCACATCCACTTCAGCCTCGCCGACGCCCAGCGCTACGACGTTAAGGACAAGGAAGTGGTGAGTCTCAAGGCCGGAGACAAGCGGGGCGCCATATTCCTCAATGTGGTATGCCGGGTGCATCCCAGCTATACGCTGGAGTGCCACCTGGATTTCGACGAGGGCAATGCCGTGGGCATCGGCAACGGGAGCTTGGGCGAGATAATCAAAGCCTAGGTCCGTAATGAGCAAAATAATACTCAAGGCTAAGGACCTGGACGGATATCTGACCGCCTCGGACAACGACTATCTTGGAAGGATGGACAGCCTGTACAGGCAAGCAATGGTCTCCTTCAATATCCTGAGCACATCCCGATCTGATTTCGAGCTGAAAAGGGAGGAAGACTCCCTTATCGATCTCTACAATACCATGGGAGCCCTGATGCAGGAACTCTGTGCCGCGGAACCGAGGATACAGGTCTATTCCTTTATCACTCCCCAGGAGAACCATGGAGAGGCTTCGCGGCTCATCGCCAAACTGAGAGACTCAAGCACGGGAAGGCAGGAATTCGTCTACTATACCCAGCGCGCTTTCGAACTCCTCTTCAACCTCACGTTTGCCGGTGTGGGCAGACCGAAAAAGAACTATCTTATAGTCAAGACTCCTGTGGGTATCCCGGTTCAAAACTACGCGGTACATAAGATTCCGGACATTGACGATCAGCTGGCGGATACGGTGATGTGCGTCATGCTCCGAGGAGCCTTATTGCCTTCGATGATAATATCCAAGGAGATTCAGGAGTATTCATCATCGGGCTACCTGACACCCTTTGCGCTCTTTAAGATAAAGAGGGACGATTCCAAGAGCGAAAACACCATGGAGTACATCTTGGATCTGGACCGCTCCTACTTCAAGCTGGAAGAACTGGACGGAAAAAACCTGGTTTTCGCCGATCCCATGAACGCCACCGGAGGATCCCTGGTGACGATCGTTAAATACCTTCTGGAGCAGGGAGTAAGACCAAAATCGGTCAAATTCCTGAATGTGATATCGGCATTGAAGGGAAGCCTCCGCATCGTGAGGGCCATCGAAAACGTGACGGTCTACACTCTGTGGATGGACCCTGTGCTCAACGAGCGGGCCTACATCATGCCCGGCTTAGGCGATGCCGGCGACAGGATCAATGGCGTCGATGAGGAAAACGATTCGAGGGACATGCTGCGGCTTGTTTCGGATTACGGGACCAATATCACAGGCCTGTACCGATCCCAGCTAAGGGTCATCGAACAAACGGTTCTGCAGCATTAGGAAATCAGAATTATGAGTCCTCCGATTACGCCAGGCGCCTGCGCCTTGTTTTCAGGCCTGGATATTCTGCTCCCCCGAAAAGAACTCTCCGCTGGAGAGGAATTGCCGCTTTTTTCACTAAGATCCGAGCGCAGCGTGGAGTTCCCCGGCGGCCTTGAGCGGGAAGAACTCAATACCGACCTGCGAATAGCCAGCTTCGATTTCGAAGGGGCTACCTACGCCAGTGCCGAACTGGAGGACGAGCGGACTGCGCACTGTAGCCGCTGCAGTAGACTTCCTCTACGCCAGTTCATCGGCTCCACCTCCCAGCGTACTGCCGCCTTCGTGCTTAAAGCCAAGGCCTTCTCTCACTGGGCATACCAGACCAGGCACTGCTCCTTCTGCGGCACGGCCCTGGTTCAGGGTAAAAACTTGGAAGACGCCCGGGCTAGGGTCTGTCCGGCCTGCTCACGGGTATATTTCCCCCGAATTTCGCCGGCGGTGATCGTGCTGGTGAACAAGGGCGAAAAAATCCTTTTGGCCCACAATGCTAAAATGCCCAAGGGCAGGCACGGCCTTATCGCCGGATTCGTCGATCCAGGCGAGACCCTGGAAGAGACGGTCAGGCGGGAGGTGATGGAGGAGGCGGGCATCGAGATCCATGAGCCACGCTATATCCGCTCCCAGCCTTGGCCTTTCCCCGACTCGCTGATGTTTGCCTTCGAAGCGGATTACAAATCAGGGGAAGTAAGACCAGACGGGGCTGAAATCGACAACCTGGGTTGGTATGGCATCGACGAGCTGCCGGAGATCCCTCCCCCTGGCTCGGTCGCCCGCTCTCTCATAGAGGGATTCATAGAACGTCGCACGGCTAGGGGCTGCAGCTAAATTACGTTTCAGTCTCACGACCTTCCAGAATACCACGTAGGTCCTCGGACGGACATCTCGCGTTTCAGACCCCCCTTGCCTTATCTGTATTCTGACCCTACCATTCCCCGGTAAGGAGCACCGTATGGACTTTTCGTGGAAAATGTTTATAGACGCTGGACTTATTTCGACGGCTCTGGTACTAGCCACCTTCATTCGCGCCAAAGTTCGGTTCTTCCAGCGCTTTTTGATTCCAAACGCGCTCACCGCCGGATTTATTCTTCTGCCTATATATAATTATCTGCTGCCGGCCATAGGATATGCCGGCAACGGCTTAGGTGACCTGGTATACCATCTTTTGAATATTTCATTCATCTCCATGTCCTTAAGATCCTCGCCGCCGAAGGTGAAGGGGCACAAGGGCGGCGGCGTCCTCGGCATGTCCACGGGCATTCTTATGGGTTATGCAACCCAAGCCCTTCTCGGTCTGGCTCTGACGCTTCTCTTCCTCCCCAAGGTGCATCCTGCCATAGGACTGCATCTGCCCCTTGGCTTCGCTCTGGGACCGGGACAAGCGTACGCGATTGGCAAGGGCTGGGAATCCATGGGCTTCGTGGGGGGAGCTTCGGTGGGATTGACCTTTGCCGCCCTGGGGTACATCTGGGCTTGTTTCGGCGGGGTGGTGCTCATAAACATGGGGATTCGCAGGGGATGGGTGAGCCCCGAGATGCTCGCCTTCATGAAGGATAAGGACCTTTTAAGCGGCGTCGTCGGTAGGGACAGGCCAAAAGCTTCTGGAGGCCGCATGACCACCGATTCGGAGGCCATCGATTCATTGAGCTTTCATGTGGCCATCGTCTGCGTCGTATACTTCCTCTCCTTCCTTCTGCTCAAAGGATTGAGCTTCCTGTTAGGATTCGCCGGTTCTATCGGCACGGAGCTCGCGACCAATCTCTGGGGGATCAATTTCATCTTCTCAGCTATTTGCGCCATCGTGACACGGCGGATAGTCGACCTGCTCAAGCTGGGCTATGTCTTGGACGATGACACCCTCACAAGGGTTTCGGGTTTCTCGGTGGATTTCATGGTGGCGGGAGCATTGGCCGCCATATCCTTGGTCTTCGTGGGTCAATACTGGCTGCCTATCCTCGTCATCTCGTCGATCGGCGGGATCATGATCAGCATCACGGTTCCATGGATGAGTTCGCGCATGTTCAACGATTACCNNACGGGCACCCTCTCGACGGGCTTGGCCCTGCTCAGGGTGATGGATCCGGAATTCAAGACCAAAGTGTCCTCGGATTACATGCTCTCGGCGGGGCTCACCTTCCTCCTGGCCATTCCCTTTATTTTGGCTATCAATTTGCCCGCCAAGGCCTACACCTCGGGCTCGATGTTCTATTTCTGGCTCATGATGGGCATAGCCGCCCTCTATCTGCTCTATGTGCTGGTGACCTATGTCATTCTCGCGAAACGGCGCAGCTTCGCCAAGCCGAGCAAGATTTGGTACA
Source organism: Spirochaetaceae bacterium UBA4077 (assembly GCA_002383375.1). GTDB lineage: Bacteria > Spirochaetota > Spirochaetia > Treponematales > Rectinemataceae > UBA2256. The sequence goes on from DFYR01000016.1 coordinate 12,974, forward strand.
AAGAAGGCAATTGAAGGATTTTCGTACTTTTTCGATTGAAAAAAGGCTGAGCATTGCGGAAGAGGCCGGTAGTTGCGACCGAGGCTAGGCGTTGCGACCGAGGCTAGGCGTCACGGCAGAGCTTGGGTGTCGCAGCCTAGGCTAAGGCTGGGGCAGAGTTCTCGCCTGCGCGGCCTTATCAATCTGCTCGGCTTGCTCGGCCGCTTTTCTGAGCGCGGCAAGGGCTTCCAGCGCCATGGCGTATTTATATCCGGAAGCTGTTTTATCGTCAAAGCGAGCCCTGTAGACAGTCTTGCCGACATAGAATTCGAAGAAATTCCATTTGAGCACGCCGGGCCCGTCGATATCGGCGACTTCGATCTTTGTTTCACTGCCATCGGTCTGCCTGAGCAGCAGGGAGTCCGAAGATAGCGAAAGGCTGCCTCTGCCTACCCGAGTCATCGTATCCATCCGCTTTCCCCGTAGGAGGCTTACGTTCTCATCGCTGAATATGGGCCGTCCGGGGTCTGCCAGGTAGTCTCTGGCGATGATTCGTTCCAGATAGGATTTTTGCCAAAGATCCCAAGTTTTAAGGGATTCAAAGAGCAGTTCTCCGGATTGCGGCTGGACGCCGAAGCCAAAAGGCGTAGGAGAATCGCCGGCGCCCAGCAGCCTGAGGCTACCGTCCTCGCCGTATTCGGCATAAAAGCCGCAGCGTTTGCAGAAAACCTGTTCTCCCTTGGATGCGATGCTGTGAAGGGCGCCGCAGGCAGGGCAGGCAAAGAGGGCGAGCTCGAGGCTTTCGGCGCGCCGTGGATGCCGGAAAGCGATTCCCCGGGATTTCGCCCAGGTGGGATCGTCATGGCGGATGGCGAGCTTGAGTTTCTCATCGATTTCCTTGACGCTCATATTCTTGAGCGTTTCAGGGGAGAAGAGCTCTGAAAACTCTATTTCCATTTGTCCTTCGCGCCGGAAGTAGGTCCAGCGCGGTTTGGTCATGTAGGCGCCCCTGGAGTGGGCGAGAATGACAGGGGCTTTCAGGAGTCTGATCAGCTTAGCTGTGGAGCCGAAGACGGGTAGAGAGTCGCCGTTCCAGGAGGACTGGCCTTCCGGGTATAATCCCACTACTCCCTTGCGCTTGCGGATGAATTCGACCATCCAGTTTACGGTTTCAATGTCGGGAATCCCCTTCGATTTAGGAATGCATCCGATCAGCTTGATCATGAGGAAGCGCATGATGGGGGAGCGCATGTTGCCGTCGCTGCTCACCCAGTGAATCGGATGGGGAACGAAAAAACTGGATAAAAAGGTATCCAGGAGCGTGCTATGATTACCCACGAGGATAAAAGGCGGTTTTATCCTGTCAAAGACTTCTAGCCCTATGCCTTTGGCTTTGTAGGCCTTGCATATGTACGTGCCGTAGGTATGGCGAAGAATCCAGGTGAAAAAGTAGCTGTTGGTTGGGCTGTAGCGCCTGGCACTTATCATCTCGTTTCGGCTCCAGGTTTTTAGTATCAGGGATAGTTGTGATTTCCGCAAGGTGGAGCACGACTGCTGAACTCTAACGGGAATATGGTGCAATGTAGTCGCGGCCCCGGGTCAAACTCTCCCGAGAGTTTGACCCGGGGTCTGCTTTTTACTATTCTTCAGCCTAGGTCAACAAAATGGATTTTGGAAAGATTCTGGATGAGTGGGACAGGCAGCGCTCGCGCAAGGTCACCGGGAAGGGGCTCGAGGCGGATCAGGAAAGCCAGGCTGCCTCCCGAGAAAGGCAGAACAGCCCGATAACTCCTGCTCAGGGAAATCCTAAGAGCCGGGCGGCGGCCGCTCATGGAAAGCAGAAAAGTCGGGCCACCGCCGCTCAAGATGAGCCTGAAGACCAAGCCGCGGACCAGAAAGTCCGCGAGGTTGAACCTGACGGCACTGCGTACCTTAGGCGCTGGCTTCTACGGAACTCCGTACCCGATCCTGCTGAAAGGGAGACCAGCGCCGAGGAAGAAGAAGCTGCCGCCGATGGCCCGGCTTCGGCGGAACGCATAAGGCGAATGCGTCCACAGGCCACCCTCGACCTTCATGGCAAGACCAAGGCTGAGGCTGAGCTGGCCATCGATCGCTTTTTAGCCGAATCTCAGCGGCGAGGCTTGGAGAAGGTTCTGATCATCCACGGGAAAGGCATTCACTCCGAATCGGAGCCGGTTTTGGCCTCCGAGGTCCGGAAGATCCTAGAGGAGAGTCCAATGGTCGGGGCATTCGGTCCTGCTACGCGGGATTTGGGAGGGCGGGGTGCGACCTGGGCGCGAATACGAAGAGCGGATTATTTCTCGCGATAGATGATCCTGCCGCGGGAAAGGTCGTAGGGCGAAAGGCCGACGCGCACCTTGTCACCGGGCACTATGCGGATATAGTGCTTGCGCATCTTTCCCGAGAGATGGGCTAATATTACATGGCCGTTCTGCAGCTCAACCCTGAACATGGTGTTAGGAAGGGCTTCTCGAACGACTCCCTCCACCTCTATGGCTTCTTCTTTCGCCACGGCTACTCCTTGAATGTCGGATTAAAGCGATCGCGCAGGAAAAAATTATCGCTGCGCGGCTCTTGCACCCGTCAAATATCTGAAATAGTATGTACCGCCGGGCTTAATGTCAACAAGGCCGGTCAATTATTACGCCGGGTACTTCCGGCTCCGGAGAGTACCGCTGGATGCGTATCCACAGAAATAGGATCAAGGCCTTGACCGAGGCTTGACATTTTGGTGCTTATGATGCATTGTGCGCATCCAAAAATATAGAACCGGCGTTATTACAATGCCTTGTTCGGGGGAACGTAATGGAGAAAACCTTTACCGAACAGATGCAGGAATTGCTCTACTCGCAGAAGCGGGAAATCCTTGAAGGACTTGCTGCGACCAATGAGGAGTTCCGGGCTATCGTCGCTGAGATGGATCCCAAAGATGTCGCCGACGTCGCATCCGACGATATCGACCGCAAAATGATCGAAGCCCTCGGCTCTCAGGATATTAAGCGCCTGAAGGCTATCGACGCGGCACTCACCAGGGTTAGCCAGGGGCGTTACGGCCTGTGCATGGCCTGTGGTAAAAAAATCCCTCAGGAGCGGCTAGCCGCCATACCTTACGCAGTGCTGTGCATACACTGCCAGAAGAGCGAAGAGCGGCGGAATCGCTAGTCCTGATATTTGAAAAGCAGTACCCGGCAGGACGGCTCGATCGTCCTGCCTTTTATTTTATCGCCTCGTCGAGACCGATTTCTTTCCAGCTGAGCGTTTCGTCGAGGTACCAAAGGCTTGTATATCCGGCCGCTCTGGCCGCCTCGGCCGCATCTTTTCTGTAATCGCCCAGATGCTCAGGGCTGTGGGCATCGTCGCCGATGGTCAGCCTTAGGCCTCTTTCCCGCATCCGCTTTAAAATCGGTAGCGAAGGGTAGGGACTGTCGGTACTGCCCCGCGCCAGTCCGCCGGTGTTTATCTCGGCTATGATGTTAAGCTCAGCCGCCCTGTCCACCACCGCAAAGGCCGCATCCAGATAGGCCGGTGATGTTTCGTCGAACCATCGGCTGCCGCGGTTGTTTTTCTTGACCAGATCGAAGTGGCAGAGTATGTCGAAACCGCCGGCTTCGACCAGACCCATCATGTTTTCGTAATACTGCTTCCAGATCACTGAGGCATCGCCTTTGACCGTCTGGTTCATATGGCGCTCGAAGAGATCGGCGGGTTCGTCCACTGTAAATTCGTCTTCGCTGAGCCCCTGAAGAAAATGAACCGAACCCAGGATAAAATCCGGCTTGATGCTCTGGTAGGCGGGATCACCGGGCTTGACGATGTTTTTTATGTAATCGATCTCCAGGCCGAGGAATATTTTCAAGCCCCTGCCTGCCCAGGTTCGCTGCAGGGAACGGACAGTTTTAGCATAGGGCTGAAGCTCGTCCCAGGACATGAGCCAGCCCGAGGCCAGGGGAAGGGGCGCGTGGGATGAAAAGCCGAGGATTCTGTACCCCTTTTTATATGCTTCTTCCGCGAGGATGGCGGCCGGGACTTTAGCGTCGCAGTATTCGCTGTGGGTATGATAATTGAAAAGCATTGCCATACTATATACAAACTTCCTATCCGCGCCCAGCACCGCCACCCTTCGAGCTGAAAGTCTTGCCTTGACTAAGGGCTTAAGCCCCTCCTACTATCCAGGCATGGGGAATATGGAACAAAACAGGCAGCTGCCCGGCGAAACGCTGTCTTTCGGAGCCAACGACCGAAGCCAGACTCCTGGCGCAGGGTTTACCACGCTCATCGCTGCGCTCCCAGTGATTGTCTATGTCCTGGATTCCTCAGGAGTCTTCATTTTCCTGAATGAAGCGGTGCGAGAGATAGGCTACGAGCCTTCGGACTTGTTGGGACGGCACTTTACCGAGATCATCCGCGAAGAGGACCGCTCGTCCGTCTCCCGGGATGCTGTCTTGGCTAGAATCCGCCAGGCCGAAGCACCTCCCGCGGTGGCTCCGAAGCTCTTCGACGAACGGCGTTCCGGGGGCAGAATGACCAGGGAGCTCAAGGTCCGGCTCATCCATGGCAAGACTGGACAGACTATCTATGCTTCGGTAAACGCCTATGGGGAGCCGGTGGATGATCCCGCCCTGAAAACCATGTTTAAAGCCTCAGCACCTGTCACCATGGGAGTGATTCACGATACGACGGCGGCGATGCTCTTTCAGAAGAGTCTCGAGGATAATCTGACCATAAAGGAGCTCTTGCTCAAAGAAGCCCACCAGAGGGTCAGGGACAATCTGCAGATCGTAGCCAGCCTGGCACACCTGAGAGAGATGGAAAATGGCGCGGAAGATTCGGCCTTGAGGTTTGAAGCGCTGATAACCCAGATTAAATCCATTGCCCTTGTCCATGAGGTTCTCTACGAGACCGAAAGCAGCGCCGGCGTTTCTTCGGTGGAATACTTTCAGCGCTTTTCCAAACTTATAGCCGAATCCTACGGCTCGATGGGTAGTTTTCTGCCCATTGAGGTTGATGCTCAGGATAGAGTCCTCGACGCCGAACGGATTTCCTATCTAGGCATAGTTGCCAGCCAGTGGATTTCTGAGCTTTTCCGGCGGTCTGTCTCGACCGAGCATCAAGCCCGGATACGCCTCAGCTACCGATTTTCCGATAAAACAGAGGAACTGACCGTATGCGGAGGCTCAACTCTAACGAATGCCGAGCTCCGGGAAATCCAGAGTCTGGGCATGGAGATAGCCCAGGCGCTCGCCCAGCGTCTGGGGGGAGAGGTACGGCCTTCGCAGGGTCCTGGTTTTTGTCTTTGCCTCAGGCTTCCCCTGGAAGTTGGATCTTCTAGCGTTTTATCTTAACTTTCTTTATACTATACGTATGAAATCACAGTACGAGCTTGTCATTATCGGAGGAGGGGCCGCAGGTCTCGCGGCAGCCCAATATGGAGCCAGGGCTAACCTTTCAACCCTGGTGATCGAGGAGTTAGCTCCCGGAGGCCAGGCGCTTATCATCGACCAGCTGGAGAATTATCCCGGTATTCTCGAACCCATCGCTGGTTTCGATTTAGCTGAGATATTGAAAACTCAGGCCGAGCGCTTCGGAGCCGAATTTCTAACCGGCTCGGTGGAAAAGCTGGAGAAAACTGGGGATTTCTTCCAGATTTCGACATCAGAGGGAGAAGTGAAGGCCGATGCGGTCATATTGGCCACGGGAGCGAAACACCGTCATCTGGGCATTCCTGGGGAAGATGCCTTTTGTGGCCGGGGGGTTTCCTACTGTGCTACCTGTGATGGACCTTTTTTCAAGGGTAGGAAGATGCTTGTCGTGGGTGGAGGCGATGCGGCCTGCGATGAGGCGATGTACCTGGCCAAGCTCTCGGATAAAATTGTCATGATCCATCGGCGGGATCGTTTTAGGGCGCAGAAGGCCCTGGCCGAACGGGTTCTGGCCAATCCCAACATCGAGGTTCGCTTCAATACCGTGGCGGTGGAGATTAAAGGTGGAAAGAAGGTAGAAACGGTTACCCTGAAGAACCTGGTGGACGGAAAGACCGTAGAGGAAGCCTTCGACGCCGTATTCGTCTTCGTTGGCTCCGATCCGAACGTATCGCTGGTGCCGGACGCTGCCAAGGACGAATCCAACTCGATACTCACCGATGATAAGATGGCCACGAGTATTCCAGGGCTTTTCGCCGCCGGGGATGTGCGGGTATCGCCCTTCAGACAGATTATTACTGCTTGCTCCGACGGAGCTATCGCTGCCCATGCGGCTTCTCAGTATATCGATGAGATCAGGGGTGCAGCCTATCGTTGAAACTGGCGGATCCCGCCCGCGTCTTTTAATTACATTTCTTCTCATGCTCTTAATCGCGCTTCCAGCCATGGGGCAGGGGGGCTCGGCAAGAGCGGCCGATCTTTTCTGGGACAAAGCCGAGCCTGCCTACCTCCCTGACACCCTCAGGATGAGCTGGGCCGAGGCTCGGGCTCAGGTAATTGTCGCGCAGATGGACGACGAGGAGCTGCTCTCTCAGATTCTCATGCTAGGCTATCCCGGCAGCAAGGCGCCGGCAGAACTGCTGGAATGGATAGCCCGAAGGGGTTTGGGAGGCATTAAGGTATTCGGTAGAAACGCCGAAGACAGCGTAGCCCTCGCCAAGGCGACGGCGGAGTTTCAAGGCGCAGCCCTCGGCCAGGAGCTATCGATTCCCCTGTTTGTGGCTACCGATCAGGAGGGTGGCTGGATACGGCACGTTAAGGGAAAAAGCTCGGAATCCCCGGGCAATATGGCTATTGGGGCGACCGCATCCACGAAGGACGCCTACCTTACTGGATTCTATCTGGGCCGAGAGCTTCGGGCGTTGGGCATTAGCATGAATTTCGCCCCGGTACTGGACCTGGCTACCGTACCGGAAAGCTCGATCATCGGACCGAGAGCTTTTTCGGACGACCCGGCTCTTGCCGCCCGCCTCGGAATAGCCTGGGCTAGGGGTTCGATGGCCGCCGGGGTCATTCCGACGGTTAAACACTTTCCTGGACACGGCGCCACAGCTCTGGACTCCCACGGTATTCTCCCCAAGATCGAAATCGATAAAAGCACTTTTTTAAGGCGAGAGCTCTACCCCTTCGAGCAGGCGGTAAGAGCAGGGATCCCTGCCGTCATGAGCGGACATCTTGCGTTTCCGAGCATTAGCGGCGAGGAACCCGCCTCCCTTTCCCGCGGGATGATCGAGGGTCTGTTGCGGGAAAGGCTCGGTTTCAAGGGCCTTGTCATAACCGACGATCTTTACATGGAGGGCGCCCTGGACGGGGCCGGCATTCTGGAAACCTGCCTGAAGGCGATACGGGCGGGCAATGACATGCTTTTGCTTTCCTCGGCCCCCGCCGAAGACGGGGCGCTCTGGAAAGGCCTTTTAACCGCCCTGCGGAACGATGAGAGGCTGAGAAAGACCGTAGAAGTCGCTGTTCGGCGAATTCTCACGCTAAAGCTGGCATACCTGCGCGGCATAGACAGGGAATCCCTTATTCCAGATCCAGCAGAGGTAGAACGGTTGCTGCCCGACGCCGAAGGCCAGGTTTTCTTCGCCGATCTGGCTAGGAGAAGCGCTTCGATCATAGGCCGCCAGGCTGAGCTTCCTTTTGCGCCCCAAGGCTTGGTACTCATCGCGGCTCCCTTTGGCGAATTTATCGCCCTGGGCAAGGAACGCTACCCGACTGCCCGAGGATTCACTTTTTCCTTCAGACCAGAGCACGAGGCCAAGCCGGAAGAATTGGAGGCCTTTAAAAAAGCTCTTTCCGGCTGTGCAGGTGCCATCGTCTGCGTGGCCAATCGGGCGGGCATGCAGTTTGCCACTCTAGCTCACGAACGAGGTGTCGACGTTGCCATTGTATCGGTGCTCTCGCCTATCCATGCAGCCCATAGCCCCTGGAGCAAAGCGGCGATCGCGGTCTACCACTATGCCCCTGCCTGTCTCGAAGCTGGTCTGGATGTTCTGGCGGGAAGCTTAAAACCTTCAGGCAGAGTTCCACTGGCAGATCACCTTATACGCTAAAGAGATATTTGGAGTCGATATGAATTCGGTTTGGCGGAAAGAAGATTTAAAGGCGCTCTCAGCGCTTGCGCTGGCTTCGATCTGCGGCATCGACGAAGCGGGGAGAGGGCCGCTGGCAGGACCGGTCTGCGCCGCCGCTGTTATTCTTCCTGAAAATTTTCCCCTTGAAACCTTGAACGATTCTAAAGTCCTAAGCCGGGCAAAACGGGAAAAAGCCTATCGACTCATCACCGAAAAAGCCCTGGACTGGGCCATTGCCTGGGCCAGTTGGGAAGAGATAGGGGCTCTGAATATTCTGAATGCGAGTCTTCTTGCCATGAAGCGCGCGTATGGAGCCCTTAGCCTTAGGCCTGAAACCGTGCTTGCCGACGGCAACCGTCCCCCCGACTTGGGCCGGCCCTGCTTGGCTCTTATAGGGGGCGATGCCCTCCATCCCTCGATAATGGCCGCTTCGATTCTCGCCAAGGTTGCCAGGGACAGCATGATGCTGCGGCTGGATGCTGTGCAGCCCGAATACGGTTTTTGCCGCCACAAGGGCTATCCAACCCGGGAGCACCGGGAGGCAATAAAAAAATATGGTCCTTCGCTCTGGGAAAGGCCAGGTTTTACTGTCTCTTGAGATGGCTGGGAGGATCTTGAAAAATTCTGCCCGATCAGTCCTGGGAGTCGGTCTTTTTTGCCCTTTTGACGACGATGCGCTTGAGGGGCTTGGGTTCGGCTTGGTCGTAGCGCGGTGCAGCTTCGCTTCTGCGAGTCTTATTCACAGGTCGAGCTGAAGCTTCTCCCCGGGGCCTGTCCGAGGCCGGACGTATGACGACGCGCTTGGCCTGGCCTTCTCTGGGAGTCGGGGCTTCCCTGTACCCGGAGGAGCGCTCGAACCTGGGGGCATCCTTGCCCCGTTCCCGTGAAGAAGATGCCCTATAGCCTGAGGATCGCTCGTTCCGTGGGTGTTCCTCATACCTGTCAGGCATAGGGGATTCGGGGCTGAGTTTGATTCCTGTCTTGTCGATGTATTTCAGGGCCGACTGGAAGGATTTGAGAAAGCCTTCCATATGTTCGCCGAACACAACGATGGAGCGGCGGTCGAAGCTTTCGCCTTCGGAAGGCTTGCTTTCCACAATACTTAAAAAAACGTCGCCGTTTCTGTTCTGCTTGACATTGAAAAAATAGGTCCTGCCGTCGCAGGCAAAACGAGTGGAAAAAAGCTCTCCGCGGATACCCATCCTGACTCCTTGCTACTTTCAGCGCCATCCTACACGAAGGACTTTCTTTGAACAAGCACCATGCGTTGAACTGGGTTCTGACGTATAAGACAACTACCTCCAGGGAAGAAGTCCTGTATCATCGCAATTCGGCACCATGCCTGCGGTGATTGGTGTCTTGGATTCCTTTCTAGACAGCAGCGTCGGCAGCCTGGACCATTTGCCTATGCCAGGAGAGGAAGTACTCCTCGTCTCCGGACGTGCCGGCTTCAACGTCGGCCATGATGCGGAATACCGGCTCCGTGCCCGAACCTCTCATCCAGAGAAATGCTTTAGGCTCGGAGCGAGAATCGAGGAGGAGGATTCTCAAGCCTCCGGAGGCCGATGCCGCGAAGTCCTCGCCCACTTCGAATTCACGGCTTCCTATGGTCGCCAGGGCTTTCCAGGCTTCTATGCCGTAGCGTTCGCGCAATTCGCTTTTTCGGGATTCCCACTCAGTCTTGAATATCCGGGCATAGCGGGCTTTCAACGCTGCCTTGTCTGCGCTCCGTACGCTCAAGGCCGCCCTGGATTCGAAAACGCTGGTGCTTATCCAGCTCGGGAGGGTGGCGATGACGTCGGCCAGGTCGAAGTCTTCCCTGTATGCCGATTCCTGGCCAGAAACATCGAGCCAGCGCCTGAAAAGTCCAGGGCTTCCTGCCCTGTCCCCGCTCCGAAGAAGGCGTATCATGGCGCCCAGCGTCGATAGCGGATCCCGTACCTTGGACGGATGAGTGATGGTACCGCCGTTGGAGCCTTCGCCCAGGATGCGCACGATCCAGCCTTCGGAACGGAGCTTTTCCGCAAGGTTTACCACATTGGCCTCGCCAGTCTCGGCACGGAAAACCCTGGCTCCGAAAAAGCCGGCGATGCGTTCGATCCGGGCGCTGGTGGCGTCATTGACGACGACGGCGACCGGGGCGTTCTGCGAGGAGTCTGCCAGTCCGGCTAGTTCGGCCAGGCAGGAGAGGGAGAAGACTTCCTGGGCTTCGAGGATCCTGGATTTCCCTACGGTTTTGTCGTAAAAAACCAGGTTGCCCCGGTCGCCGTCGCAGTCCGGGACATACCCCAACTGAAAGCAGGAATTCTTTTCCTTAGCTTTTTGAAGCAGCTCCATACAGTCTTTGAGGCTTATGCCCTCTGGGACGATGCGATGGGTAAACTGTCTGGGACTGTCGTTATAGAACTCACTCAGCACCGAAATCCCCTGGAAAAAATCCCTGTCTATGGACAGGCTGCGGGCTGAACCGTTGAGCTCTGCGACTAAACCCAGCGGTCTTTGCCGGCAGGCTTCGGTCAGCTCGTCCAGGATGGTCGCCTGCTCGCTCAAATCCTCTTTGCCGGTGATAACCTCATGACTGAAGAGCGTGTATGCGGACTGGCTGCGGCGTTTCCATTCGCTGCAGCGCTCGTAGCAGAGGGCCAGGGCTTCCTTATCGGCGGCCTGGATAAGGGCGAGGGCTTGCGAAACTGAATCCTTGGATGCGATCGAAGCCTTGAGCCGGGCAATGAGGGGGGCGATTTCCTGGGCGCTCAAGACACCTCCACTTCTCAGGCCGAACTTAACGCCGTTGTAGCCCGGCGGATTATGACTGGCCGAGATGTAGACAAAACCTTCGGCCCGTTCGGTATGCTCAAGCGGAAGGGCAGCCGCCCTTCCCGCATAGGCCATGATCTCTGGCGCCGGCACGATAAAGCAATACCGCACGTCAATGCCCAAGCCGAGCAGGACCCTGGCAAAAACGTCGGCCAGGGCAGGTCCCGTAGGCCGTGAATCGATGCCCAGAAGCACTGCTGGTCTCGCTGTCATTCTCTTTTGCCTCAGAACGAGGTTCGCAAAGCTTTCGGCCATGAGAGCGGCCAGGAGAAGCTTGGGCGTTGCAACGGTTTCGGAGAGCGAGTCCTCAGGGCTCGGCTGAAGAGCCCAGGGGGCATAGGGAGGCTTTGCTTCGGCAAAAACCTTTCTCCAGCCCGATGCTGAGAGTATGAGGTTCTCGGCTTCCTTTCTCAGCTCCTCCGGAGAGGAGAGCCGCGCTGGATCGACTGGATGGATTTCTGGATCGCCGACATTGAATCCGGTACCGGGATGGTAAATCATCGACATGGGAAGTCACCTCTCGACACAAGTATACGACAAGCTGCAGGGGCGGATCTACGCGTAGAGGACGCTGATCTGGGCGCACAAAGCGCCGTAGGATTAAGCGTTGCTTTAGCCTTAGCAGCCGCTGTTTCCAATCCGCCCTTTACGAAGGCCTGCTGTGCCTATATAGTGTCCTTTATTCATGATGCGGTTTTTCAAGATCCTTTTCTGGTTTTTCCGGGGAGTCAGGGTCTACGCCCTTGTTGGTTCGACCGGAACAGGGAAGAGCTTCAGGGCTAAGCTTGTAGCCCAGAAGTACGGAATAGAGATGATTATAGACGATGGTTTGCTGATTCGGGGCGATCAGCTCATCGCAGGCAAATCGGCAAAAAAAGAAGCCCTCTATCTCGGTGCGGTAAAAACCGCCCTTTTCCACGACAAGGCTCACAGGGACGAGGTAGCCCGAGCCCTCCAGCGGGAGCGCTTTAGAAAAATCCTCGTAATCGGAACAAGCGAAAAGATGGTTCAACGTATCTGCGAACGACTGCAGATTCCCCAGCCCTTTAAAACAATAAAAATTGAGGATATCGCCACAAAGGCCGAAATAGAAAAAGCCATGCAGTCCAGGCAGGTGGAGGGCAAACATGTCATCCCGGTTCCCGCCCTGGAAATCCGCCGGAATTACCCGTCCATATTCTATGACAGTGTGCGAGTTTTTCTGCGGCGCAGCTTCGGCACAGGGGCTTCCCTGCCTAAAATCTACGAAAAAGCGGTCGTGCGGCCTGAATATACCAAACGAGGAAGGGTGGCCATTTCCGAGGCAGCCCTGTCCCAGATGGTAGTCCACTGCGTGGACGAGTACGATCCGGCAGTGAAGGTGAAGCGCCTGGCTATACGGGATGATACCCAGGGCTACAGGATCACCGTGGTGCTGGAGGTTCCCTTCGGCACCAAGCTGGCTTCCAACGCCTACGCCTTGCAGGAGTTTATCGTCGACAACATTGAGCGCTTTACCGGCATTCTCGTTGCCGAAGTCAATATCGTCATCGACAGGCTTACTTCCCGCCGGGCGAGCTCTAAAAACCGCCAAAGGGAGCGGCTGTAAGTGTATTGACGATCCAGGCCTATCCGTGTACTATTGCCCCTGTTGCGCGGTGAAAGAGACTCATTTCGCACCAAACGTAATCAAGGAGAATCGTCGTGCCCTGTGGTAGAAAACGAAAGCTCAAGAAAATAGCGACGCACAAGAGAAAGAAGAAGAGAAGACTCAACCGGCACAAGACCAGAGCCTCATAAGCACCGCTGTTTTCGTATAGAAAGGACCGTCTCAACGAAGACGGTCTTTTTTTACTTCCCTCTCTCTATTCCGTTTCAATATTTGAAATACTCTTTCATCTTGTGTAAAATACCTACTTGCCAATTTTCCAAGAGGTGCTATACTAAGGACATACACTTACAAGGAAGGAATCGATGAATCCTTGCGTCCTCGTCATAAATCCGGGATCAACCTCGACCAAGGTGGCGGTTTTTTCTTCCGATTCTCGACTTTTCGAAAAAAGCCTAAGCCATTCGTCCGAGGAGCTCTCTTCCTTCAAGACTGTAGCTTCCCAATACGAGTTCCGCAGGGATGCAATCATGCAGGAACTGCGCGCTGCGGATTTCGACACCGCTAAACTGACGGCGGTGGTAGGCAGGGGCGGCTTGCTGCACCCCATTCCAGGGGGAGTGTACAGGGTCAACGATGCCATGAAGAAGGATTTGACCAGCGCAGCCTATGGAGAACATGCATCAAATCTCGGTGCTCTCATAGCTGGCGATATAGCTCAACCCTTAGGCATCCCCGCATTTATCGCCGACCCAGTGGTTGTCGATGAGCTCTCCGATTTGGCCAGGGTATCGGGCAACAAGCACTTTAAAAGAATTTCTATATTCCACGCCCTCAATCAGAAGGCTGTCGCCCGGCGCTATGCTTCCGAAAAAGGCGAACGATACGAGGAGTTGACACTAATAATCGCCCACCTCGGCGGCGGAGTCTCCGTGGGACTTCACCAGGGAGGCAGGGTCGTGGATGTCAACAACGCCCTTAATGGCGAAGGACCCTTCAGCCCCGAGCGTTCGGGTACCCTGCCCACCGGCGCCCTGGCTAAGTTATGCTTCTCCGGCCAGTACAGCGAAAAGCAGGTAGCTCGCCTTATCGCCGGAGCCGGCGGCATGGTGAGTTTTTTAGGCACCAACGACATGAGGGAAGTAGAAAAACGGCGCAATGTAGGGGATACGGAAGCTGCCCTCTATTTTGATGCATTTATTTATCAGGTGAGCAAGGCAATCGGCGCCTTAGCCGCAGCGGCGGCAGGGGCTGTTGATGCCGTTATCATAACCGGAGGCATCGCCTACGGCAAAAATATCGTCGAAGGCATCAGCAAGCGCTGCTCCTTTATAGCGCCTATTGTCGTCTATCCGGGGGAGGGCGAACTGGAAGCCCTGGCACAGGCCGGGTTCGCTGCTCTTTCTGGTAGCCTTGAGCCCATGGAGTACCTTCCATGAAAACCATCGATGACATTATCAAGGCGGCGGCCGCCGCCGGCCTTGCCAAGCTGGCAGTAGCCGCCGCCCAGGAACCTTCGGTTCTCGAAGCCGCAACAGCAGCCTTTGCCGAAGGCATCGCCCGCCCCATTCTCGTTGGTGACCCTGGCGCAGTGGCGACGGCCGCCNNCCGCCGCCCAAGCCAAGGGGGGCAGGGGCCTGGACATCTCCGCCTTCGAGCTTGTCCCCGCCAAGGATATCTATCAGGCTGCTTCCATAGCCGTCGGCCTGGTGCGGGACGGCAAGGCCGACTTCATCATGAAGGGCATCATCGACACCGCCCCCTTGCTTAAGACAGTCCTCAACAAGGAGACGGGCATCAATGCGGGAAAGCTCGCCAGCCACGTGGCGGTGATCCAGGTGCCTACCTATCACAAACTGTTCGTCCTGAGCGACGGAGGACTCAATATCGCCCCCGATCTGTCTTGCTTCGTAGACATCATCAATTCGGCGGTCTCGGTCTCCAAGGTCCTGGGCGTGACGAATCCCAAGGTCGCCCTGCTCGCCGCCGTGGAAAAAGTCTACCCCGACAAGATGCCCTGCACGGCCACGGCTGCCCTCTTGACCCAGATGAACCGACGGGGCCAGATCAAGGGCTGCGTCGTGGACGGGCCTTTCGGCCTGGACAACGCGATCAGCGCCGAGAGCGCCCGGATCAAGGGCATTGTTTCGGATGTCGCCGGCGACGCCGATGTGCTCATCGTTCCCGACATAGAGGCGGGAAATATTCTCTATAAATGTCTGCTCGACCTGGCCCAGGCCAAGGGTGCGGGCATCGTCATGGGGGCGGCGAGACCCGTCGTGCTTCCCAGCCGCGCCGATACCGCGGAGACCAAATTAGCCTCGATAGCCTTGGCCGCCCTCGCAGGGCGCAGACTAGGCTGACGAGCGCGCAAGGAGTATGCCATGGCCATCAAGGGGAAACCCGTCATCGACAGGGAGCGGTGCAAGGGCTGCTTGCTCTGTGTCCGTGCCTGTCCCACCAAGACCCTAGGTCCAGAGACGAAACCCAATTCCTGGGGCTACTATCCCTCATCGGTGATAGCCCCTGAAAAATGCATCGCCTGCGGCAACTGCTATCAGGTTTGCCCCGATGTGGCGATCACGGTCTATAAACTCTAAAGGAGGCGACGATGAAAAAAGAAATACGCCTCATGAAAGGCAACGAAGCGATTGGAGAGGCGGCGATAAGGGCCGGCTGCGCATCCTATTTCGGCTATCCCATCACCCCCCAGAACGAACTGACCGCCTACATGGCGGCTAACATGCTGTCTGCGGGCAGGATCTTCATCCAGGCCGAAAGCGAAGTCTCGGCCATCAANNTCCCTCAAGCAGGAGGGCATTTCCTACCTCTGCGGCGCCGACCTGCCGGCGGTGGTAGTCAATGTAGCCAGGGCTGGCCCCGGCCTCGGCGGCATCACTCCCGCCCAGGGTGACTATTTCCAGTCCACCAGGGGCGGTGGCCACGGCGATTACCACACCATCGTCCTGGCTCCCAAGGGAGTCCAGGAAGCCGCCGACCTCACCTATGAGGCCTTCGAGCTTTCGGACAAGTACAGGATTCCGGTCCTCGTCCTCGCCGACGGTCTTATCGGCCAGATGATGGAATCGGTAATCCTTCCCGATCCGGTGGACATGGCGAAGCTCCCCCGGAAACCCTGGGCTGTGGGACACCAAGCCAGAGACAAGCGGGGAGTGAACCACGTAAGCAGCATGAACCTGGACCCGGCCACCCTGGAAAAGGCTAACCTCAAGCGCGAAGCCCACTATGATGTGGTCAAGAAGGAGCTCTGCCGCTACGAGGAAATGCAGGTCGAGGATGCCGATATCGTGATCGTCGCCTATGGCACTTCAGCCAGGGTTTCCATGAGCACGGTCCAGGCAGGCAGGGCTAAGGGGCTCAAGATTGGCCTTTTCCGCCCCATCACGCTCTGGCCCTTCCCCTACGAAAGGCTCGCCGCCCTGGCCGAGAAAAAAGGCCGCAAGTTCCTCTCGGTGGAGATGAGCATGGGTCAAATGGTCGAGGATGTCAGGCTCGCCGTGAACGGCAAGGCGCCGGTCGCCCATTACGGAAGAACCGGCGGCATGATCCATAACGAGGAAGAAGTCCTCGCCGCCGCAGAGCGGATGCTGAAAGCCTGAGGACCGGGCGTTAAAGCGAAGGAGAGGAAAATGGAATTATTATATGGGCATCCTAAAAGCCTTGTATCGATCCAATCCAAGTACTGTCCCGGCTGCGGGCATGGAGTCATACATAGGCTTATCACCGAAGTGATAGACGAGATGGGTCTGCAGGAAAGGTCCATCATCACCAACCCCGTCGGCTGCTCCATCTGGGCCGAATACTATTTCGACTTCGATTCGGTACAGCCAGCCCACGGCCGAACCCCGGCCGCGGCTACGGGTATCAAGCGCAATCTCAAAGACCACCTGGTGATCTGTTACCAGGGTGACGGCGACCTGGCCGCCATCGGCACCGCGGAGATCATCCATGCGGCCAACAGGGGCGAAAAGTTCACCACCATCTTTGTCAACAACGCCATCTACGGCATGACGGGAGGACAGATGGCCCCCACGACGCTGGTAGGCCAGTACGCCACCACCTCCCCCAAAGGCCGTGATCCCGTGAACGCAGGCATGGGCTATCCGATCAAGGTCTGCGAGCTGCTCTCCTCCCTCGGAGGAACCCGCTACCTTGCCCGAGGCGCGGTGAACAATCCGGTCAACATCAAGAAAACCAAGAAAATGATCCGCACCGCCTTCGAAGCCCAGATGCGGGGCGAAGGGTTTACCATGGTGGAGATTCTCTCCCAGTGTCCCACCAACTGGAAACTCTCTCCTCCCGATTCCATCGACTGGCTGGAGAAAAACATGATCCCCTTCTATCCCCTGGGCGAGATCAAGAACACGCTGTCGACGGCCGCGGCCCCCGCGGGCGCGGGCAACTGATAAAGGAGCGCGCAGATGACAGAGAAAACATTTATCGCAGGATTCGGAGGCCAAGGGGTCATTTCCCTGGGCCAAATGTGGGTGTACTGCGCCATGAAAGAAGGCCTGACCGTGAGCTTCTTCCCCTTCTACGGGGCTGAGAAGCGCGGAGGCATCGCCAGGGCTTCGGTCATCGTCAGCGAAGATGAGATCGCCAGTCCTATCGTCGCCAAGGCAGACACGGTCGTCATTATGAGCCAGGATTCGGTGGATATCGCCGAGGAAAAATGCGCCCAAGGCGGCACCATCCTCCTCAATTCCAGCCTGGTCAAGACCGATCCCAACAGGCCCGACGCCAAGATTCTCCACATTCCCTGCAACGAAATCGCGGAGAAAATCGGCGACGGCAGGATCGCCAACATGGTCATGATGGGCGCCCTGAGCCAGACCACAGGAGCGGTGAAGCTGGATCACGCTGACGAAATATTGAAAACTTTCTTCCCACCCTCCAAGCATGGACTCATTCCCATGAATATCAAGGCCATCGAAGCAGGAAAGCAGGCCTGCCTGAGCTGCGAATAGGCTCCAGGTCGGACCAATAGGCGCCTTAGGCGCCGCGATTAAATCCATCGGGATCCCGTAGCTGTACGGGATCCCCTTTTTTTGGCTATACTCTAGCGCGAAATGAATCGCTCGCGGTCCGATAGCCTGAGCCCTGTCAAGGACGAAGGAAAAAACACTGACCCAGAAAGCTGGAAAAGCTCCTGGCCGCGACGACTGCTGATCTTTCTGCTTGAGCTGTTCTTCGCGGTCCATATCGCCTATATTGCGATGACCTCCTTGGCCATCTTCGTCTATAAGTTTTCGGATCCCGTCTATACTATCCTTATGCCCTACCGCTTGATCGGCTACGGCTGGGACATTCAAAAGCCCCGGCCGGTAAAACTGGAAAGCATCCCGCCCTATATCCGCTCCATGCTCGTGGCCGTGGAGGACGGGAAATTCTACGAGCACCACGGCATAGACATAGAGGCCTTCAAGCGCGCCCAGGAGATAAACGCTCGGTTGGGCAAGCCGCTTTACGGCGGCTCCACGCTGACGATGCAGGTGGCTCGAACCCTCTTCCTGGTGCCGGAAAAAAGCTATGTCAGGAAGTATTTCGAGGTGATCGCCGCCCTCGAGCTGGAATTGATCCTTTCTAAGGAAAGAATCCTTGAGCTCTACTTCGGCTATGCCGAATGGGGCAAGGGAATATTCGGCATAGAAGCGGCGTCCCAGCATTACTACGGCGTATCGACCAGGTCCTTGAGCAGGGATCAGGCCGCCCGGCTCGTCGCCCTGCTTTCCTCCCCCATAAAATACACGCCTTCGAGCTTGAACAAATCAGCGATTCTTCGCGAGCGGTACGCCTATCTCACCCGACGCTTCGTCAGCCCCTACGCGGTATCGCCCGATCAGAGCAGCCTGCCCGAAAGCCCGCCGGGACCGGTGGAGCCCGGATTCGACGAGGCGTTCGTGGAAACGGAGGATACCGGGACCGTCGGTATCGGCGCTGAAACCGACGCCGCTGACATACCTACGGGGGGCGAAATCCCGACCGAGTCCGGCGACCTGACTGCGCCGCCCCTCGTCCCGGCCGCAGATGCCCCGGCGCAGGAGCCGGCGCCGGCTACGAGCCCAGAGGAAGGCTCGATCGACAATCCTGCCGCTGAGCCTGGGTCCGGGGCTCAGGCAACCGCTACGACGACTACCGTAAATCTTTTCTGACTTTATTGCCGCTCGATTTTGCTGAGCAGCCTATCCAGGCTGTCCGCGAAGCTCTTTAGCTCCCTGGCTGTTCGCTGGGATCCCTTGGGCGAGGGGGGAGCCAGGCCGAGATTCCTGAGCTGAAGGGCGGCATCCCTTAAGGAGCGGCGCTCGGCGGCGTTTTCACTGGTAAAGACGTCACCCCGGTCGTTGAGGACGTAGATACCCCTATCGGCCAGTCGCTCGGCGAGGGCTGTGTCCCTGGTCACGACAAGGTCGCTCTGAATGGCTCCGGCTTCGATGAACCTGTCCACCGCGTCCGGGCCGGCCTCTACTAATCGGCTAAGTTCGGGAGGGATGTCGGGAAGCCTTTTTGCCGAAACGAAGATCAGTTCCGGGAATTTTCCGCCACCCCGGGAGCTGCCCGCCCGGCGCAGCAGAAAGGCGCGCAGATCCCTGGGCAGACTGTCCCCGTCTATCCACAGTGTCATAGCTGCCTGCTCCCCGGAAAGTTCGCCGTCTTGCGGTCGGATGAGCCGCCGGACCTTCCCACTCCTCCTGTCTCGATCCTTGTTCCGCCAGGACCCGGGTATCTGACTCTGTAGACTGTTCCAAAGCCCGTGATTTCATACCGGGAACAGGAGGCCCCGAGAAAGGCTGAACCGCCCCGGCTTATGTGCAGTTCTTTTCTTGCTGCCGAGCCTGGAGACTCCATATGCCCGGCCTCAAATGCGGATATGATGATCGAGCCCTCGGTGCAGAACAGAATTTCCGGTCCGTCGACGTCCCGGGCGAATCGCGCCCCTGAATCCGGGCAAATCCGTTCGAGGGCGAACTCTTCGGCGGGACAAGGCCATGTTTCGAAGTCCGTCGCCATGCCGGACAGGGTTCTGCCCGGCACCTCACTTGACGGTTTATTTTCCAGCAAGACGGGTTGAGCATCCGGATCGACAACGCGCAATAGTTCCACTTTTTCGATATGCTTGGGGCTCAGGCCCCCTCTGACCACATTGTCCGAGGATGCCATGACCTCGAGAATCGTTCCTTCAAGGTAGGAATGCAGAAGTCCCGAGGAAATATAGAGCGCCTGGCCTGGCTGAAGCAGTAGAAGCCGCATGAAAAGCGGCGCGAGAGCCCCAGGGTCGCCGGGATAGAGTCCGAGCAGGCGCAGCGTCGTAAGGCCGGTTTCCCGTGCCTGGTCCTCGCCGCTTTTCGAAAGAAGAAGGGCTCTCGCGCCAGCTTCACGACAAATGACTTTTTTTTCTTCAGCGTCCAGTCCCAGGAGCCTGGAGAGAAAGGCGGGATACGCCGCTGCATCCCGAGTCTTTCGCATTTTGGGCAAAGAGATTAAGGTCGGACCTAAAAGTTCCGCTGCCTCTTCGATACTCCGAAGGCCGCAGAGCGCCTTAAAAGGCGAGAGGGCAAGGGCGAGTTCCGGCTTGTGATTGGGATCGCGGTAGGTCCGCAGCGGCGAGTCCCTGGGTATGCCCAGGCTTTCCTCGCGCTCGAAGCCCTGGATTGCCGTTTTTTTGTCGGGATGGACCTGGATGGAAAGCGGAGAGGACGCAGAAAGCGCCTTGAATAAAAAGGGCAGTTCCGAGCTTTTATGCATCGCTCGGGCTCCCAGGATTTTTTCAGGCTGCAGGCTGATGAGCTCTCGCAGCGATAAGTTGCCGCCCTCGGCTGTCACCAGATTCGATGGAGCTTCGGCATGTGCCCCCATCCAGCATTCGGCCGCAGGTCTGTCCGAGGGGGTATCGATCCCGCAATAGAGTTTGAGCCCGTCTTGGCTGCCCCAGGCGTAATCGCGGATCCTGTTTTTCATTTCGAAAAGAACAATGTCACTTTCCTTCATCGTATTCCTTTTATCCGCATTGTACTCATGCCTGAGTCAATCGTCCAGAAAGCGGCGTATTTCGCCCTCCAGGGTCTCAAGGCCGCCGGAGACGAGCTTGCACCGAGGCAGGCTTTCGATGAACAGAGAGCCGTAACGGGAGGTGGCCAGGCGCTGATCCAGCACCACAGCCACGCCTCTGTCCTGGGAATGCCTGATGAGCCTTCCGAAGCCCTGTTTGAATTTTATGATAGCCTCGGGCACGCTGATCTCCATAAAAGCATTGCCTCCGGCCTTTTCCACAGCCTCTGCCCTGGCTTGTAAAACCGGTTCGTCGGGCACCTTGAAAGGAAGTTTAGTGAGCACGACCATGGATAGCGTTTCGCCCGGGGCGTCCACTCCCTCCCAGAAGGAGTCGGTGGCGAAGAGGACACTGGAGATGTCGTTGCGGAACATCGCCAGAAGCCTGGAGCGCTCGTCCATACCCTGGCGCAGGCAGCTTATCCCTTCCTTCTCCAGCACCGGCCTTGCCTTTTCAAAACTAATCCCGAGCATCTCGTAGCTGGTGAAGAGCACGAGGGCCCGTCCCCGGGATGCTAAGAGCAGCCTTAGCACGGTTTCGGGGATGTATTCCTTGTACGCAGTCTTCTGCCGTTGGGGATGAGGTGCCTGGGGATCCACCGCCAACACCGCGTTGCTGCCGAAAGGGAAGGGGGAGGGGTAAATCCTGGCTTCAAGGTCTTCCCGCTGCTTGGCTATGCCGACCCTCTTCATCCAGAAATCGAAACTCCCGCCCACGGCAAGAGTGGCGGATGTGCACACCACGGAGCGCAGCTTTTCGAAGACCGATTTTTCCAGTAGGGGAGCCACCTCCAGGGGAGTAGCGTTGAAGGAGAGAAATACTTCCTTTTGCAGACTCCGCAGCTTTTCGACCCAGAAGACCGTGTCCGGATTGGCATCGAAATCCTTCAGCCTTGCCATGAGGTCGGCCGACTCGTTGAGGCTCCTGGCTACCATCCTGGTTTCATAGGCTGCCGGTTCCTGGGCCTTGGATTCGGGCAGGGTTTCCAGAATGTCTGCGATTTCCTTGCTGAGGGATAGAATCGAGCGCTGAAGCCGTCCCGCTGCTTCGCAGAGCGAGGCGGCGATGGCCGGCGTCTTATCCTTTAGCCGCAGGCTCGCCTCTTCACCCATAATCGCCAAGGCCGATGCCTCCATGCTCGCCATCGAGCCTTGGACCTCCTGGATCGCCGTTTCGAAAATCCGTATCCGCTGGGAGCTCACCGAGGGGGAAGCGGCGAGGCTAGCCATGCTCCCGAAAAAGCCCCGCCCTTTCTTTCGCCATAGTTGGGATAGTTTTTTCAAAAGAGAAAACCGGGAAAGGCTTTCGGTGAAGAGGCTCGTGGCACTGTCTTCGATGGCATGGGCTTCGTCCAGCACCAGCACGTTGTAGGAGGGAAGAATGGATGTCTGCTCCACACCCGCGTTCTGTCTCCGGGAGGCTATGTCGGCGAAAAGCAGGTGGTGGTTCACCACGATGATCTGGGCGTCTGCAGCGTTCTTGCGCACGGCGATGACGTGGCATTTTTCCCTGTGGGGACAGCGAAGGGAAACGCAGGCTTCAGCCTCGGAGCAAACCCTGCCCCAGGTCTGGTCGTCCACCCTGAAGGGCAGGGCGGCCCTATCGCCGGTTCCGCCGGCTTCGTCCCAGGCGGCGATCCGCTTCAAGGGACTCTGCTCGTTCAGCAAGAGCCCTTCCTCATCTATGGCTTCCAGGAGTCTCCGTTTGCAGAGATAGTTCGCCCTGCCCTTGACCAGGACAGTCTTTGGCTTTTTGCGGAAAATCGAAGAGACTACGGGGATGTCCTTGGAAAAAAGCTGATCCTGGAGATTGATCGTGGCGGTGGATATCACAACCCGTTCTTCGTTGCCCTGGGCCCAGCCTATGGCGGGCAGCAGGTAGGCGAAGGACTTGCCGACTCCGGTGCCCGCCTCCGCCGCCAGGATGCCCCCGTGGTTGAAGACAGAGGCCACATCTGCAGTCATTTGCACCTGGGAGGGGCGGGGCTCGAAATCCGGCATGGTGCGGGCCAGCTTGCCGCCTTTGTCCAACGCCCTGGCAAGGCCGTCCTCGTCCAGCATCCTCAAGGATCTGCGCCGGGCAGGCTCGGCGACGATGTAGAGGTGACTCGCATCGTTGTCGATGATGTACGAGCCCACCCCGAAACTGCCGGCTTCCGCCGCGATAGTCACGTCGGCATCCGATGGCTGGAGCCTTCCCGAAGGGTGGTTATGGATCAGCACCGAACCTTTTTCAAAATATGAGCCCAGGGCGGGGACGGCATCGGAGCTTCCCCTGGCCACCACCTCAATCGCGCTCACCTTGCCGCCGCTGTCCAGGCTCCCCACGGCAAAGATCTCCCCGTCTCCTGCCGAGCGTATGGCATCTTTCAATTCGGCGCAGACCAGTTCAGAGAGTCTTTCCTGGGCTTCCACCACGGCGCTGTGCTGTCGCTCGCTCATATCCGCATCCCCAGGGCCAGGCCGATATGAAGGCGATCACCGTCGGAGAGAAGGCTGTCGAAAGCCCAGGCAGCTTCGATGTCCAGGACCAGGCGGCCTTCGGCCGCAAGTCCGGCCAGGAGCGCCAGTTGAATCTCCAGGGATAAAAAGGCGGAGGATGGAAAAGCCAGGGTGGAACCTAGACTGAGAGCCGCAGCTCTAAATCCGCCGCTGAGACCGAGACTCCCAATGGTCCAAGCGGGCAGCCAGGGCATCCTCAAGACACCCAGCGCTTTCCATGGACTGACAGAAAAGAAACGTACCAAAAGCTCTCCAAAACCGTACCAAGAAGAGCGGGAGTCCAGGCGGGCATATTCGGTATAATACGGATACGGGGCAGCCAGGGCTGAAGGATAGAGATCGCTTGATTGAAGAAAAAACCTCCCAGCCGGGGCAAAGACCAGCTGGTCATCCAGGCTGTACGCACCGAAAAGCGAAAGCTGGAGCGCAGGGCGGGGAAACGAGAGTTTGAATCTGCCCGAAAAGGAAGCCCCGTCTGCGAGGCTTGAAAGCGACTCGTAGTCTACGGCCAGGGAAGCCTGGACTCCCTTGGGATCGAAGGGAAAAAAGGGCAGCGAATACTGATCCGAGTAACCTAGCTGGAGACTTGTCCCCATGGAAAGATAGTCCAAGTCAGGGGCAAAATATTTTTGCAGGGTAGGCTGGTCATCCATGCCCGCGATGCTGCCCGAAATCCCTGTCCAGAGCAGTCGCTGCAAGGGCAGAAGCCGAAGGTAGTATTCGTAATCCACTCCGAGCCCCATGACCCTGTAAAAGCCCTTTCCTAAGGCTCCGGGACTATAGCTGTCCCGGGCGCTCAGTTCTAGCAGCCTTGTATCGGGACTCAGACTGAAGGAAAGCGAGGCCTCAGGCATGGAAGCGCCGAAATGCCAGCCCGCCGATGCGGCCCAGGCCAGGCGTTCGGTGATGTCCATGCCCTGGATTTGAATTCCCAGGGAATTCCTGTCTGCGTAAGGATAGCGACTTGTCTCCAGAGCGAGGGGGAAACGCTCTTCCCTCATTGTCTGGATAGCCTGGATAGACTGTAATGCGGGATCCTGTTTGCTCTCGAGCCCCTTTTCGGTTTCTGCACCTAGGCCCAGCCCTTCGCGATAACGCTGCAGCGGTATCCAGGAAACAGTCACGCTATGGCCCTGGCTATCCAGAAACGCCTTATCCATCTCGCGTAGCTGCAGGCTCTGCCTGCCATCCAGATTACTCGACTTGAAGACCAGACGGCTGGAATCGATAATCGCAGGATCCTCCGTCCCGCCTGGGAAGACAGTGTCCTGAATCCATAACGTCCAGGCAGCCTCGTCCCCGATCAGCAGGGCTAGCCCCAGGGCTTTGCCTGATTGGGGGAGCCCCAGCGCGATTATGGTGGTATTTTCTGCAGTTCCGTTATTGTGTCCAAGCGACAATGAAGAGACCGATTCAATAGGGCTCTCCAGGATTTCCATGGAACCTTCTCTGTCCACCCTGGCTGGGAGCGTGAGAGCTCCGATTCGGATCAGGCCGTAGCTGAAATCCTTGAATCCTTCGCCGTCCGTGCGGTATAAAAAGGGCGCTTTCTGCTTTGTGCTTAGGTTCAGGGCGGCTTCGGCATAGGGCGGCTCTTCTCTCATTCCAACAAGATCCAGCCTGCCATGGACTAGGTCGTAGCGGTAAAGGGCAGGCTGCAGCTCGCCTCTGCCGTCGCTCCGGACCCAGTCCACCAGCAGCGCATCCCGCTCGGGGGAAAGCCTTAAGTATTCGATATAGGGGTCGGCGGCAAAGAGCCGCTTGGCCGGTGCCCCGGTCCTTAAGGAAAGCTGGTATACCCCCCAGCGCTCCAGATCGAGGTAGTAGATGCTGCTGCCCGCGGCGCAGTAGGGGCCGATCCTTCCGCTTATAAGGGGGAGAGGTTCAAGACTTTCGGCAGTGCCATTTTTACTATCATCGACAATCCCCGATTCGACGCTTTCCAGGCTCGCAAGAAAATCCTGCCATAACGCTTCTAACTTCACGCCGCTTATCGTTTCAAACAGGCCCTTGGACAATAGGGTTCCGTCGAAGCCCTTGGGAATGCTGCCCTTGCCCGATTCGCTCCAGAGCGCTCCAATTACCTCTGGACCGAAACGGCCGGCCAGGTAGTCGACGAATAGGGCGCCATAGAGATAGGGAAGGCTGCCTGAGCCCGGGAATTCAGCCAAACCTGATACTTCCCAGGGGCTTCTTGCGGCGCCCAGGCTTATGTCTTTATAGACAGGTGCCAGCGCGGCCGGGTCGTTGAACCTCCCCGGGAGCCTTGCCTGCCCAGCGGCGCTACCTTCGCCCGAGTCTGTCCAGTCCATGCTCTCCATCCACACCGCCGTGCCCTCCGAGAACATCTTTGGGACTATCCACCCTGGGGGTACGATAAAATCGCCCATAAGCCAAGAGAGGGCGGACCAGAAAGGCGATCGGGCGTTCATAGTGATAGCGTGGGTTAATTCATGGACGAATAGTGTCTTCAGCTCATCGGCCAGGGAAGAGAGTTCGTCGGATATTTTTGCTTTGGCCAGCTGTATCGAAATCCGGTTGGACGGGAAGGCGGTAAAATAGCCGTTCAAGTAGTATTCTCGGTCTGACAGCAGGACAGGAAGCCTTTTCCATGGAGCTTTTATTCCCAGGATCTGCTCCTGGCGCAAAAGCGCTTCGTCGGCGAAGCTTGCCAGGCGTTGGGCTTCCTCAGCCAGAGAAGGAGCGTAGAATATATCGAAGCGCTGTGTTCGCAGATGTCCGGCCTTTTCCCAGGATCTGAGGCTTTGGCTAAAGCCTGGCGAGCCCGAGAAAACCAAGACAACGATAAAAAGATTGAGCAGAATACGAGGCTTCACGCTGGGAGTATAGCATCCCAGGCCATGTCGCGACACTAAAAAGCCTCTGGCGTGAAGAATGAATTTGCGCTATTCTGACTTTCTGCAATGAGACTAGAACAGCTCGGCGCGGGTTCCCATTTTTTCCTGGGCTCCCTCCGCTACAAGGCCTCCCCGTTTCGCGAATCGCGGGCTGGCGCATCGCTCGCCGCTCCCGATTCTGTAAAAGCGCACAGCCTCGGCCAGGCCTTACGCGAACTTTCGGCCGAGGACGAAGAGATCCCTCTTCCCGACGAGCATGGACCTATCGTTTTCAAGGACGGTATTTTCCAGATTGACGTATCTGAATCGGAAGGGTCGGCCGGGATCGACCCGGCGCTTAAAGGCCTCATCGACTCTATTCTCGGATCATAAGTAAGCAAGGATTATGCATGAGGACACTGCTTTCCTGGAATGTAAACGGTCTAAGGGCATGCGCGGGCAAGGGTTTTTCCGACTGGCTGTCCGCCCAGGACGCCGATTTTATCTGCCTGCAGGAGACAAAAGCCAATCCCGACCAGTTGGCAGCCGAGCTGCTCAATCCAGTAGACGGCAGAGGTAAACCCTATAAGGCCTATTGGTCCAGCGCCAAGCGGAAAGGCTACTCGGGCACCGCTATTTTTGCCCGCAGGGAAGCCTCCTGGGTAGGCAGCCTGGGAGTGCCTGAATTCGACGACGAAGGCCGAACGGTGATAGCGGATTTTGACGACTTTATCTTGATCTCTGCCTACTTTCCCAACAGCCAGGACATGGGAACCAGGCTAGACTACAAGCTGCGCTTTTGTACCGCTATGCTAGTGTACTGCGATTCCCTGCGCGCCAAGGGTAGACACCTGGTCTTGGCGGGGGATTATAACATCGCCCACAAGCCTATCGACCTGGCTAGGCCCGAGCAGAACGAGGGCAATCCTGGCTACCTTCCCGAGGAAAGAGCGTGGATGGACAGTTTTACCGGCGCAGGCTATGTGGACAGCTTCCGTCGTCTCTGTCCTGAACCGGGAAAGTACACCTGGTGGACCTACCGGGTGCCCTCTGCCAGGGCAAATAACGTCGGCTGGCGTTTGGACTATCACTGCATCGATCCCGAGTTCCTCCCAGCCCTCCTCAAAGCCGATATTCAGCCGGAGGTGACAGGCTCCGATCACTGTCCTGTGTCCCTGGTACTCGATGTATAATGAAAATCTAAGCGCCGGGCGCGATCCGGCGGGGAGGATTGCCTATGAAGATCCGTTATAACGCTCCGGTCACCCTGACCTTCGCATTCGCCTCCGCGCTTGTCTTGATTCTCTCCATCACGATCCTGCCTTCCCTCACCGCCCAGTGGTTTTCAACCCCGGCTCCCTTCCGGCCAAACGTCTTCCAGGACTATATAAAACTCTTTACCTATATATTCGGTCACGCTTCAGTCCAGCACTACATGGCCAACTTCACCATGATTCTCCTTCTGGGCCCTCTGCTCGAGGCTGCCTACGGATCGGGCTTTCTGCTTCTCAGTATCGCGGTCACCGCGGCTATCACAGGGTTAATGAACGTACTTCTCTTTCCCGGCACGGTGCTCCTGGGAGCTTCTGGGATTGTTTTTATGATGATAATCCTCGCTTCTATAACGAACTATAAAAAAGGGGAAATACCCCTCAGTTTCATTCTTGTCATGATTGTCTACCTGGGCGGCCAGATATGGGATGCCCTGGCCAAGCAGG
Organism: Spirochaetaceae bacterium UBA4077; assembly: GCA_002383375.1. Taxonomy (GTDB): domain Bacteria; phylum Spirochaetota; class Spirochaetia; order Treponematales; family Rectinemataceae; genus UBA2256. The sequence continues at coordinate 40,556 of DFYR01000016.1, forward strand.
ACAACATTTCCCAGTTCGCCCATATAGCGGGTGGCCTGGCTGGCAGTGTGATGGGTTTTTTCCGCGGCCGGCCGCGCGCCTGAGCGCATCGCGGAGAGGAGGAATGCATGTACGGTTCCATGCAATCGGAGCTTAGTGAAAAATTAGCGGCGATCAAGGCCGAGGGGCTCTACAAGGATGAGCGGGTGCTCGCGGGACCCCAAGGCAGCCTGATCCGCGTTTCCGACGGCAAGGAAGTGCTCAACTTTTGCGCGAACAATTATCTGGGGCTGGCGAACAATTCCGAAATTCGAAAGGCCGCTGTACAGGCTATGGAAACCTGGGGCTACGGCCTCGCATCGGTGCGCTTTATCTGCGGCACCCAACAGCCGCATAAGGAATTGGAGAAAAAAACGGCGGAGTTTTTGGGCATGGAGGATTCCATTCTCTTTTCTTCCTGCTTCGATGCCAACGGCGCCGTCTTCGAGCCACTTCTGGACGAAGACTGCGCGATCATATCCGACAGCCTCAACCACGCATCGCTTATCGACGGAGTCAGGCTGTGCAAGGCTAAGCGCTGGGTCTACGCCCACGGCGTCATGGACGACAGCCTGGAGCTCGACCTCGAGACAGGCCGCCAGTCCAAGGGTCTGGAGCGCTGTCTCAAGGAAGCCGCCGGAACCAGGTTGCGCCTTGTAGCCACCGATGGTGTTTTCTCCATGGACGGGGACATCGCCGACCTGAAATCCATCTGTGACCTGGCCGAGCGCTACGACGCCCTCGTCCTCGTGGATGATTCCCATGCCACAGGCTTCCTGGGCGCCCACGGACGGGGAACCTGGGAACACTGCGGTGTTGCCGGCAAAATTGATATCATCACCACCACTTTCGGCAAGGCCTTAGGGGGCGGTTCCGGCGGAGTGGTAGCCTCCAGGAAAGAAATCGTAGAGTATCTTCGCCAGAAGGCCAGGCCTTATCTCTTTTCCAATACACTCGCCCCCTCCATCGTGGGAGGCACGCTTAAAGCTCTGGATATGCTCGGATCCTCCACTGAGCTCAGAGACAGGCTGGAAGCCAATACTCAGCGCTTTAGGACTGCCATGACCGCTGCCGGCTTCGACATACGGCCCGGCGTCCACCCTATCTGCCCGGTGATGCTTTACGATGAAAAGCTCGCCCATAGGATGGCCGAGGAGCTTCTTGACGAAGGCGTCTATGTAATCGGTTTTTCCTTTCCCGTGGTACCCAGGGGCAAGGCTCGCATTAGGGTTCAGATATCCGCCGCCCACGATGCCTCCCAGATAGACTTCGCCGTGGCTGCCTTCACAAGAGTGGGCAAGCGGATGGGTATCCTTCGGTGAGTCAGGGCTGCAATCCGGTCAAATAAATGCTATAACGCGGGTTCAGTCCGGCTAAATAAATGTTATAACGCGGCTTCAGTCTGGCCGAAGTAGCCCCACTTTACCTTTTACGCGCTTTTTTATTATATTGACCAGCGAACGAATCAATCCCATTTTCTACACAAACCGAGGTAGCAGCAATGCCTACATATGAATATGAATGCCGGGACTGCCACTATAACTTTGAAAGGTTCCAGGCTATGTCCGATGAACCGGTCAAGATCTGTCCCCAATGCGGAGGCAGTGTGCGCCGCATGATCGGAGGAGGCAGCGGCATCATTTTTAAAGGCAGTGGTTTCTATATCAACGATTCCAGAAAATCCACCACCGGCGTCACGGGTATATCCAAGACCTCTTCGGAGCACAAGAGTGACGCTGGAACTTCCGGGACAGAAAAGCCCTCTCCGGCCGCAAGTTCTTCCAGCTCAGCCGCCTCCAACCCGGCTTCGTCGTCGTCTCAGGCTCCCGCCGCCAAGGCAGTATCATAGGCTGTCCATACCCAAGGTAGATTTTTTTTATATTTTTTCTCATTTTACTGCCGACAGGCCTGATTACGTGGTATTTTATAACTATAGAAATACTACTCAATAGAAGGAGAGGAGGGAGGGAGCGGTAGAAATACGCCTGCACAAAGGAGGTGCTGACTTGTTCAAGATCAGCAGCGATGACGTATTCGGCTTGCTTCATCCTCGCATAGACGTTCATACCCTCGGCATAATTTCCTTTTCCCACGTATTGGAACAGTGCTCGATCCGATCCTGGATAGCCGATGAAGATCTAAGCCACGAACTGGAAGCCCTAAGCCGTGGAGGCGGTGGAAGGCTCCTGTGCGCATGGATCCGCAATAAGGGTATAAGCCTCCTCGGCCTCAGTTACAGGCTGGATCCCCAGGACGCGCTTCGAACCTATGCAGCGTTGCGGGAGTTCCTCTCCCGGGAAAGACTCATGGCCAAGGACGGCGGGACCCTGCGGGGACTGTTCTTCGCCGGCCTGCCCGAAGCCTGCAAGGCAGTGATGGAGCGCTTTCCCGATACGGACGAAGTTTTTATCGGAGACGAAACGCCCCATGAGACAATGAGGAAGCTGGGAATTCCCGAAGAACTCATGCCCAGCTCGATGTCCGAGGGATTAAGGTACGACAGCGCGCGCATGGCCTTCGGCGAAGCCCTGGTTAAGAATGGCATGTACCACAGCCTCAAACCTATAGACCGATCGGGCTATAAAAACTTCGGCCTTAGGGGGGACAGGCTTGCCGACAGGGTCGCCCACAGCCAAGCCCTTGGCCAGCCTCCACTCACCAGAGTGCACGCCGGACCTTACCTGAGCGACCGCCGCGAGGCTGTAAAACTATTCCTGGACTGGACCAGGCGCCTGGCTTCGGGCGGCTATCTGGATGTGCTCTCCATCGGAAGCTCCCAGCTTACTCAAACCAACTTCGGCGAAAACTGGGAGGGTATGAGTAACGGCGGTGGTGTGCCCATAGCCACGCCGGAGGAGTACGCTGCGGTATGGGAAGCCGCCCGGCCGATGCTGGTCAGGACCTATTCAGGAACAAAGAATGTACCTGCCCTTGCCCGAATCAACGAAAAAACCTTGGACATCGCCTGGCACGCCCTTTCTCTCTGGTGGTTCTGCCAACTGGACGGACGAGGGCCCAATCCCGTATTAAAAAACCTTGAAGAGCATTTTGAAACCCTACGGTATATCGCATCCACGGGCAAACCCTTCGAGCCCAACGTTCCCCACCACTTCGCTTTCCGGGGCACCGATGATCTGGGGTACGTGGTTTCAGGTTTTATGGCGGCCAAGGCAGCCAAGCTCCAGGGGATTAACAATCTGGTTCTACAGATCATGTTGAACACACCCAAATACCTCTGGGGGATTCAGGACCTGGCCAAGGCCCGGGTTCTGGTGCGCCTTGTACGGGAACTGGAAGAGCCGGGGTTCAAAGCCTATCTCCAGCCGAGAGGCGGCCTGGACTACTTCTCTCCCGACGCCGACAAGGCTAAGGCTCAGTTGGCCGCTGTGACGGCAATGATGGACGATATTGAGCCGAGAGATAGGGGAAGCCCGCAGATCATCCATGTGGTGAGCTATTCGGAAGCCTTCAAACTTGCCGATCCCGACGTGATGGAGGAGAGCATCAAAATAACACTTCATGCACTGAAGGAGTACCGCCGTCTCCGGACCGAGGGCGCCGTTGAGGACATGGAGAGGAATGAGGAACTGGTCGTGAGGGAAGAGGAACTGTACCGCCAGGCCAAAGCGATGATCGCCGCCGTTGAATCCCTCATTCCTGGAACCTACACTCCCATGGGCTTGTATTCCATGCTCAAGTTCGGTGTTTTCCCCCTGCCCTGGCTCACCAACCTGAAGTCGGAATACCCCAACGCCGACGTACCCACAGGCCTTGTCCAGGGCGGAGTCAAAGCCCTCGACGAGACGGGCAAGCCTCTTTCGGTAGAGAGGAGAATTGAGATGATCAAGGAGAATATCGCCCTGGCCACCCATTCTGGAGCTTCCTATGCTAAGCGTTAAAGACTGGAACGGAGTGAGGGAAATCCTCCAGCAGGCACGGTCTAAGGGAAAGAAAGCCGTCTGGTGCGTTGTCGGCGCCGGTAACGGAGGTCTGGCCATGGCCGGACACCTAGGCTATATGGGATTCGAGGTCCAACTTTACAACAGGACCGACGAGCACTTAAACGCAGTGCGCTGGTACGGAGGTATTGACCTGGAAGGGGCGGTGGAGGGCTTCGGGCCTGTCCATAAAGCAACTTCTTCTATTCGGACTGCCCTGGACGGTGCCGATGTAATCATGATCGTCACGCCCTCCACCGCCCACTTACCCCTAGCCGAGCTCATGGCTCCCTTTTTAAAAGATGGACAGATCGTCGTCCTCAATCCAGGAAGAACTGGAGGGGCTCTGGAATTTAGGGAAGCCCTGCGGCGCTCCGGCACCGATCAGCGACCTGTCGTCGTGGAAGCCCAGACCTTCATCTACGCATCGCGAATGATCAACCGGCACAGAGGCCATATTTTCAGGGTAAAAAACGGAGTCCCCGTGAGCGCCTTGCCCTCCCATATGACGCCCGACGCGCTTGGAGTGCTCAATCAGGCATTTCCCCAATTCTCCGCTGGGAGCAATGTTCTGGCGACGAGCCTGGAGAACATAGGCGCAATCTTCCACCCAGCCTTAACCCTGCTCAACGCAGGGTGGATAGAATCCACCCAGGGTAATTTCGAATATTACATTCAGGGTGTCTCACCGGCGGTGGCCAAGGTGCTCCAGCGGGTGGACGACGAAAGGATGGCGCTGGCACAGGCTCTGGGAGTGCGAACCGTATCGGCCAGGGAGTGGCTGTATCTTAGCTATGATTCTCCGGGTAATTCGCTTTGCGAGGCGATTAAGGCAACCACGGGCTACGCGGGAATCAAAGCGCCCTCGACCATCCAGCATCGCTATATCTGGGAGGATGTGCCTATGAGCCTTGTGCCCATGGCCTCAATAGGGCGCATGCTCAATGTGCCCACACCATCTATCGATCTAGTGATCGATTTGGCCCAGATAATGAACGATCAGGATTACCGAAGCAGCGGACGTACTGTCCAGAGTCTGGGAATCGAGGGGATGAGCGTGGAGCAGATCCATAGGCTCGTGACGGACGGAGTCGTCTGAGAAACAGCGGTTTCAGATTAATTCAGGAGGCACAAATGGATTTTAACAATATACTTGATTCGATTCGTTCGTTTTCACGGGATCTGCCGCCCATCGCGGGTGCCCTCGTAACCTTCGTGGTAGGGTGGCTAGGGGCTGTGATTGTTCGGTTGTTGGTGCCCAAACTATTGGGCCTTTTGCGCTTCGACCGCCTGAGCGAGAAAACAGGTCTGACGAGTTTCTTGCGAAAGGGGAATGTCCATCATTCGCCATCACGGCTCGTAGCCCATCTGCTTTACTGGTTTTTAATGATCCTCGTCCTGTCCAATACGGTTGCCCGGCTGGATAAGGGAGCGGCCAGCTCTCTTTCGGCATGGATGCGTTCTGCCCTGCCCAACCTGCTGGCGACTCTTATAACCGTCATAATCGGGTTTGTCGTAGTGACATTCCTTTCCAATTTTTTCGTAACGATAGCGCGCAACGCAGCGGTCCACAGCCCCGACCTCATCGGAAGAATCATAAAATATCTTGGGTATTTTATCGTTGCCACCATGGCGCTGGAGCAGCTGGGTTTGGGACAGACGATCATTAGCACTATTTTCATCATTTTATTCGCGGCCGTCGCCCTGGGCATAGGCCTCGCCTTCGGTTTAGGCTGCAAAGACATGGCCAGAAAAGCCTTCGAGGACTTTATAAAAAATCTGAGAGAAAAGCAGCGGGTAGGGCAGGGAACCGATCTGGAAGGCTAGCCGGCTAGCCTTGACGCGCTTCGCGCACCAGGGCGGCGGCGAGCATCTGCATGGGATCGAGTAGAGGAACGTCGATATCGCGCTGCACGAGGGCGAGGGGAACCTCGGTGCAGCCAGCGACGACCGCCTGGGCGCCCCTGTCGATGAGCAATTGGGCGGCCTGTCTTAATAGAAGATTGGGGATCTTGCCGCGATTGCCTGCTTTTATTCCTTCCTTGCCGTAGATTGCTTCCATGACTAAGGTTTTTTGTTCTTCCTCTTCTGGCCATAAAATCGTATAACGCGGCAGAGCCGACTCGTAAAGCCGTGCCGCCTTGCTGCCGGCGGTTGCGAGTATTCCCAGCGTATGCACTTCTTTATACGTATCGCGCAACGTCAGCTCCATGGTCTCGAGCGCCGAAACGAAGCGGAGGGGAGAGTTCTTTCTGATTTTTGGAAGAAAATAGTGTGCCGTCATGCAGGGTATTCCCACAAGTTCAGCCCCGGCGACTCGCAACCGTTCAGCCGAAGCCAGCATTGCGGGCAGCGGATCGGCCCCCTTGCCGAGGATATAGGCGGTTCTATCCGGTATTCCGGGATTATTTTCTATGATTATGTGAAGATGATCCTGATCGCGCTCTGCCTTGTCGTAGACTAGAAGTGTCTTGAAAAACTCGAGCGTAGCTTCGGGACCCATCCCACCGAGAATGCCAATGGTTTTCATATGCTAATCCTGCATCGTCGGTAGGGTTTTTGTAAAGGGGCGGAAGGAAAAGCTCTACGATATGCAAATAATATTTGCGTTTACCAACTTTTAGGAGTATGATCGCTCTAAGTCGTCGCCCGCTCGGTGGAGATGTCGCCTTGCGAGGCGGGATTATCGAGCTTGTTCCTAAGGAGGAATGAAGATGGCTGAAAAGCAAGAGAAGCGCGGGATTTTGAGTTGGTACTTCAAGACCAACCTCCTGGTGCGCATACTCATCGGTCTCGTCCTAGGCGCGATCGTGGGTATAATCCTCGGATTCTTCCCCGATGCGGTCAAACCATTCGTGGACAACTCTAAGTTCTTCGGTGATCTTTTCATCAGGCTCTTGAAGATGATCGTCGTGCCCGTCATCCTTTTCTCCCTGATAGCGGGAGCGGCCAGCATCGCACCGGGACGCCTTGGACGCGTGGGCATCAAGATCATGGTCTACTACCTGCTCACCAGCGCCTTTGCCGTTCTAATAGGATTGATATTCGCTAATATCTTGCAACCAGGAGCCGGCTTCAACATAGTAGGCGCGGCGGGCGTTCAGGGGAAGGCGGCGGCGGCACCCACCATCGCCACAATTCTTCTCAATATCGTCCCGACGAACCCCATCGATTCCCTTGCCAAAGGTGACGTGTTACCCATTATTTTCTTCGCCGTGGTTTTCGGCATAGCTCTTTCTTACATCAAGGACGCGCCGAACAAGGATCTGGCCAAGGCTGGCGCGACGCTTGTCGATGTGGTGAACGCCGCGGCCGAGTCGATGTACAAACTCGTATCGGGGATCATGCAATACGCCCCCATCGGCGTATTCGTCCTCATAGCCCAGGTATTCGCCCAGCAGGGACCCAAGGCAATAGGACCCCTGCTCATCGTCACCCTCACGGTCTACATTGGCTTGATCGTGCATCTTGTGGGCGTCTACGGCGGACTTCTGTCCGTTTATAAGCTGGGATTCATTAAGTTCCTTAAAGGCGCCAATGAGGCCATGATCACCGCCTTCGTAACACGTTCATCCTCTGGCACCCTGCCCATAACCATGCGCTGCACCGAAGAGAACCTGGGGGCTCCGCGTGCTATCTCTTCCTTTACGCTACCCCTGGGCGCCACCATCAACATGGATGGCACCGCTATCTACCTGGGCGTCTGCGCCATGTTTATCGGCAACGCCATCGGCCAGCCCCTGACCTTCAACCAGCAGCTCACGGTCATCATCACCGCCACCCTGGCTTCCATAGGCACGGCGGGCGTTCCCGGCGCCGGCGCCATCATGCTCCTCATGGTGCTTGAGTCCATCGGCCTCAAGGTCACTGAAGGCTCGGCAGTCGCCGCGGCCTACGCCATGATCCTGGGCATCGACGCCCTCTTGGACATGGGCCGCACCTGCATCAACGTCACAGGCGACATGGCCGGCACAGCGATCGTCGCCAAGACCGAAAAGGAACTGGACTTGGCCAAGTGGAAGTAAGGCTAAGTTTTCCGGTCGTTTAAAAAAAGCCGGCCGGCCGGGAACATCCCGGCCCGCCGCTTTATAAAAAGCCCTAAGCATACGAAACCTCAAGGGATTTTTATTGGTCGCCCTCTCAGCCCACTGTTTCGGTATCATGCTGGTACTGGTGAAGTTCGCGTTCGACTCAGGGGTGGGGACGGCTACGATGCTATTCCGGAGATTTTTCCAGCCTCGAACGTACAAGTTACACAAACACCGCCCTCATATCAACCTTGGAACCTGTAGTTACCCTGGCATCGACGCTTTTCTTAAGAGGAAGTCTTGCTCTGATGAACCTGCTTGGAGCGGCGCTTGTAGTAATAGCCTTGCTGATTTTACCGCTATCGCATAAATATGCAACTATGCGTCGATAACCCCTTGAAATATTCATAGAATATGCATAAACTCGCCGCCATGAAGAAGAAGATAGTATTAGCCTATTCGGGCGGCCTGGACACGACGGTGATCGTTCCCTGGCTCAAGGAAAACTACGACTGCGAGGTTGTCGCGGTCTGCGGCGACGTGGGACAGGAGGCCGACTGGGCGGCCATGGAAAAGCGGGCGCTTTCATCGGGAGCTCAAAAGTTCATCCGTCTGGATCAGAAGCAGGAATTCGTATCCGAGTATCTTTGGGCGCTGGTAAAGGCCGGCAGCCCTTACGAAAAGAAATATCTTTTGGGAACTTCGGCCGCCCGCCCCCTCCTGGCGAAGGGGCTCGCCGAGGTAGCCCTGGCGGAGGGCGCCCATGCGGTGGCCCACGGCTGCACTGGCAAGGGCAACGACCAGGTGCGCTTCGAACTGGGAGTAAAGGCCTTCGCTCCGGAGATGGAGGTGATTGCGCCCTGGAGGATTTGGGATATCCAGAGCAGGGAAGAGGAAATCGCCTATCTCGAGAAGCGTAATATCCCTGTGCCCATGAAGAAGTCCGATTCCTACTCCAGGGACGATAACCTCTGGCACATAAGCCATGAGGGGCTGGATCTCGAGGATCCGGCCAACGAGCCCAGGCTGGAGGGCATGCTGAAGATGTCCGTGCCGCCGGAAAAGGCGCCGGACAAGGCGGAGTACGTGACTCTCGGTTTCCACAAGGGAGTGCCCGTTTCGGTGAACGGCAAGCGGCTGAATCCGGTCGCCCTTGTCCATGCCTTGAACAAGCTAGGTGGCGTCCACGGCGTGGGTATCGTGGATATGGTGGAGAACAGGGTGGTGGGCATGAAGTCCAGGGGCGTCTACGAAACCCCGGGCGGTGCCATCATCATGGAGGCCCACGACAAGCTGGAGCAGCTCT